>NZ_JBSXPP010000012.1:0-191489 GCF_054073305.1 Mycolicibacterium sp. CBM1 | reverse complement strand
TGGCGAGTCCCCGATTCTGAGTCCACCCGGTTCTTGAGTCGGGGTGGTGTGATCCAGTTTCAGTTGATGTTGCAGTCCATCGGGGTGTGGGTGCAGCTGCAGACGGCAGCGTACTCGGCCGGGGTGCGGTAGCCCAGGGCCGAGTGGCGGTGCCGGTAGTTGTGTTCGTGCTTGAAGTCGCCGATGACCACGCGGGCTTCGAGCAGGGTGTTCCAGTGGTTGCGGTTGAGGCACTCCTTGCGTAGTCGGTTGTTGAACGATTCGATGTGTCCGTTGTTCCATGGCGCTCCTGGCGGGATATACGACATACCAGTCCGACCGTCACAGAACTGCTGCAGCGCTTGGGAAATGAACTCCGGACCGTTGTCCATCCGCAGCACCTTCGGCGGCCCACCCGCTGCGGCGAACACGTTGGCGAGATCGGCGACGAGTCGGTCGGCGGTGATCGACCGCTCAACGATGTGCAGCAGTGAGACGCGGGTGTGCTCGTCGATCATCGAGGCGATCTTGATGGCCTTGCCGTCGACGGTGGAATCGAACTGGAAGTCGATCGCCCACACCACGTTCGGGGCATCGGCCTCGATCGATGGGATCGACGACACCCCGGCCCGCTTGCGCGGACTGTGCACCCGCACCTGCAGCCCTTCCTCGCGCCACAGCCGGTGGATCTTCTTCAAATTGACCTCACGGCGCTCGTCGTAGCGCAACGCCGCCCAGGCACGGCGGAACCCATGGCATGGGTTCTTCGTCGCGTACGTGCGCAGCCAGGCCCGCATCTCGGCATCGGGATCGGCGGGGGTCTGCGACAACGGCAGGCGACGGCAGGTGGAGCGGGGCAGCCCAACGGCTTTGCACGCCAACCGTTCCGACATGCCCATCATGGAGGTGAGCATGCCGACGGCGCGGCGCTTGGCAGCTGGGCCTAAAATTTTCCCTTTGCGACCTCCCGCAAGGCGTCTTTGACCAGCTCGGCCTCGGCCAGTAATCGCTTCAGTCGGGCGTTCTGTTCGCGCAATTCCTTGAGTTCCTTGGCGGCATCGGTGTCCATCCCGCCGTAGGCGCGACGCCAGTTGTACAACGTCGCCGCAGACACCTCGAGTTCGGCTGCGATTTCCTCGCCGGTCTTGCCTTCGGCGGCCAGTTCGTCCGCACGGCGCAGTTTGCGCACGATGTCTTCTGCGGAGTTCCGCTTCCGACCAGCCATACGTTCATCGTCCCTTCTCGCCCACCATCGGGCTACAGGACTCTAGAACTTGCTGGACTCGTTCACCGGGAACACGCCAGATCCATACGGCGCAATCCTGATTCACCTGGATCTCAGCCGCTGTGATGCTCCGATAATCGAGAAGGTGTGTTCGTTGACCGAAGACGACGACAAGCGCTATCGCGATGCTTACGAACGCATCCGGAAGATGCTGGACAGTGAGCTGCTCGGCCACGTCTCCGATGAGAGCGACAGGTTCCTGGATCAGCTGGTTTCAATCCTTGAAGACCTGCGGGACAACAAGATCAGTATCTTTGACGGGGATGCGTTTGACGAGCGTCGGCGCAAGGTGCGGTCAGCGCTCATTTCCTTCACCAGCGCCCTGCAGAGTCACGAAGATCAGACGATCCGCGCGGTGCGCGACACCTTCGGCCGTCGAACGCCGCAAGAACAGGCAGTCCTGGCCCTGTTCAACGACTTGAAGGTGGACTCCTTTGAGTACCGCTGGCTACTTGAAATGCGTGATGCGCTGCTGCACGGTGACATCAATGCATTCAAGTACGACTTCGCGGCACGCCTACATGGTGAAAACGCCGTCAACGTGTACATGCATCGCCAATACATGTTCGACTTCACCAAGGAGGCCAGGAATAAGCCCTGGCTAAAGCGTAATGAGTTGCAGGACAGTGACTCTGACCCGAGCGTGTTGCACATGATCCAAAAGATCCAGCCGCTGATCGGGTCGCTGCAAGAGAAGCTGGACCGGATTCTGTATCCGAAGGCCGGGGAAGACGCTGCGACGGTACGGGAGTTTTTGGCCCGCTATCCCGACGGTGCGAAGGGGCAGCGTGCGTTCCAGGATGGCCCGGGCTTCACTCGCCGGAATATGTCGCCGCCGATGAATCTGCTCGCGCCGCGAGTGCTGGCTTTCGCGGCCAGCTTCCAGGGCTGGGAGGAAGAGGACGGCGACGAAGCCGCAGCTGTTGCGGATGGCGACGACTGAATTTGGCTTGTGCGGGGCTTCGTCCCGGCGTCCACGTCGCGTCCATACCCGCGCGGCAACTTGCGGAAGTGGGCTAACAGATGGCGCAGCCGCTGCTATGCGTTTTGGTCGACATCCGCCCAGGTAGGAATAGGCGAATAGAGGTCCTGCTAGAGCTCCGCGAACCATTGCAGCTACTGCACTGGGACCGGGAAATCCGACTTAAAATCCGCACAGTGTCGGTTCGAGTCCGACTGGGGGCACTGAGAGAGGCGGGATAGACACGATTTTGTGCCACGAGCAGCTCCGGCTCCTCGTCGAGCGACGCCAAGGCAGGATCGGTGACTGGTAAGCGCCACGACTCGAAGGCCAGCGCGGGCAAGAAGGGCTCGACGGCCAAGTCCGGCAGGTCGGCCAGGGCCGCCAAGTAATTCTGACCGCTTCGGTGTCTGGAGGAGGCTGCGCCTCTCGGTCGACTAGCGATGACTTTCGCGCGCTCGTGCAGTCTGATTCGTATGGGAAAACTCATCTACGGCTTCAACGTCTCGGTGGACGGCTACATCGCCGATGCGCGAGGCGACATCGGCTGGTCCGCGCCGAGCGAAGAGCTGCACCAATATTGGAACGATTTCGAGCGGCAGACCGCCCTGTCGTTCTACGGCCGGCGACTCTACGAGCTGATGGCCGAATACTGGCCTACCGCCGATCAGGCCCCCGATGCCTCCCCTCACATCGTCGATTTCGCCCAGATCTGGCGTGACATGCCCAAGGTCGTGTTCTCCCGCACCCTGGACACCGTCAACTGGAACTCGCGCTTGGAACGCGGCGACCCGGTCGAGGTGGTCAGGAAGCTGAAAGTCGAGACCGACGGGAACCTGGAAGTGGCCGGCGCGACGCTGGCCGCCCCGATCGTGCAGGCCGGACTGGTCGATGAATACCGGATCGTGTTGGCGCCGAATGCCGTCGGCGGCGGCACGCCGTTCTTCCCGGCCCTGCCTTCTCGGATTTCGCTGCGACTGGTCGAGAACCGCACCTTTCCCGGTGGCGCGGTGCTGCTGCGCTATGAGGCGAAGCGCGACTGACCGGTCACGCGGCACTGCGGAGTGCCATCAGGACATGTGCCATCAGGACATTTGGGGGTAACCCAGACTCCAGCCGCGGTAGACCCAACCGTTCCCCACATGGGGGCTCGGCAGGATCTGGATGTTGTGCCCGTCGCCGTACCCGCGCTTGAGCCCCTGGACGCCGCCGGAAACATACGTCCCGTCACCGAGGGCGATGTCGATGTGGGCGCCGTACGGGCTCTTGCTGAAGACGAGTGCGCCCCGCGGAGCGTCCATGTCGGTGTGGATCTGGCCTTGGCGGAGCAGCGTTTGGTACATCGTTTCGGCGGCGCCGTCCCAGCCGTACTGCGCCTGCGACACGCCGTAGGCATAGGCCACGAAGGCCTCGCATCCGTAGGGGCCGAACATATCTGTCCCGAGCGCGCTCTCGGCCTTGGCGATGGCCGCGTCTGCTCCGGCGATGGTCGCGTCCGCTCCGGCGATGGGGTCGGCGGCCGCGCCGGGTGCGAAGAGCAGTGCGGCAGCCAGCAGGGCGGCGGAGAGCAAAGTGCAGACGCGGGCATTCATCTCGTGGCTCCTTCGCGACGTGGATGGTGGCCTCGGCAATGGGGCCGCGATTCGATCAGCTCGGGCGATCAGGCACACCCGGTCCAGCCAACGTAGCGGTTGTGTTCAGGCGTCGCTCAGATACCCGTCGCGCGGCGGGTGAAAACGCTGGGCAAGAGCGCCGAACTCGCGCCGACGACAGGCTCCTCACCGACCCTGCCGGCACCCTGCGTTGACGTCGCTCTTGATCTTGATCGCCACTGGGGTGGCTCTGCCGGCGGTGCTTCCGGTGTAGGCGGCGGCCAGTCTCGCCAGCAGGCCACCGCGGTGGTCTTGGGCCTTCCGGGCGGACGATGGATCGTCGGGGGCCTCGTGGTGGTCGGATACGGGTGCTACCAGATCTACGGCAAGACGCTCAAATGTGGGTTCATGGACGGGTCGGATCGCTGGAGCAGAACCGGCGCGAGACCGTCGCCGACGCCCGCTACCGCCGGGCCACCTAACGGTTGACCCCGTCGCCGACGATGATCCTGAAAACGATTGGGCGCGGCGTTGTTTCGGCGTAGCCGACCGCCCTGATGCGCGGTGATCTTCGGTGCCATCGGGGTGACGATAGGTTCGGAGGCGTCGATGCCGACGATCGTGGGTACGTAATGTCGTAGACATGGATGCACGCAACTTGGCCTTCGAATGGACGGACACCACCCAGCACTGGCTCGTGGAGGTGCCGATCCGTTTGACGGCATACCTGATCGTCGTCCTGATCGCGCGGTATGTCCTGCACCGGATGATCGACCGGGCCACCACCGGCCGGACCGGTGAAGAGCCCGACGCGGAGCAGCCGAGCACGCGCAAGAAACCGGCATTGCTGCGCACCCTGCGCCATCGGGTGCCGACGACGTCGACGGGGGAGTCCATCAATCGACGTCGCCAGCAGCGCGCACACACCATCGGGTCGGTCCTCAAATCGACGGTGTCGATCATCCTGCTGACCTGGGTGGTGCTTGCCGCCCTCAACGTGGTGGGGGTGAATCTGGCGCCCTTCATCGCCTCGGCCGGGGTGATCGGTCTGGCAATCGGATTTGGCGCCCAGAACTTGGTGCGCGACTTCGTCAGCGGTGTCTTTATGTTGCTCGAGGATCAGTACGGCGTCGGAGACATCGTCGACCTCGGCGAAATGTCCGGGGAGGTCCAAAGCGTCGGCCTGCGCATCACCACTGTCCGCGATATCGACGGCACCCTCTGGTATGTCCGCAACGGGGAGATCGCCCGGGTCGGCAATATGAGCCAGGAGTATGCAGTCGCCCGGATCGAGGTGCCGGTTGCGTTGACCGCCGACGTCGACGAGGCGGAACGGGTGGCCCTGGCGGCGGCCACGGAGGCCATCAATGACCCGGCGCTGGGCGGCAAAGTGCTCGGCGAGCCCGAGATGCTCGGCGTGCAGGAACTCGCGCCGGATCTGCTGACGCTGCGGATGACGCTGAAGACCAAGCCCAGTGCTCAGTGGTCGGTGCAGCGCCGGCTGCGGCGGGAGATCCTGCGCGCTTACGACGAGAACGGCATCGAACTGCCCTACCCGCGGGGCCGCATCCACGCCGTGGTCGGGGGCAACACCGCGGAGTAGTCCGGCCGAGTGGCACCGGGACAAAGCGCTGTCACGAGCGCATCGGCTGCCTACCATCGGCCGATGCGCGGATCGAAAATCCTGATCACCGGTGCTAGCGGCCAGGTCGCCGTCCCCGTCGCCCTGGCCCTGGCCGGCGACAACGAGGTATGGGGCGTAGCCCGCTTCACCGATGCGGCGGCACGCGAACGCCTTGAGAAGGCCGGCGTGCGCTGCGAGTCGGTCAACATGGCCGCCGGGGACTTCACCGGCCTGCCGTCGGACTTCGACTACGTCCTCAACTTGGCGGTCGCCAAGAGCGGCAGATGGGACAAGGACCTCGCGGCCAACGCGGAGTCGGCAGGCCTTCTCATGGCGCATTGCCGAGACGCCAAAGCCTTCCTGCACTGCTCCTCGGGGGCCGTCTACGACCCGCCCGGCGACGAACCTCGGACCGAACGCGCCGTGCACGGCGACAACCACAAAACCCTGCTTCCCACCTACTCCATCTCCAAGATCGCCGGCGAGGTCGTCGTCGCCACCATGGCGCGGGTGCTCGGTCTGCCGGCCACCATCGCCCGCCTCAACGTGCCCTACGGCGACAACGGCGGCTGGCCGCTCTTCCAATTCGAGATGCTGCTCGGCGGCATCCCGATCCCCGTCCCGTCCGGCGGGCCCGCCGTCTACAACCCGATACACGAGGACGACATCATCGCGATGATCCCGAAATTGCTTGAGGTGGCCTCGGTTCCGGTCACCACGGTTAACTGGGGCGGCGATCAATTCGTCAGCATCCAGCAGTGGTGCACCTATCTCGGCTTGCTCGTCGGCAAGGAACCGGTATTCGAGGAGAGCGATCAAGCGCTGCGCGGCAATCCGCTGGATGTCACCAAGATGCACGAGCTGATCGGCACCACCAGTGTCGACTGGCGTGACGGCATGCGACGGATGGTCGCCACCTTTCACCCGGAGCTGGTCCGCCCCTAGCCGATCCGAACAGGCATTTTTGGTGCTTTGACGCGCCGCAACCCGCTGTTCGTCTTATGGTGTGGCCGTGTTCGAACTGGATCGTCGCAGCATGATGGTGCTGGCAGGGCTCGGCTTGTTGGCCGCAGCAATCCCGCTCAAGACCGCCGAGGCCGACGCGCCCTACCTGTTCGCCGACGACTTCGACGGCCCGGCGGGGGCAGCTCCCAACCCGGCGAATTGGTCGATCCAGAACTGGCAGGACGACGTCTGGCCACCGGTCGAAGGCCAATACCGCGATGACCGCCAGAACGTCTTCCTCGACGGAAATTCGAACCTCGTGCTTCGCGCCACCCGGGAAGACGACCAGTACTTCACCGGCAAGGTACGGGGGAACTGGCGGGTCCCGATGGGCCACACCTGGGAGGCGCGGGTCAAGTTCGATTGCCTGACGTCGGGAGCCTGGCCGGCCTATTGGGCGGTGAACGAAGACCCGCTGCCCGATGGTGAGGTCGACATCGCCGAGTTCTACGGCAACCGTAGCTGGCCCCCGGGAACTACCGTGCACGCTGCGTCGAACGGTAAGACGTGGGAGAGCAAGTCCATCGCCAGTCTGATCGACGGCGGGTGGCACAACTGGCGAATGCGCTGGGACGCCGACGGGTTCAAGTTCTGGCGGGATTACGTCGACGGGGCTGCTCCCTACTTCTCGGTGCCGCCGAAACCCATTCCGGTCCACGGCAACCCGACGGATCTACGCTGGCCCTTCAACAACCCCGGGTATTGGCTGTCCCCGATGTTCAACCTCGCGGTCGGGGGACCCGGGGGTGGGGATCCCTCCCTCGGGAACTTCCCGGCGTCGATGCTCGTCGACTGGATTCGGATCTGGTAGAACGGCTCTCACACCGGGGACGCCGGCTCGGTGGCCGGAGGATCCATCGCGGCTGCCTCGTGCGCCCCCGGCAGATCCGGCATCTCGTGTCGGCCGCCGGCTGACCGGTTCCGAAGGAGCCACACCAGGGCACCCACTGCCGCGACCGCGCCGACGATGATCGTGGGCCACCTGCGCGAGCACCCGTCCGAGATGCCGGCTAACAATGATGGCCACCGCCGGGACTCGATAGGGCATCGGTTGCGTCGCTGCTCGACAATCGGTATGACTGTTCGCTGAAGTACCGCCACGCGGCTCATACAGTGCGCCTTCGACGACTTATGGACGTGAAAGTGGTTGGTTATCAAAAGAACAACTATTCGCCAAAGTTGCGACTCAGCCACAACAACGGGCTCTCGGAGCGGCGCTCACACCGAAGCGAGGACGCGGCTTTCAGCGAAAAATCGACCGTCTCTGGCGCCCACCGGCGATCGTCGAGCTAACGAGAAACCTGCGCATTTACCTTTCGATTTCGATGTCGGGACGTGGTACCTCCGGTACCGTTCTTGCTCGGGTCGGGGGTGACACGACGACGGGGAGTCAACATGCTTGCAACGTCTCGGCCCTTCATTTCTGCTGGTGTCGCGGTGGTTGGGGCCGGCGCCATCGCAATCAGCCCGGCTGTGCTGCCGCAGCCGACAATGCACGCCCAGGCTGCCGTCCAGCTCGCCGCCACCACTTGGCAGGAAGTGTTCGCCGAGGCCAGCCAGAACGCCACCGCCCTCTACGACGAGTGGCGCGCGGCGCCGGCCCCGATCCTGCAGCAGATCACCGCCAACCAGCAGAAGTACCTCTCCGAACTGCCCGATCTCGCGACCGTCGCCGCTCAGATCCAGGCCAACGCCGCCAGCGCTCTCGCCGCGTTCACCAAGCCGGACCTCTCCACCCTGGACACCACCCACCGCACCCTCTACCAGTTGCTGCCGGCCGTTCTGCAGCTGCCTGGCATCCCAGATGCGTTGCACTTCAGCATCTCTGAGATGGGCCAGCAGCTGCTCGGCTTCTCCACCACGGCCCTCAGTGGGGTGGTGTTGGGCATGGCCGGCCCCATCCTGGGACCGCTGCTGGTGCTGCAGTCCTCCTTGGATTCGATCTCCGACGACGTCACCGGTTCCAACCCCGACATGACGGCCGCGCTGAACACACTGGCCGGCATTCCCGCGGCGATGGCCGACGCGTTCCTCAGTGGTGGGCAGCACATCGACCTCACCAGCCTGGTGACGGCGATAGGGCCGTCTCTCGGCGTCACCTTCCCGGCCGGTGTCACGGTCGGCATTGCCTTGGGCGGGTTGCTCAGCCCGGGTGGCTCGATTTTCAACGCACTCGACCTGGCCTATGACAGTAACGTGCTCGGCCTGCCCGTCCACGTCGGTCTCGCCACCGGCACCGGCGTCGGGCCCATCGGGGCGATGATGGATCTCGCCCGCGCCATCGCCAAGGCCATCGGCTGGAACGGCGCGACGTCCGCGGCCGCCGCCGCGAACGAGGTGCCCCGCTCGGCGCTGACCGCCGCCGCCTCGGTCACCGCGCCGATCACCGTCGCCACGAAGTCCGCTGCACAGTCGGAGCCGGCGGCCGGCAGCGCTACCGACTCGCCTCGTGATGCAGCATCTAACAGCCTGTCGGACAAGACAGTCCGCGCTGCGGCCGGATCCAGCGCCCGCACCCAGGCCACCAATCGCGTCGCCGTCGGGGCGAACCGCGCCGCCACGTCGGCGGCAGCATCCGATCACGCGTCGGCAACCGCGTCCGGCAAGGCCGGCACGGCGCGCTCCAAGCGGGCCGCTGCGGGCAGCTAGCTGGCCGCGCTCCCGGTCATCGGTACTGACACCGCTGACCGGGAGCGCGTTCTGCCAGACTGCGCGAATGATCCAGGGCTTCTCTCACATCGGTATCTGCGTCACCGACCTCGACCGGTCGATCCGCTTCTACACCGGGGTTTTCGGCTTCGTGCAGCTCTACCGACTCGACTTCGACAACAACGAAGTCGCCGCCACCATGGAGCAAGAGGGTCGGTTCCGCTCCGCGATGCTCATTCGCGACGACATCCGGATCGAACTGCTGCAGTGGGTCGACGTTCCGATAACCGGCTCGGGGCAGCGCAAGCCGATGACCGAACTCGGCCTGACCCACCTATCGTTCCGGGTGGAGGATGTCGACGGTCTGACCGAGGCCATCGTCGCCCACGGGGGCACCTTCGTGGAGTCGACGCGCACCGTCCTCGGGGACATCGGGGACCCGGCGTCCGGCCGGTTCATCTACCTGACCGACCCCGACGGCACGCGCATCGAACTCATGCAGAACGTCCCCGACCTCTCAGGAATCAGTGCTGCCGATATCGCCGCGGCCGCCACCGGTTAACCAGCAAGTCACACCGACCTCGGCGCGCCAGGGCGACGATCCGACTTATTGGCGCGATGATACGAATGTGTCTGCTGATACTGATGTGACTAACCAGGCGGCAGCGCCTGACGAGCAGCCCGCGACATCCGACGCACCCGAGGCGAGCGGCGAGCCGACCGCCCCGGTGACCCCCGAGCCGGCGGCGGCTCCGCAACCCGCTCCCGCGGCGCGCCGACGCTCCTGGTCGATGCCGAAGTCCCCGGTCAACCGCCAGCAAGCCGATCAGGTGGGCCGCAGCCTGGTCCAGGCGATCGCCGCCGTCGGCAAGGCCATTGCCACCGCCGCTCGATTCTTCGCGCGCACCGTCCAACAGGTCTGGCGCGCGATCGAGGCGGTGCCGCCGGCGGTGCAGGCCTTCGGCGCCGCAGCCATCCTGATGTTGCTCGGGATCGTGGGCGCGATCACCCTCGCTGACACCGTGGGTCTGGTCTGCACGGTCGTGGTGATCCCCGTGTGCGCCGCCACTCTGGGCGCCCTGGGCCACCGCTGGTACAGCGGACTGGGCGCCGCAGTCGTCCCCAGCTCGCGAGCCCGACCGCTCGAACCCGCCGCCTCAGATCTGCAGCGTTCGGTCGAGTACGTCGACAAGAAGCTGGCGCTGGCGTTGTCCTCCTTCGGCACCGACCACCACCAGCAGGCGGTCATCGCGTTGTTCCAGGCGAAGACAGCCGTCGAGCTCACGCTGGGCACTGAGCAGGACGCCGAGGCCTACTCGGATGTCCCGCTGCGCGCCGACGACTATGGGTTGCGCCCGCGCATCCGGGCCGGATCGGGAGCGGCTCTGCGAGAAGGCAATTCGCTGGCGGCGTCGTGAGCGCTGATATCACCGGGCGGGTCGCGCTGATCGAGGACGACCACACGCTCGTCATCAACCGCGGCGCCGAGGCCGGAGTCCGGGTGGGCATGGTGTTCGCGGTCCACGCGCACACCGGCCCGGTGGTCACCGACCCCGAGTCAGGGCGGGAACTGGGGCGGTTGCGCCGGGAGAAGCTACGGGTACGGGTGTTCGACGCCCAACCGTTGTTCGCCCGCGCGCACACCTTCGTCATGACCGACGACTTCCACGGACTGCTCCAGATCCCCTTCGTGGCCGCGCCCTGCGACGATCCCATCACCGTTGACATCGGTGATCCTGTCGCCCTGGTGCCACACGGGCACCTGAGCCGGGCGACTGGAACGGTCTCGTAGGTCAGCACCTCGGGGCCGCCGAACTGGAGCAGTCGAACAGCTTTCATCTCCGTAGGCATTGTCTCGCCTATCCGTGCCGCAGGGTGTCGTCGAGCCAGTCGAACATTCGCTGGTGGAACAACGTCAACGCGCCCTCGTGGCAGTGTTCGCCCGCGCCTTCCTCGGCGGCGAAGCGCAGGAGGGTCTTCGGGCAGCGCAGCGCCTCGTACAACATGGCCGGCTGACCTTGGAAGAACTGATCGTCCTCTGCTTCGCAGACTAGCGTCGGGCACTGGATTCGCTCGGCGACCCCGGTCAGGTCGTACTTGGCAACCTCGTCGAGCAGTTCCGCGCCGGTGGTGGCGTCGAACACCCACAACGCGTTGGACAACAGCCAGCGAAGTGCGGTGGGAGCCTGAGCGCGTTGGGCGATCAGGGCATCGATGGCCGCGCCAGCAGTGGCCGAATCCTGTTCTGGTGCAGCACCAGTCGGCATCGCTGCCGCCATGCTGAACACCCCGTCGTAGGCGATACACGCCGCGATCCGGTGCTCGAACGCCGCTGCACGCGGGGCCAGGTAGCCGCCCATGCTCATGCCCAGCAGGGCGATGCGATCGGGGTCCACCCCGCGCAGGCCCAGCGTGAAGTCCACCACCGGGGTAGCCACCGCTTCCCAATCGTGCCGGAAGGGCAGACCGTCGCGGCGCAACGCGCTGCCCTGGCCTGGCCCCTCGAACAGCAGGCAGTTCCAGCCATGCCGCCGAGCTGCCTCCCCGACGGCGAAATACATCTCCTCGACAGTGGAGTCGAATCCGCCGTGGGCAAGCAGTGTCGGCCCGCGCTCCTCGCCGGTGACATTGAGGTAGTAGCCGTCCAATTCGACTCCCGCGTAAGGGATCCGCACCTCCTTCCAGCCCCGCCGGATCTCGTCCGCGCTGCGGAATGTCTCGATGGCCCGCGCCGAGGTGTCGGCCACCCGGGGGTCGTTGCGCGGATCATCGCGCAGGTAGAACTCGGCGGTCCGGTAGTAGTTGGAGGCGCGCAGGTAGGCCGCGCTGGCGCTGACCGCATGTCCCTGGACTGCGCACTCGTCGGCGATGGCGGCGATCCGATCCGCCAGGGCGCGCCAGTTCCGGTACCAGGATTCGCCGTCGCCGGGCGTGATGCGCTGCGCGGTGGTGATCACCTCGCCGACGTCGGCCCCACCGTAGGCCGCATAGCCCACCGCACGCAGCGTCTCGAACGAGAACGACTCGTCGGTATCGAAGATGAATCGCACGGCCGGCTCCCTTATCGCATCGATCAGTTGCTTTAAGCTCAGTGTCACACCGTTCCTGATTTAATGCAACGAACTGAGGCGATAAGTGGAGAACCGGCAGGCCACCAAGGGCGTACGGACCGGCGGTCGCAGCGCCCGGGTGCGCAAGGCAATCCTCGACGCCGCCGTCGCCGAACTCACCGACTCTGGATACGCGGCACTGACCGTCGAGGCGGTGGCCGCTCGCGCCGGGGTGAACAAGACCACCGTCTACCGGCGCTGGCCGACACTCGACGACCTGCTGGTCGACGCGCTCACCGCGTGGTCGGTCGAGGCTCTGCCGGTCCCCGAGACCGGCGACATCGAGACCGACCTGTTAGCGCTCGGCCGGGAACTGGCCGAGGTGCTCAACGGCGGTGTCGGCCGTCAGGTCGTCGCGATGGTGCTGACCGCGGGGTTGCGCTCCGCCGACCTCGGCGAGGCCACCCGCCGCTATTTCGACAACCAAACACAGCGCGCACGACCGGCGGTCGAGCGGGCGATCGAGCGTGGACAACTTCCCGAGCACTGCGATGCCGACGCGCTGCTGGCGACGTTCCGTGCGCCGCTGTTCTACCGGATGGTCACCACCGGTGACCCCATCGACGAAGCTCTGATCGCCCGGGCCACGCAGGTCGCGCTCACCGCCGCGCGTGCCGGCCTACTGTCAGCGTGAGCCGGCTCAGCGCGTGGTCAGATGCCGCCGTAGTCGCCGGGTCGCTGTCGCCGGGGAGGCTTCTTCGGAAAGCTTGAGGGCCTGGGTGATTCGGCGGCGAACCTCGTCGGTGTCCAGGTGCGTCCCGATTGCGACCAGCCCGTGCGCCACGTCCGTTCGCGGGGCCCGGCTGATCTGTACCGAAGGCCCGACCACGTTGACGACGTAGGTCCGGGTGGCCGAGCGTTCCCGCACCGCGACGGTGCCCTTCATGCGGTAGACCCCGACGGGCGGGTTCTCCAGCAGGTCGACCAGCAGATCGGGATCGGCCGGGCCGTCGGCGGCCACGGTGACGGCGTCGGCATGGACGTGGTTGGGTGCGGGCTCGTCGACGAGCGCGTCACGGAAGGAAAGCTGGCCGGTCTCGTCGACCGCCGCCGCCACGTCGTAGAGCAGGGTCGGATCGATCCGGCCGCTCACCGCCCCGATCACGTGAGCACGCGGATTGCGTTCACGCACACGGCTTTCCACTCGCGCCACCGTGGCGTCGCGATCTTGCGGCGGGAGCTGGTCGAGCTTGTTGACCACCACCAGCGTCGCCGCACCATAGCGAGCCGGTGCCAGACCGCCACGGTCGACGGTTTCGAAGTGTCGGACTGCGTCGACCACATCGACGACACCGCCGTCGCGCACCCCGGCGATCTCACTGAATCCGATGATGCGGGCGATCGCGGCGGGATCCGCGATGCCGCTGGCCTCGATGATGATGGCGTCGAGCCGCAGCTTCGGGTCGGCCAGACGAGCCAGCGCGACGTCGAGCTCGCCGTCGTCGGGAAGACAACAGATGCAGCCGCCGGCGATCGAGGCGGGTTCGTCGATCTGGCCGCTCACCAGTCCGGCATCGACGTTGATCTCACCGAAGTCGTTGATCACCACGCCGATGCGTGCCCGCGGTGTTTGCAGGATGTGGTTGAGCAGGGTGGTCTTACCCGCGCCCAAGTGGCCGGTCAGCGCGATGACGGGAATGGCTGTGCCGAGATTTCGAAGGGCCGCCGACGCCATGAGGCGATGGTGCCACATCCGCGATCTGTGGCCACGCGCGCAGTCGGGAAGAGCGTGAGATGTCACCTAAGTTCTTCTGGACGACCGACGAATGTCGCGACGTCGCGGGACAATGGTGGCGCAGTTTGCGGCAACGAGCTGTGGGAGTTCGACGACAACGGACTCATGCGCCGATGCGAGGCCAGCATCAACGTGCCGCACCGGCGTCCGCCCCGGTCTCACAGATTCCAATGGCACTGGCCAACCCGGTCGGCGGCGGCTAGAGTCGCTTCCGCAATCGCATCTTCCCGGGTTTGTCTCGCGGTCAACTCGCAGACAGGCATCGGAACACCATGTGTCGTGGACTGGGTTGGTCGTGTGCTGCGCAGGAAGCGGTCTCCATGTGGGGGCATGGGCCGCGAGTGATCTCTAGGCTTGGGGGACAACCCGTGACCGGTGACGTCGATCAACCGCGTCCCGAACGATCCTGGCTCCGTCGGGTGTGGATCGGCCGTTTCGTCGCAGCACTTTTGGCGATGTCCGCGGTGGTGCTGACCGGAAACGCCCCGGCCAACGCAGTGGTGATGTGGCACCCCAAGACGGCGCTGTTGCCCACCCCGTGGACCACATTGGTGAAGCCGGACAACGCCCTGCCCGAATATCCGCGACCCCAGATGGTGCGCTCCGATTGGTTGAATCTCAACGGGGTCTGGAGCTATATGGGCCGATCGGCCGGCAGTGTCCTGCCGGCGCCGCCCGCGCCGGGGGCGTACCGGGAGCAGATCCTGGTTCCGTATCCGGTCGAGTCCGCCCTGTCCGGCATCCAACGGCACGACGACGAGATGTGGTACCGCAAGGTCGTCAAGCTGCCCAGCAGCTGGCTAGGCCGGCATATCCTGCTGCACTTCGGTGCTGTGGACCAGATCGCCACAGTATGGGTGAACGGCAAGGAGGTCGCCCGCCACGAGGGCGGCTACACCGAATTCAGCGCCGACATCACCCACGCCCTGCGCGGCCCGGGCGCCCAGGAAATCGTCGTGCGGGTGCAAGACCGCAACGAAGCCAATCCGTTCCCGGTCGGCAAGCAGCGCAACAGGCCGAAGGGCCTGTTCTACACCGGGTCCTCGGGCATCTGGCAGACCGTCTGGCTGGAGCCGGTGCGTTCGGCACACATCGACAAACTCGACATCACCCCCGATCTGACAAGCCTGACGGTCATTCCGCGGGTTTCGGGCACCAAATACGAGCGCGCCGTGGTGGCCGTTTCCGAGCGAGGAGGCCGGGTGGTCTCGGCCGCGTCGGCCGCCGCAGGTGCGCCGATTCACCTGCCGATCCCGAACCCGCATCTGTGGACTCCCGACGACCCTCACCTCTACACCCTGCATGTGGCGCTGGTCAGACCGTCGGGCAAGGTGCTCGATGCGGTCAACAGCTACGCAGGTCTTCGGACCATCGGCACCGTCTCCGACCCGAAGGGCCGACCACGCATCGCACTGAACGGAAACATCACCTTCCTGCACGGCCCGCTCGATCAGGGCTATTGGCCGGACGGCATCTACACCGCCCCGACCGACGATGCGCTCAAATCGGACCTGGAGCGGATCAAGGACCTCGGCATGAACTTCGTGCGCAAGCACGGCAAGGTTGAGCCGGCGCGGTGGTACTACTGGGCCGACATGCTGGGATTGCTGGTGTGGCAGGACATGCCGTCGCTGGACGTTTCGCTCGACATTCCCGTCGGCCCGGCCCCGGAACCGGCGCCCGCGGCGAAGGCGAACTTCGAGAAGGAGCTGCTGGCCATGGTCGACCAGCTGCGCAGCGTCACCGCGATCGTCGGCTGGGTTCCGTTCAACGAGGGCTGGGGTGAGTTCGACGCGGCTCGGATCGCGAACCTGGTGAAGTCCGCCGACCCCACTCGCATGGTGGACGCCAACAGCGGGGTGAACTGCTGCAAATCGCGCGGCGACACCGGCGCAGGCGACATCTACGACGATCACACCTACGTCGGTCCCGGCCGTCCCAGCGTGCCCGACGACCGGACGAAGGCCCATACGAAAGGCCCAGCGGCGCTCGATAACCGGGTGAGGGTCGACGGCGAGTACGGCGGCCTGGGGCTGGTGCTGGACAGGAATCGCTGGCCGGGTCGGCCACAGGCCTACGAGATGGCGAGCAATCCCGACCGGCTGACCGACCGTTACGTGCAGGTCAGCAGGGCGCTGGAGGATGCGGTGCGCCGCGACGGGCTCTCTGGAGCGATCTACACCCAGACAACTGATGTAGAGAACGAGGTCAACGGGTTCCTCAGCTACGACCGCTGGCAGGTGAAGATGCCGATACCTGTTGTGGCCGAACGTAATCGTGCGGTCATTGCCGCGGGAACCCCCTCGCTGCCTCAGCCGGACGTGCGTCGCTGAGTGTGTGCCCGACCAGCACGGGCCGCGGTGGCTGACAGGCCTCTTTTCCCACCGCTGTGGGACCTTCGCCCGTATCGGTGGATCGTCTGCCCGGTTAGCGTCGACATCGAAGTATTCATTCACCGCAGAGAGGGACTGACATGACCGATGTCACCGAGGCACACACTGAACCGTCAGCCGCCAGCGAGCTGCTCGAGGAGGTGCACGAGTCGGCCAAAGTGGGCCAGAACGCGGCGACCGAGGCGCTGCGCTTGTTCCGGCAGACCGTCGACGAGGCTGTGCCCGAGGCGCTGCAACCCCTGAAGGCCAAGCTGGTCGATGCCGCGATCGACTTGGCGGACAAGCTAGCCGCTGCCCAATATCAGTTCAATCGCAACCTGATTCGTAGCGCTGACCGCGCACTGGGGCGAACTGACGACGACAAGAGCTGATCACCTGCGACGTCCCTGGCGCAGGTCGATGTCCAACTGCGCGCCATCATGGCGGGACAGAACGAGATCGAGTCGCCGGGCCGGCGAACACGGTCACGGTGCCCGATTTCGCGGCGGCCGCCTTGTTGACGTGCCGGATGCGGCTGGACAGCGCGCCGACGCCGACGAAGACGTCCCCATCCCTCAGTCGGCTTGCGATGAAGCGGGTCAACTCGGGTTCCCACTCGCCGAACTCCCAGATGTAGGTGGCGGTCAGGTCTGGGAGGCGACACAGCAGTGTGGTGCCGTGGTTGGTCCGCCCCGGCAGGCACAACGGCCGGCCGAATCGTTCGCGCAGCCGAAGGAACACCGTCAGGGTGGCGAAGCTGGGGATCAGCAGCGCAGCACGAAACAGCTTCTCGGCCAGCGGAACCGACGTCCGTGGGTGCTCAGTCGTCGGTGACGGTGATCGTGACGTCGATGTTGCCGCGGGTCGCATTGGAGTACGGGCACACCTGGTGGGCCTTTTCGGCCAGCGCGACGGCGGTGTCGTGATCGACGTTGGGCAGCACGATCTCCAACTCGACCGCGAGGACGAAGCCGCCGGTGTCATTGCTGCCCAGCGAAACCTTGGCGCCGACAGCGGAATCGGAGACATCGGCCTTCTCCTGACGGGCGACCAGCCGTAGCGCCGAGTGGTAGCAGGCGGCGTAGCCGACGGCGAAGAGTTCCTCGGGATTGGTCCCGGCGCCCGTACCGCCCATCTCCTTGGGGATGCTCAAGTCGACATCGACCTTGCCGTCGGAGGTGCGTCCGTGTCCGTCGCGACCCTCACCGGTGGCCAGTGCCTCCGCGGTGTAGAGAACCTTCATGTCCGTTCCTTCCTGTTCATTGGTTGGCGAGCAGTGTGTCGCTCAAGCGCACGACCGCCTCGCGCAGAGCGACGATCTCGTCCAGGCTCATCTGCGACACCGCCAGCAGTCGCTCCGGGATGCAGGAAGCCTTGGACTGCAGTCGCTTTCCGGCAGCGGTGAGAATCACGTCCACGCGACGCTCGTCGGTCGCGGAGCGTTCTCGGCTCACGTAGCCGATCGCCTCGAGGCGTTTGAGCAACGGCGAGAGTGTGCCTGAATCAAGGTGAAGCCGATCGCACAGCCTGCCCACGCCGGCGCGGCCCTCTTCCCACAACACCAGCAGCACGAGGTATTGCGGGTAGGTGAGATCGAGCTCGGCCAGCAACGGGCGGTAGGCGGCGGTGACTGCGCGCGAAGCCGAGTACAGCGCGAAGCAAAGCTGGTCGTCGAGGCGCGGAGCGGTCACGACAGAATGATAGCGCACAACTATATTGTGCACAACAAATCATGGAGCGGTGGGAACGTTGATTGCTCCGCGAGGTGCCCCGAGCGGTTACTTCCGGTTGCTGCTGCCGACGCCGCCCGACTTGCGATTACCTGAGCAGTGACATGATCGTCCACTCGCTGGACATGGCAACCGAGGCCAAGACCACTCTTCTGGAGACGTTCGACCGTCTGGTCCTGCGGCCACGCAATCTCGACTACAAGGTCCAGTTTCCTGGTGCCACCGGGACCAACGCCGTCGGGGCGGCGCTGAAACTGGCCAGGAAGGTCACGGGCGCGAAGCAGTCATCAACTTCACCAAAGCCTTTCACGGTATGACGTTGGGTTCGCTTTCAGTGACCGGTAACTCGACGAAGCGGGCAGGAGCGGGAATGCCGCTGGTGCATGCGACACCGATGCCCTACGACAACTACTTCGACGGTCTCACCGAGGACTTCCACTGGTTCGAGCGCGTGCTCGACGATTCCGGCGGCGGACTCAACCGACCGGCCGCGGTCATCGTCGAAACGGTTCAGGGCCGGGGACGGCGTCGGCTTCTCGTTCCACGAGACCACGATCAGCGCCAAGTCTGTCAGCGAGTTCCATTACCGCCACCACGTCGAAGCGGTGTGGGTGGTCGAAGGCAGCGGGACGCTGACGAATCACGAAACGGGCGAAAACCATCCATTGCGCACCGGAACGACGTGTACTTGCACCAGGCTCGGGTCAACCTGATGCCCGGGTTCACCAGCTCCGGCTTCTACTGGCACTCCGATTTCGAGACCTGGCACGCGGAGGACGGCATGCCGTTGATGCGGGCCGTGTCATGCTCGATCGCGCTGACCGAGAACTACCCTTATGACGGCGCACTTGATGGTGATGCCGGGCTCACACAAGACGTTCTATCCGTGCGTGGGTTCGACACCGCAAGACCATCACACCTCCTCGCTGGTTCGGCAGGAGATCGGGGTGCCGGATCAGAGCACCTTGACGGAGGCGGCGCGCCGGCACGGCATCGGCCAGATCACCGGTGCACCCGGCACCGGTCTGTGGTTCGACCGCAACATCGCGCACAGCCATTCAGTGTCCGCTCAGCGGTGCACTAGTTCACAGAACCTTCGACAAGAAGTCCTGCAGCCGTTGGCTCTTCGGGCTACCGAACACTTCGTCGGGAGTGGCGTCCTCGACGATGTTGCCGTCGGCCATGAAGATCACTCGCGAGGCCACCTCCCTGGCGAAGCCCATCTCGTGGGTGACCACAACCATCGTCATGCCGCCAAGGGCGAGTTGGCGAAGTACTTCCAGGACGTCGCCGACCATCTCCGGGTCGAGCGCGCTGGTGGCCTCGTCGAACAGCATGATGGAGGGATCCATCGCGAGCGCCCGGGCGATGGCTACGCGCTGCTTCTGCCCGCCGGACAGCGTGGCCGGTTTGACGTTGGCCTTCTCTGCCAGCCCGACCTGGGCCAGTAGCTCCATGGCTTTCTTCTCGGCGGCGGCCTTGTCCATCTTCTTGGTGACCAGCGGTGCCAGCGTGATGTTCTCCAGCACTGTCATGTGCGGGAACAGGTTGAAGTGCTGGAAGACCATGCCGATGTGCTGGCGGACCTTGTCCAGATTCACTTTCGGGTCGGTCAGGTCGAACTGGTCGACCACCACCTTGCCGGCGGTGATGTCCTCCAGCTTGTTCAGGCAACGCAGAAAGGTCGACTTGCCCGACCCCGACGGGCCGATGACGCACACGACCTCGCCCTGCTTGATGTCGGTGGTGATCCCGTTGAGCACCACGAGTTCTCCGAAGGCCTTCTTCAGGCCCTCGATGCGGATCTTGACGCTGCCCGCCGGTTCGGCGGCCGCGGCCTCGGGGACGAGCTCGCTCATTTCACGATCCTTTTCTCGAGGCGATCCGAGAGCTTGGTCAGCGCCATGATGACGACGAAGTAAATGATGCCGATGATCAACCACATCCGGAACGACTGGAAGTTGCCCGCGATGATGATGCGGCCGGTCTGGGTGAGCTCCGCGATGCCGATCACAGACAGGATCGAGGTGTCCTTCAGCGTGATGACGAACTGGTTGATGTAGGACGGGATCATGGTCCTGATAGCTTGCGGCAGAATCACTTTGCGCATCGTCGGTAGATACCCGATGCCCAGGCTGCGGGCGGCCTCCATCTGGCCCTTGTCGACCGATTGGATTCCGCCGCGCACGATCTCGGTCATGTAGGCCCCGGCGTTGAGCGAGAGCGTGATGATGCCCGCTGTCAGCGCGCTCATCTGGAAGCCCAGCGCGGACGGGATGCCGAAGTAGATGAAGAAGGCCTGAACCAGCAGCGGGGTGCCGCGGAAGATGTCGACGAACGTCGTACCGATGGCGCGCAACCAGATTGCCCGAGACACGCGGAACAAGCCGAAGACGATGCCGAGCACCAGGGCGATGGCGATCGAGACGACGGTCAGGATGACCGTCATCTTCAGGCCCTGCAACAGGATCGGATAGGTGCTCTTGATCAGGCCGAAGAAGGAGTTGTCGTCGTTGGACGCCCCTTCGCCGAGGTAGGTGTTGACGATCTGGTCGTAACGGCCGGACTTCTTCAGGTTGTTCAGCCCGGCGTTGAACTTCTTGATCAACTCGGCATTGCGGCCCTTGTTGACGGCGAACCCGTAGCCTGTCGGCTCTTCCTTCGGGGTGACCGTCTTGAAGCCGTTGCCCTGCGCGATGCCGTACAGGAGCACCGGGTAGTCCTCGAACACGGCCACCGAGTTGCCGGTCTTCACCTCGTCGAACATCGAGGACGAATCCGCGAACGAGACGACCTGGAAGCCGTACTTGTCCTTGATGGAATTGGCGAATGTGGCACCCTGGGTGCCGTTCTTGACCGCCACCCGCTTGCCGCGCAGGTCTTCGTAGGACTTGATGTCATTGTTGGTCTTCAGCACCGCCATCTGGATGCCGGACTCGAAATAGGGTTCGGAGAAATCGAACACCTGCTTGCGTTTGTCGGTTATGGACATGCCCGCGATGACACCGTCGACCTGATTGGCTTGCACTGCCTGCAGGGCGGCATCGAAGCCGAGCGGTTTGATATCGACGGTGAACTTCTGATCCTCGGCGATGGCACGGATGAGATCCATGTCGATACCGACGAAATTGCCTTGCTTGTCCTGAAATTCGAAGGGCGCAAAAGTGGTGTCGGTGGCGACGACGTAGTTCTCCCCGTCGGCCGAAGCCAGCGCCGGGGAGACCAGGCCGACTCCGAGCAGACCGACAAGCACTGCCGCCACTACCGCGGCCACAGTTCGTCCGGCTCGCCATGACGGTGGCCGCGGTAACCTCGCCGCTCGCATCTGTTCGCCTCCTGTTCCGGACCAATTGGACTGCGGTTCACCGTAGTGCCTCGGTGCCGCGTGTGCTGGTGAACCGGTGACGCGGAGCCGCGGGCGGATTCCCCCCGGATCTCTGCGGGGCCTGGTCAGCCCTGCTCGACAGAGTTCGAGAATCCGGATTTGGTGACATCGGGCGAACCCGTATGGAACGTCACCTTGTTGTCCATGCCGGAGGCGTCGATGGTGTCGGCCTGGTCGACGGTCACCACGTTGTTCATCCCCCATACCGTCACGCGCGCGCAGTGACCGGTGATCACTACGGTGTTGTCCATACCGCTGACGCTCACCGCACCGTCGTTGCAGGCAATCCGCTCGTTCCGATTCACCCCCGCCACGGTGATCTCCGTGCCCGGGGGCAGGCTCTGGACTGTCGCCGAGGGCTCGACCGGCGGTTCGGGCGCGACGCTGGGAGCGGGTCTGCGGCTGGTCGTGGTGAACGAACCACCGCCGCCGGTGACTGTCGGGGTCCCGGACGACGAACGGGTGGTGGAGAACAGGCTGGTCATCACGATCGCGCCACCGCCGATGAGCAACCCGACGACCATGAGCGCCAGCACAATCCAGCCGATACGAAGGCCGGGGGACGATTGTGTAGGCGGTGGCGGCGCACCGAAGTAATCCGGGGGCGGGGGAGCCCAGCCGGACGGTGGGGTCGCTCCCAGCTCGGAGGTCTGGGCCTGGTCGGCCAAGGGGCGCTCGAGTTCTCGAATCCGCTTCTCCGGATCGTCCTCTGGGTTCATCGCCTCATGCTCCTCGATCAGGTCCTGGACAAGACACGGGACAAGGCCCACAAGACCCTGGACAAGACTAGGACGCGGGGCGCGAACCCGGGCCTGATGGCGCGAACTGGTGGGTACCGGACCACCCGATCGGTATACCGTCCACTCGAAACTTCTCCTGCGGTCGTCAGGGCGAATGGCGGACCGGACGGCAGAACGCGCACCGGGACGTGCCTATCGCGTGTTGCTCACCCAGGGCACGCTTTACACCACCGGCACGCAGCTGGCCAATGTGTCGGTGGTCCTGCCGTTCCTCTGTGCCCAGGAAGGTTATTACTGGGCGGCCGGTCTGCTCTATCCCGCATACAGCATCGGAGTCGTCGCTGGGATCTCGAAAGTTGCCTATTCCGAGGTCGTTTCGAGCAATCTGCACATCCTTCTGCAGCATCCACGCCTCGGTGAACCACAGCGATACCGCGGGCAGCCTGCATGTCCCGGTGATCTCGTCGAGCCACGGTGTGGTGGCCGGCTCGCTGTTCTGGCGCTTCGTCAGCCGCTACCTGGGTTTGCGAGGAATGTTGGTCAACAGTGCCCTGCTCGGCACCGCGGCCGCGGTCGTCTGTGTGGTGATGGAGTACCGCGACGACCTCAACCACATCTGGATCTAGGGCATCGTGTTTATCTTGGCGACGATGGCCAACCAGGCCGTGTTCAGCGCGGGCCTCGCCTGGGGCGGTGCCTTCGCCGCCGAACATCACCGGGCCACGCTGCTCGGCTTCGGGTCGTTGTTGGTTGCCGTCGAGTCGTCGGTCCTCGGCGGCGCACTCGGTGCGGTCGCGCAGGGTGGGGCGGTGGTCGGCCCGATCATCACGATCTTGGGACTCAACGCGATCGCTGGTATCGCCGCGGTGTGGGTCGCGCCGTTCGCGCAGGACTGAGACTTCAGCCCGCGATGCCGTCGAACAGAGGCTGTGATCCACACCACTGGCGAAGTATTGAGTTGATCTCGCTAACGCCGCCGATCAGCGAACTTGGCGGTGGTCAAGATCACATCACGCGACGTTCCGGGCTGGTGCGTCGCACTGCGGGCAACCGAGCCTAAGAAAGTTCCTTAAAAATTTTAGACTCGACTGGGGCATTGTGATGTGTGCCTCCTTTGTGGTCGCGGCGGTAAGAAATTCTTAGCGCAAAGACCATTCAACGCGACTTTCGGTGATCTTGATGAATGCCAAAGTGGCAGTTCAAACCCGGTTTTTAGCCGGCATATGCGTTATTGCAACGAATTGATAACGGGCTCACCCTAAGTGCTTGCTGAGACGCCCGGTCGAGATGCGAATTGGGTTCTGAAAAGCCGCGAATTTTCGGTGAATTCTGTCGCTACACTCGACGGGGACCGTTACCGCCAGGTAACGCGAATCGACTCAAGACGAAGTTCGGCATTGTCCAGGCCGACGGAGGTGCGGGATCATGGCAAACAGAACTGGAGTTACGGAAGGTGCCGGTGTTGCGGTGGCCGAGCGGGTCGCCGCTGCCCACTCGCTGTGGCTGTCGTCCCTGCCGTCCATCCGGCGCGCGCCTCTTGGTGACCTGCTTCCGCAGCTGTTCGGCAGCGCCGAACTGGAGCCGCTGACCGAGCCCATCGGTGCGCCGGCCGTCGCTGTCGTCGGCTCGTTGGCCGCGGGTCACGGCCCCGTCAGCGACTTGGCCGTCAGCCCGGACGGGCGCTATTTGGTCACCGCCCACTACGGTGCCGACGTCGTCTGCGTGATCGACACGGCCACCTTGTCGGTGACCGCTACCATCGCCGGCGTCAGCGAGCCGTACGGTGTGGTCGTCGCCGACCGGGCCTACGTGAGCGCTGCCTCCAACGACGAGGACGCCATCGTCGCTGTCGACACCGCCACCGGTGTTCCGCTGGCTGCCAGGAAGTTCGACATGACTGCCGGCGGACTGGCGGTGAGCCCGGCCGGGGACACTCTTTACGTCGGTCGCTCCGATGGGACCGTCGTCGACGTCGCTGTCGTCGACATCGAAACCGGCGCTGTCACCACCATCGAGATTCCCGCAGCGCCCGGCTCCTCGGTGGAGGCCGTGCGGATCAGCGCCGACGGCACCCGGGTTTTCGCGGCACTGGTCACCCCGTCCGGCGGTGCACTCGCCGTCGTCGATCCGCAGGCCGCCACGGTCGAGCGCACCGTCGCGATCGCGGGTTCGATCGGCGACATCGCCGTGGCGCCTGGCGGCCGCACGGTCTTCGCGACGGGATGGGACGCCGAGTTCGGCGGCGTCATCCACGTGATCGACGTTGCCGGTGCCCGCGTCGCCGACACCATCGGCGTCGGCGGCATGCCTACCCAGATCGTGCTCAGCCGCCGCGGTGACTGCGCTTACATCGTCGACCGCGACGAGCTGGCGGTGCTGTGCACTGCCACCGGCGAAATCGTCGACAGCATCGCCTTCGGCCCTCAACTGTCCTGCCTGGCCGCCGACCCGGTGCGCGACCGTTTGTACGTGGCCGACTACGCCGGCGGAATCACCGCACTGAGGGTGGAGACCACCGCGCGGCTGCGCCAGGCTTGCTGAGCCCTAGTGGGCGGTGCAGTCCAGGGACACCGAGATGGTCTGGCTGGTTACCACCGGTACCAGTATCGTCCGGTCGTTGCCCCTGCCTGGGCCGACGTAGGGCACCCACTGGGTGAGCGTCTGTGGATTCCGCACGCTGGTCACCACACACTTGGACATCGGCCCGGTGCCGACCCGGTCGATGTTCACGGTGTAGCCCTGCTGCTGTAGCTGACTGATCGTGGCCTGCGCGGATTCGTCGGCCCACGCCGTCGCGGCCGGCCCGGCGATGATTCCGCCTACCGCCGCCGCAGCGGCCAACGTCAATGCGGTCCGCATAACCGCGCCTCCTCTTTTCCGACCCAATTATCCTTCAACTACATCGCCGGTGACGAGCAAAACGTTCCGCCCGGCGTTCGGTGTTTCGCTTGTGGCGAAACCGGCGGTGTCGGCGCTGGTATGGGGGCTTTGCACCGTCACCCGAAATGTATTTGCCGGGAAGGCGATTAGTCTCCGGGTGCCCGGGGAGCTTCTACGGACGCGGGCGGCGCGGTACGCCGAGGTGTAGTGCCCGGCACGATCAACGGCCCGCCCCGCGGCGAGGCCATGGCCCACCATGCGCCTCATCCGGCACGGCACCGTCATCGAGAAGGACCCATGGCAGATAACCGCGGACCCCAAGAGGGGATCAAGGGCGTCCTGGAGGACGTCGAAGCTACGGCCAAAGAGGCCGCCGGCACCGTCACCGGCCGGGGAGACCTGACCGAGGAGGGCAAGGCCCAGCAGGATAGGGCCGAGCCCATCACATCCCAGCGGTCCGGACGGAAGCCGTCTGCGGCCATTCTCCACAGCAGCGATCCAGCCACGGACACCTCGCCGTAGGCCGCCAGGATCCGGCCGAAATGAGCGTCGGGTTGCAGTGTCGCAACGAAACCGTATGTGTTTAAAGCGATTACGCCGAAACCAGCCCACGGCCAGCCGCGGCTCTCCTGAACACCCTGCCGCACCAGCCAGGCATCGCCGATTTCGAAGATCGCCGCGGCGACGAATCACGCGATCGACTTGAGGACCGTCATCGGACCAGCATGGCGTATCTCGGAGATCTGCGGCCACGGCCGCGATAGCATTCGGCCCCATGCAGTCCACGATGCAGCAGTTCCCATTGACGATCGCGGCGATCCTGCGCTACGCGGTCGATGTCCACGGTGACCGGATGGTCACCACGGCTACCGGTGAGGGTGGTTTCCGGCACGCGACCTACCGCGAGGTCGGGCGCAGAGCGGCCCGACTGGCCAACGCGTTGCGGCGACTGGGTGTCGACGGCGACGAACGGGTCGCCACCTTCATGTGGAACAACCAGGAGCACCTCGAGGCCTATGTCGCGGTGCCCTCGATGGGGGCGGTGCTGCACACGCTGAACATCCGGCTCTTCCCTGAGCAGATCGAGTTCGTCGCCTACGAGGCCGAGGATCGGGTGGTGATCGCCGATCTGTCCCTGGCGCCCATTCTGGCCCCGGTGCTGCCGAAGATGGAGACCGTGCACACCGTCATCGCCGTCGGGGCGGGGGACTTGGCGCCATTCGAGCGCTCCGGCAAGCGCGTGCTGCGGTACGACGATGTTCTGGCAGCCGAATCCGACGAGTTCGCCTGGCCGGAGATCGACGAAAACTCAGCTGCTGCAATGTGTTACACCAGCGGTACCACCGGCCACCCAAAAGGGGTTGTCTACGGTCATCGGTCGAGCTATCTGCACTCGATGGCCGCGTGCAGCGGCAACGGACTGGGGCTGAGCTTCTCGGACAAGGCGCTGCCGATCGTGCCGATGTTCCACGCCAACGCCTGGGGCCTGCCGTATGCGGCGTTGATGGCGGGCGCCGACCTGGTCTTGCCCGATCGGTTCATGGACCCCACGTCGCTGGTGAACCTGATCGAGACCCAGCGCCCGACTGTCGCCGGCGCAGTGCCCACGATCTGGAACGACGTGATGAACCACCTCGATCACAACCCCGGCCACGACATCTCGTCGTTGCGCCTGGTGTCCTGCGGTGGGTCGGCGGTGCCAGTGTCGCTGATGAAGGCGTTCGAGGAGAAGTTCGACGTCCAGATCCGCCAGCTCTGGGGGATGACGGAGACCTCGCCGATCGCCACGATCGCCTGGCCGCCGCCCGGTCTGTCCGAGCAGCAGGAGTGGGAGATTCGCGCCACCCAGGGGCGGGCGATCTGCGGTGTCGAGACCCGCATCGTCGACGACGCGGGGGCGGTGTTGCCCAACGACGGCGAGGCCGTCGGCGAGTTGGAGGTCCGGGGCGCGTGGATCACCGGCTCGTACTACCGCAACAGCGACGAGTCGAAGTTCCAGTCCGGCTGGCTGCGCACCGGTGACGTGGGCCGGATCGATGCGGGGGGGTACATCACCCTGACCGACCGAGCCAAGGACGTCATCAAATCGGGTGGTGAGTGGATTTCGTCGGTGGAACTGGAGAACCACCTCATCGGTCACCCGGCGGTACGTGAGGCGGCGGTGGTCGGGGTGCCCGACGAGCGGTGGCAGGAACGCCCGCTGGCCGCGGTCGTTCTGCAGGAAGGCGTGGAGGTCTCTGCCGAGGACTTGCGAGAGTTCTTAGCCGACAGGGTGGTTCGGTGGTGGTTGCCGGAGCGCTGGACGTTCATCGACGAGATCCCGCGCACCAGTGTCGGCAAGTACGACAAGAAGACCATCCGCGCGCGCCATGCCGATGGTGTCTACGACGTCACGCATCTCTAAGCGCCCAAACCGACAATTGGGCGCGAAAGTGCGAGTAGATCGCACCGTTTCGTCGATCTCGGCGCCGGCTCCGTAAAGCCGCCTGGCTGCGTGCTGCTCCCACGGCGGGCGCCGTTGTGCTAATTTATTGAAAATCATTTTCAATAAGGAGGCTGATCGTGCGCTGGGCCGCGGCTCTGACGGCAGGGTTGATCTTGCTGGTTGCTGGTTGCTCATCACCGTCGACGAAGACAGGTGCGACGCGTTCGGGTGCCGATAAGCCGGTCATCGTCACCAATTTCTATCCGGTGCAATGGCTTACCTCCGAGCTGGTCGGTGACGGCGCGACGGTTCTCTCGCTGACCCCGGAGGGGACCGAACCGCACGATCTGGCCCTCAATGCAGAAGCCCAGAAGGACCTCGGCCGTGCCGATGCGGTGCTGTACCTGGGCGCGGACTTCCAACCCGACGTGCAACGTGCGGTCGCTGAACTGCCCTCGTCGGTCGCGACCGAGGACCTGCTCACCGCCCCCGGCGTCGAGCTGCTCACCGCGGGCAACATCGGCAAGGAATCGCTGGCCGGCGGCAAAGACCCGCACGTCTGGTTATCCCCGGTGGAAATGAAGGCCATGGCCGCGGCTGCAGCCTCGACCATCAGAACGGCGCTGCCGGGACTCGCGCCGCAGGTCGATGCCGCGCTCCCGCGGCTGCGGCAGAAGCTCGACCAGCTGGACGGCGACTACCGCGACAGGCTGACCGACTGCCGGTCCACCGCGTTGGTGACCAGCCACGCGGCGTTCGGCTACCTGGCTCATGAGTACGGCCTCGAACAGGTCCCCATCGCCGGCGTCACCCCGGAGGACGAACCCGATCCGAAGACCCTCCAGTCGATCGCCGAGGTGGCCAAACAACGCCACGTGACAACGGTGTTCTTCGAAGATGCGCTGCCTCCCGATCTGTCGAAGACGGTAGCGAAAGAGATTGGCGCCCAGGTGAGTCTGCTGTCTGCGTTGGAGTTCGATCCGCGTGGTTCGATCGGACCGGACCAGGACTACGTCTCCGTGATGACCGGCAACCTCGACCGGATCGGGAAGGGCCTGGGATGTCGGGGCTCGTGAACCG
Organism: Mycolicibacterium sp. CBM1; assembly: GCF_054073305.1. Lineage (NCBI taxonomy): Bacteria > Bacillati > Actinomycetota > Actinomycetes > Mycobacteriales > Mycobacteriaceae > Mycobacterium > Mycolicibacterium sp. CBM1. Next base: position 162,937 of record NZ_JBSXPP010000012.1, on the reverse strand, counting down.
GGCAGGCAGAGCCGCGATCGTCGACCACCCAGGAGGAGATCCCCTTGACAACCACGGCTGATCCCCGCGTCCCGGTCACCGTCATCACCGGCTTCCTCGGTTCCGGCAAGACGACCCTGGTCAACCGGATCCTGCGGGAACAACACGGGAAGCGGATCGCGGTCATCGAGAACGAATTCGGTGAGGTAGGCATCGACGACGCCCTCGTGCTGGACGCTGAGGAAGAGATATTCGAGATGAACAACGGCTGCATCTGCTGCACCGTGCGCGGCGATCTCATCCGCATCCTGTCGGCTTTGATGCGTCGGCGCGATCGATTCGATCAAATCCTGATCGAGACAACCGGATTGGCCGACCCGGCGCCGGTAGCGCAGACATTCTTCGTCGACGACGAGATCCGCGACCAGTTGCGCCTGGATGCGATCGTGACGATGGTCGACGCCGCTCACGTGCTCGGCCACCTCGACGAGGTCAAGCCCCAGGGTGTGGAGAACGAGGCCGTGGAGCAGGTGGCCTTCGCCGATCGGATGATCCTCAACAAGGTCGACCTCGTTGAACCCGATCATCTCGCCGTCATCGAAGAACGGCTTCGTGCCATCAACCACGCGGCCGAGATCGTGCGGGCGCAGGACGCCGATGTCGACCTCGACCGGGTGCTCGATGTCGGCGCATTCGACCTCCAGCGAGTGCTGACCGACGATCCCGGGTTTCTGGAACAGACCGATCATCAACACGACCAGACGGTCACCTCGGTCGGTATCCAGATCGACGGCGACGTGGATGTGGAACGACTCAATGCCTGGTTGGGAGAACTGTTGGCCAGCAAGGGAGTCGATATCTTTCGCAGCAAGGGGATCCTCGCGCTTGCCGGGCAGGACCGCCAGTATGTGTTCCAGGGGGTGCACATGCTCTTCGACGGCAACACCGGGCGCTCCTGGGGCGGCGGGGAACAACGGGTCAACAAGCTGGTGTTCATCGGTCGCAACCTGGACCGCAGCGAACTGGAATCCGGATTCCGGTCGTGCCTGGCGGCGCTGACGTGACACCGTCGGTCCTGTCTGGGCACAGTTGGCGCATCGGGGTCGACGATGGCGTAGTCGCTCTGTCGCCTTCCACCGACGGCCGCATCGCGGTGGCGGGTGCCGAAGGCTCGCTGACGCTGGTGTCGGTGGACGGCCTGATCGAGGATCGCCGGTCTGTGTCCCCGGGCTGCCTTGCGATCGCCTGGTCACCCGCGGGCCATCGGCTCGCCGTTGGCTCGGTGAACGGGGTGGATGTGCTGGACCGCGCCGGAGCCGTGGTCGCCAGCCGACGAGGCGGATGGTGCTCCTCGGTGGCCTGGAGCGCGGACGGTTCGCGGTTGGCGGCGGCTGTCGGAAGAGCGGTGACCGTTCTGGATTCGGACGGCGGGGAGGTCTTCAGCTGCTCACGGGAGAGCACCGTGACCGCGGTCGCATGGGTGAATCACCGCGTCGCCTCGGCCGCATACGGGGGCGTGCACGTACAACATGCGACGCGCAGCGCGGCACCAGACGTGCTGCCCTTCGTCGGATCGCTGCTGGCGCTAGCGGTCAGTCCCGACCGGCGGTGGGCCGCAAGCGGCAATCAGGATGCGACGCTGCATGTCTGGCGCATGGGCCGCGATGATGAGCAGCTGTCGATGTCCGGCTATGCCCGAAAGGTCACCGCATTGAGCTTCTCGCCCGACTCCAAGATGCTCGCCTCGGGCGGTGGCGCCGACGCCACGGTGTGGGACTTCACCGGCCGGGGTCCGCGGGGCAGCACGCCGAGGATCCTGCGGGGCGGCGACGGTGTCGTGACGGCCATCGGTTGGGCGGCCGACGCTGCGCTGGTCGCGGCGTCGAGCTCAGCCGGAGACGTGGCAGTGTGGAATGCGCGAGCCGCTGTCCCCGGCCGTCCCGCCGCGCCGCTGGATGCGGTTGACAGGCCAGCACCGGCTACCGCCCTGTGCTGGGATCCCCTCGGCCGGCTGGTCGCCGGTTGGTCGGACGGCGTTGTGCTGGCGCACGTGGTGGGTGGCGGATAAGTGCACGATTCCGGCAAGCGGATCATCGAGGCGACCGGGCTGGCCGTCTCCTATGGTCAACGGCAGGCGTTGCGGCCCACTGATTTCTCCCTGGGGCCGGGCGAATCGGTAGCGGTCGTGGGCCGCAACGGAAGTGGCAAGTCTTCGCTGCTGCGGGCGCTGTGTGGAATCGAACCAGCGGCCCGCGGCGAGGTGCTTCTCCATGCCGAGAGCTGTCATCACCGACGGACGACAGTGCAGATCGCCTACGTGCCGCAGCGGTCGGCGGCGAGGTGGGATCTGCCTTTCTCAGTCGCCGATGTGATCGTGGCGGGATGCGCCCGGCGGAGCTGGTGGGGGCGCCCGAACCGCGATGATCGCGATGCGGTCGAATCCGCTATGGCCGATGTCGGTCTGGTCGGGCTGTCCGGCCGGCCGGTGTCCGAACTGTCCGGGGGGCAGGCTCAGCGCGTTCTGCTCGCCCGTGCTCTGGTACAGAAGCCAGATGTCTTGCTGATGGACGAACCCCTGGCCGGGTTGGACCTGGAGACGATAGAGACGGTCCTGGGCCTCGTGGAGCGAATGAGTGCAGAGGGGACCGCCGTGTGCTGTGTTCTGCATGAGATCGATGTCGCCCGAGCGGTATTCGGCAGAATAGTCGCGCTCGTCGATGGATCGGTGGTCGCTGACGGTCCGGCTGCAGAGGTGCTGAGTAGCGAGGGCGTCGAACGGATCTTCCTTCGCCGGGCCGCGGCATGAGCTGGTTGGACTGGGTGATGGAGCCCTTTCACTACGGGTTCATGCAGCGTGCCGTCCTCGCCACCCTCGCGGTGTGCGTCGCCGCACCGATGTGCGGCGTGTGGGCGTTGTCGCGCCGGCTGGTCTACCTCACCGACGCGATGAGTCACGGCATGCTCGCCGGCGTGGCCGGCGCCGCGATCGTCGGAGGCAGTCTCTTGGTAGGCGGTTTGGTCGCTGCGGTGACAATGGCCTTGTTCATATCGCTGCTCGTGGTACGGGCCCGGGTGCCCGAGGACGGCGCGATCGGTGTGGTCGGGCAGGGGCTCTTCGCGGTCGGTGTGATCGGAGTGTCACTGCAGAAGGAGCCGCGGGCGCTGGCACATGTGCTGTTCGGCAATCCGCTCACCGTGACCGCCGCCGACGTCGTCGTGGATCTGGTTTTGGCAGTGCTCGTCGTCGTGGTGATCGCGGCCATGCGCCCGGTATTGCTGGCCACCACATTCGATTCGGTTCACGCACGCACCGTCGGGATGCGTGTCGGTCTCATCGACTCGGCCCTGCTCGTCGTGCTGGCGCTCACCGTCGTCACCGGTTTGGTGACCGTCGGTGTGCTGGTCGCGGTGACCCTGCTGGTCGCTCCGGCGGTGACCGCGCGGCTGATCGGTCATTCGTTGAGTGCGATGTTCGGGATCGCAGTTGGATGCGGGGTCATCTCCGGGATGATCGGTCTGCTCGTCAGTTATCACATTGGCTTGCCAGCCGGTCCGGCAGTGGCGCTGGCCGCCGTCGCTCAGGTGGGTATGGCCGCGGTATGGGCGCGGAGCGTTCGCCGTTCGCGCCGAACGGTAGTCAGGGACTGCAGCCACGCGTGATCACCTAAACCGGCTTCATGGGGTTTCGCCGGCGGCCGCTGCTCGAAGACATTGGGGACAGGTCCCGTATACGTCGAGGTAGTGGGTGACGTCGGAGAAGCCGTGTTGCTGGCTCAACCCGGCAGTCTGCTCTTCGATGGCAATCGGTATGAATCCAACAGCGCGGCCGCACTTTCGGCATACGAGGTAATGTCGATGCCCCGGCTCGGTTCGAAGTCGATATAGCGTTTCACCGTCTTCGGCGCGTTGGGTTTCCGCGATCCGGTCGTCGGCGAGCGTGCGAAGAATCCGGTACACACTCGTCAGGCCGATCCGGACCGGTCGGTGATAGCGGAGTTGCACGAACAGTTCTTGTGCACTGCGGAAATTGTCGCTGGTGCCCAGGACGTCCAGGACGGCCCGTTGCTTCGCGGTGCTGCGGCGTCGCTTCGGGATGGCGGACGCCGACCCGACCGGGCCCTCGGTCATGTTGCCGGGGCGGCCTGTGTCTCCGACGTCGCCGAGCCGAGTGGCATTCGCTTCATCGCAGGGTGTTCGAGCTCACTGGCCATCCGATCCCGTCGATGGTGCGCGATCCACACCACCATCCAGATCGCGCACGCGATCGTCACGATCAGGAAGCTGGGCGGCATGTTGAACATGGCAGACAAGCCCAACCCCAACCAAACCGAGACCAGGCTGATAACGGCTGACAAGGCCATCGCGGTGGCCGGTCGGGGCGTGAGCATGATGGCGGTGGCCGAAGGTGTTATGAGCAACGCGAAGAGCAACAACGTGCCGACGGCTTGCACCGCCATGGTCACCGACAGCGCGAGCAAGACGACGAAGACGATAGACAGTGCCCGCACCGGCACACCTTTGGCTTCGGCCACGGGTGCGTTGATAGAGCTGTAGAGCAGAGGGCGGTACATCACCGCGATGCCCAGCGCGAGAACGGCCAACAGCCCTGCAAAGGTGAGCAATTGGTCGGTGGAAATGGCGAGGAGGTTGCCGAACAAGACGTTGGTCATGGTGTTCGAACTCTTGGTGGCCATCGAATTGAAGAAGAGGCCGAGCCCGGTGGCGAAGGCCAATGTGGTTCCGGTGATGACGTCTCGGTCATTGGCGCGCTTGCCCAGTGCTCCGATGACGAGGGCGCCGCCGACGCAGAAAGTGCCGAGGCCTAGGACCGGTGGAAGGCCCAGCAGCACCGCGCCGGTGGCACCCGGTAGCCCGATGTGGGCCAGCGCGTGCGCGGCGAACGCGTTCTGGCGGACGACGATGAAATAGCCGATCAGTCCGGCTGCCAGGGCCACAACGGTTCCACCGAGGAGAGCATTACGCATGAACGGCGAACTCAGGATGGTCCACCAGTTCTGCTGGTAGCCCATTGCCACCAAAGTGGTTGTCACAGGACGCTCCTCATGTAGAGATCGCCCTGCGGTGTGTGCGCCACCTCGATGGGGGTGCCATAGAGGTGGGTGAGCAGTGCGTCGTCGACGACCTGGCCGATCGGGGCGAAGTGCGGGTGCCCGTCCAGGAGATAGATGGCGCTGTCCAGTATCGGCAGCAGGGGGTTGATGTCGTGGGCGACGACCAGGATCGTCATCGCCGTCTCGCGATGTAGCCGCTCGAGCAGCAGGACGATCTCGCGCTGGCTACGAAGGTCGAGCGAAGCCAACGGCTCATCGAGTATCAACATCTTGGGATGCGAGACAAGAGCTTCGGCGATCGCGATGCGCTGCCGTTGCCCGCCGGACAACATCGACAGTCGTCGGGTGGCGAAGCCGGTCGCCTCGACTGAGGCGAGGGTCTCGCCCACCCGGCGGCGCTGTTCGGCCGAGGCCCGACCCAACCGCCAGCTGCTGCCGGTCAGTCCGAGCAGTACCGCGTCGTCGGCGCGAATGGCTTCGCCGACGGTGGCGGCGTAGTGCTGGGGCACATAACCAATGTTGGTGTTGTCTTCGCCGGGCGGGCGGCCGAAGACGCTGACCTGCCCGGTGGCCGCCGGGACCAACCCCAGCACCATGTGCAGCAGGGTGGTCTTGCCCGCTCCGTTGGCGCCGATCACTGCGACGATTCCACCCGCAGGCACCTCGAAGGTGGCGTGCGACCAGATCAGCCGACCGCCACGCACCGCACTGGCGTCAGTGAACGTCAGTGCGGTGCGCTTGGTCGATGGGTCAGACAGCGACACCGAGTGCCTTGGCCAACGCCGTCAGTTGCTCGTCCTGCCACGTCACGAACGAGGTCACACCGGGCGGTACGGTCTCTGTGACATTCACCACGGGGACGCCGGCCTTTTCGGCGGCGCTGCGGATCTGCTCGGGTATCGATCCTTCGGTCTGGGTGTTGTAGATCAGCACGTCGATCTGGTGTCCGGCCAGCGCATTTCGGAATGCCTCGATATCGGCAGGGGAGGGATCGGACTCGTTGGCCGAGGCCTTCTGATAGCCCTCGGGCGTCTTGTTGACCAGCCCCATCGCCTCGGCCTGGTAGTCGAAGATCCCTTCGGTGGCGGCATAGGACTTACCTGTTGCGCTTGCCTTGATCTTCTCGATCAGCGAGTTGTACGGCTGCAAGGCAGTAGTGAACGCGGTTCGCTCGGTGGTGAAGTATTCGGCGGCTTGTGGGTCGATCTTGCTCAGCTCGGCCGTTACGGCGTCGGCCACGGCGGTCACCGCGGCCGGGCTGTACCACAGGTGCGGATTGGCTCCGTCTGCGGTCTTGGTGACCTCGGCGGCGCTGATCACCGGCGCCGCCGGCGCGGATGTCTTGGCCAGGTCAGAAGCCCAGTGGTCGTAGTCCGCCCCGTTGACCACGACCAGCTTGGCGCCGGCGAAGTCGGCGGCGTCCGACGGGGAGGGCTCGTAATCGTGCGGGTCGACCGACGAGCTGGCCAGTACCGTCTTGACGTTGGCGCAGGCTCCGCCAAGCTGGGAGACGATGTCGCCCCACTGATCCACGCTCACAACGACATCCACTGGGGCGGTCGGGCAGGCCGCAGTGCCGGCGGCGGTGGCGTTGGTGGCGGTCGGGCTCGAAGATCCCGTCGAGGTTGCCTGGTCGGCTGCCTTGTCCGACCCGCAGGCCGCGAGGGGCAGGGTGAGCGCCACGAGTGCGGCCACGGCGAAGCGTCGAGGTGGGAAGAGTGCGGTCATGTTGCAAACGATAATCGTTTTCATTTAATCGCGCTAGCCCGGGTTCGACGTTCCGTTCCCGTCGAGCTGAAACCGGATGAGTCGAGAGCTGTTGGCCACCACGGCGACCGACGAGGCGTTGTGCAGGATGGCTGCCATCACCGGGGACAGCGCACCGCCCGCACCGACGAGCAGACCCACGGCGTTGACCGCGATGGACATGCCGTAGTTCTGCCGGATCACGGTCACCGTGTGCGAACCCAGCGTTTGCAGATCCAGAATCCGCCCGAGGTCATCGCCGGCCAGCGCGACATCGGCCGTCTCCACCGCCACATCGGTCCCGGCCAACCCCATCGCGACACCGATATCGGCGGCGGCCAGGGCCGGTGCGTCGTTGACTCCGTCACCGACCATGGCGACGACGTGGCCCTCGTCGCGCAGGCGGCGGATCCAGGCGAGTTTGTCCTCCGGCAGCACTTCGGCCTGCCATTCGTCGATACCCACGATGTCGGCGACGGCACGTGCCGTCTCGGGATGGTCGCCGGTCAACATGATGACGCGTTGAACGCCCCTGGCGCGCAGTTGTCGGACCACCGCCGCCGCACCCGGACGGACCTCGTCACGCAGGCTGATCAGGCCGACCAGCTTGCCGTCCACGGCTAACAGCAGCGGTGTCTCCGCCTGCTGCTGCAACCGAGTCACCCACTCGGATGCCTTCTTGGTCACCCGCACCTTCTCGCGGCGCAGCAGCTCGCCGCTGCCCAGCAGGAGGGTGCGTCCGTCGGCCCGAGTGCGCATGCCGAGTCCGACGAGGACTTCGCACTCCTCGTGCGGCGGAATCATGATGCGACGTTCCTCGGTGGACCGGATGACGGCTTGGGCCAATGGGTGTCGGGAGTGGATCTCGGAACTGGCGGCGTAGGCGAGGACCTGCTCGGGCTGCCAATCCTTGCTGAAAGCAATGACATTCGTGACAACCGGCCGGCCCGCGGTCAGCGTTCCGGTCTTGTCGAAGACGACCGCGGTGATGTTGCCGGCCTGCTCGAGATGCGAGCCACCCTTGATGAGGATGCCGCGCCGGGCTCCGTTGCCGATCGCAGCGCTGATCGCGGTGGGGGTGGCGAGTCCGACGGCGCACGGGCAGGCGACCAAGAGCATCGTCATCGCGCGGCGCACGTCGCGGGTGATGGCAAAGGTTAAGGCCGAGAGCAGGAACGATGCAGGCACGAATCGGCGGGAGAAATTCTCACCGATCGTCTGGATCGGCGCGCGGTCGCGCTGTGCCTCCTCGACGCGGGTGATGATGCGTCCGATCGTGGTCTGATTCCCGACAGCCGTGGCCATCACCGCGATACGGCCCTGGACGACGACGGAACCGGCGTGTACATGACCGCCGACGCTGACATTCACCGGAAGCGGCTCGCCGGTGATCGCGGACTGGTCCACGATTGCCTCGCCCTCCACGATGTCGCCGTCGACGGAGAGGGCGACCTGCTCGTGGACCACGACGATGTCACCGGTCTTGACGGTATCGGTGGGCACTTGGACCTCGGTGCCGTCGGCCAAGCGAATCCAGGCGCGGTCCTCGCCACCGGCGAGCAGATCAGAGATCGCCCGCCGGGTCCGTCGCAACGTCAGGTCCTGGAGGAACTCACCGATGTTGAGCAGCCACAGCACCGTCAGGGCGACGACGTTCTCCCGCAGTACCAGGCTGGCGAGCGTCGCCGCCGATACCAGTAGATCCGTTCCTGCAGAACGTCTTCCGCGCAAAGATGCCAGCGCGCCACGCAGGAACGGATACCCGGTCACCAGCGTCACGGCCGAGGCGATCAGCCTGCTGGTGGGGCCCAGCAACGGCGGCCGACGCAACAGGTAACGGCGGACGGCAAGCGCGAGCAGGGCCAGGCCGCCGATCGTCATGCGCACCACGTCGGCGTTAGCGACCTCGGCGGATCGGGGAACCGCGGGGGCGCTGGGGTGGCTGGGCCGATCCAGGACGGCTCCGATGGTGTCGACCAGCGAACCGGTGTCGTATTGCGCCGGTGTGTACCAGACCACCACCGACCCCGTGCGGGGGTAGGCGTGGACGGCGCGCACGCCCGGCGTCGCAGCGAGTGCATCCTCAATGGCGACCGCACGTCGCGAATTACCCAGTAGATTGGCGACATTCATCCGGAGCCGGCCGGCCGCGTCGGACCGGACGGTCATCCCGTCGGGCACGTCAGTGCGCGTGGTCGTGAGCGGATTCGCCGGCCACCGGCGCGGGCGCTTCCTCGCCGATCTGCTCACGCGCTTCGGCCACCACGTCGCCGAAGGCCAGCCGGGCACGTTCGGCATTGGCTTCGGCGGCGCGCACTCCGCGCAGCCCGAGTGCGGTCGCGTTCACGGCCGTCTGGCGCAACGGAAGCTTCGCCGACACCTTGCGCAGCGCTTCGAACGCAGCTACCCCGACCACGCCGGTCGCCACCGTCGTTGCGGCCTTGGTGACCACTGGATGCCACATCATCATCTACCTAACTATGAGTTCATCACTATGAGTTGATCATTGCCGTCAGTCACGACACAGCCCGTTTGCGCATCGCGCTACGCTCCGCCGGTGTTGTCGCCCCCCAGACCCCGTGCTGCTCCCCGATTCCCAGCGCATAGGATAAGCACCGCCGACGAACTGTGCACGAAAAGCAGATTCGCTTGGCGTCGGCTTCGAGTGCGGCGCGCTGCGCGCCTTTCTCGGTGGCCGCGAGAAAGAACATTTCGATCGGCATGCCCCGGCATCGAGCCTGTAAGCGCCACTCCTGGTCTGGGTCGGCTTTGTTGACTCGTGCTCCTACGGTCAACGGCGCTCTCCGTAGCGCCGGCGGAACTTCTCCACCTGTCCCGCGACGTCCATGATCCGGCGTTCACCGGTCCAGAACGGATGCGAGTCGGACGTGACCTCCACCACTGCGAGTGGGTAGGTATGAATTCCGTTCGCTGTCTCGAGATCGATGGTTCTCGACGTCGTGATCGTGGAGCGAGTCAGGAAGGTCGTGCCGGTCGTGGCGTCTTGGAACACCACCGGGCGGTAGTCGGGGTGAATGCCAGCTTTCATCACTCGTCTCCGTAACTGCTCTTAGGGGTGGACAATTCGGCGGGTATGGGGGAGCCGTCGCAGGGATCTTCATGCCAGTCCCCGAAGGGGTCGCCGAACCGGGTCCAGGTTTCGGGGTGGGCCAGCTCGTCATCGGTCACCAGCGCCGCGTTCAGTGCCGCGATGATCTCGTCGGATTCGGCGCCGCAGATCAGCGCGGCCATCGACGTCCGCCGGTCGCCGTAACGCTCATCCCAGATCAGGCCCGCGAGCGCGCGGCGTTCCGATTCCACATAGGCGAGTTCTGAATCCGACATGGCGGCAAGCCATTTCCCGCCTGAACTGACCCGAAGTCCACCCCCCGCGGACTCCAGATACATCGACTGCTCGGGTTGGCTGGCCAGCCAGATACGGCCCCGGGTACGCACCACTCCGCTCAGCAGGACGTCCACCGCATCGTGCAACCGGTGCGGATGGAACGGTCGGTCGGCCTCGAACTCGACGAGGGCAACATCACCGTCGGCGTCCAACGGGGGCTGGCCCGCCAGCAGCGGACCCCACGGATCGTCGCTGGCTCCGCGCCGGGCGCTGCTGTCGAGGTTCGCCAACGCTTCCTCGACGTGTTCCTCGGAGCGGATGATCCACGCGCGCGGGGCCAACCGCCGCAACACCGCCAGCGTCCGCTGGTCCAATTGCTGTGCCACCACTACATCGGCGAACTCGGTCTGCCCCACAACAACCTGAGAGACGGTGCGCCCGTCGTCCAACTCGTCGTCGCCTACCGCGGCAGCCAGCCAGTCGGGGGAGTCGAGGCAGCTGATGACGGCGGCGATCTCGACGTCGCGGGCGGCCGGACCATCGGCGTAACCCGGCCCCATGCGAACCCGAACATGGTTGATGGCCCAGCAGATCGGTTCGGGCTCCAGCCACGGCTCCAGGTGTACGAGGATCCGATCGACGTCGTCGCGACGGTGCAGCCGGCGCAACAGGGTGAGGAGATCGTTGCGCACAGTGCAGGACACGCAGCCGTGCTGCAGCTCCAATGCCGAATCCGACGTGGTGAGGAATCCGTTCTGGACGTTGGTCACCAGGCGATGTACCACGTGACCGTCGAATCGGTGTCGTACGACGAGTGTTCTCTCGTGCCGCAGCAGGACCCTGGCCACAGCATCGGTGTCGCCTTGTCCCGCCACGAGCAGTACCGGGGTCCGCACCGCACCTCCTGTATTGAAAACGATTTCCATTAGTGCGACTCCCACGGTACAGTGCGAGATGTCGCTTGTCGACAATCATTGTCATTAACTCGCGCGGGAGGTTCCGTGTCCGCACACTGCCAAGTCACCGGGCGTGCACCGGGTTTCGGTAACTCGGTGTCACATTCGCATCGGCGCACCAGGCGACGTTGGTCGCCCAACATCCAGCTCAAGACCTACTACCTGCCCTCCGAGGACCGACGGATCCGACTCCGGGTCAGTACCAAGGGCATCAAGGTCATCGATCGAGACGGGATCGAAGCCGTGGTCGCCCGGCTTCGCCGGGAAGGACAGAAAATCTGATGGCACGCAACGAAATCCGTCCCATCGTCAAGCTCCGGTCGACCGCCGGCACCGGATACACCTATGTCACCAAGAAGAATCGGCGCAACGACCCCGACCGGTTGGTCCTGCGCAAGTTCGACCCGGTGATCCGGCGCCACGTCGAGTTCCGTGAGGAGCGCTGAAGTGGCCAAACGATCCAAGATCGCCAAGAACGAGCAGCGCATCGCGACCGTCGCCAGGTACGCCGAGCGTCGCGCTGAGCTCAAGCGCATCATCTCCTCGCCGCACACGTCAGCTGACCAAAAGGTGAGTGCTCAGCAGGAGTTGGCCCGTCAGCCGCGCGACGCGAGTCCGGTACGGGTACGCAACCGCGACGCCATCGACGGACGACCGCGTGGACATCTGCGGAAGTTCGGCCTGTCCCGGGTGCGGGTGCGTGAGTTGGCCCACCAGGGGCAGCTGCCGGGAGTGCGGAAGGCGAGCTGGTGAAGGCGAATCGATCCCGGCGGCGTCCGGCTCCGGTCGTGGAGGGCAGACCCCGGCGCAACCAGCTGACGAGCATGGGCCTGACGGCGGTCGACTACAAGGACACCGCCTCCTTGCGGGTGTTCATCTCCGAGCGGGGAAAGATCCGCTCCCGCAGAGTCACTGGCCTGACCGTCGGCCAGCAACGCCAGGTGGCGATGGCGATCAAGAACGCCAGGGAGATGGCACTTCTGCCGTACCCGACAGCGAAGTCGGGATGAGCAGGCACACGTCACGGGCCTTCACCGTCGTGCTCTGCGACGGGTGTGCGGGCGGCGTGGATCATTCCTGGGTCGACGCCCTGCGGGCGGTGGTGCGCGCCTGTCCGCACGGCATGTTGGTCACCACGACGTGCCTGCTCGGGTCGGGGTTCTGCGCGACGCGGCCAGGCGGCGGTGTGATCGCGATGCTGCAACCGTGTACAGCGGATCGCCGCCCGGCGGGGCCCGCCCGCTGGGTCGGGCCGATCGTCGATGCCGCCGACCTCACTGAACTGTGCGACTGGATCATGCATGGACGGTGGGATCTCGCCGCGCTACCCGCACCGCTGCGGCACCCGCTACGACAGCTGGCGCACGTCAGCCGGCAGAACTGACGCCGAACCGTCTCAGCGTTCGGCGCGCCGGTAGGCCGTCACCACGGCTGCGCCGCCGAGCCCGATGTTGTGCTGGAGCGCGGCGGTGACGTTGTCCACTTGGCGCTTGTCGGCGGTGCCGCGCAGCTGCCAGGTCAGCTCGGAACACTGGGCCAGGCCTGTCGCGCCGAGCGGATGGCCCTTGGAGATCAGCCCACCGGAGGGGTTGACCACCCAGCGGCCGCCGTAGGTGGTGTCACCCGAGTCGATCAGCTTCGGGGCCTCGCCTTCGCCGCACAGACCCAGTGCCTCGTAGAGCAGCAGCTCGTTGGCCGAGAAGCAGTCGTGCAACTCGATCACCTGGAAGTCCTGCGGGCCCAGCCCGCTCTGGTCGTAAACCTTCTGGGCCGCTTGAACGTTCATGTCGTAGCCGATGATGTTCTTCGCCGAGCCGTCGAATGTCGAGGCGAAGTCGGTGGTCATCGCCTGGCCGACGATCTCCACCGCCTGGCCGGCCAGATCGTGGGAGTCGACGAAGCGTTCTGAGGCCAGCACCACCGCGCCGGAGCCGTCGGAGGTCGGCGAACACTGCAGCTTGGTCAGCGGATCGGAGATCATCTTCGCCGCCAGAATGTCCTCCAGGGAGTACTCGTCCTGGAACTGGGCGTACGGGTTGTTCACCGAATGCTTGTGGTTTTTGTAACCGATCTTCGCGAAATGTTCAGCGGTGGCCCCGTATTCGCGCATGTACTCGCGCCCAGCGGCGCCGAACATCCACGGCGCAACCGGAAAGGCGAACTCGTCGATCTCGGCCAGCGCCTTGACGTGGCGACCCAGCGGTGTCTCCCGGTCCGTGGCACCTCCGCCGAGGGAGCCGGGTTGCATCTTCTCGAACCCCAGCGCCAGCACGCAGTCGGCGAGCCCACCGCGGATGGTTTGTGCCCCCAGAAACAGTGCGGTCGATCCCGTCGAGCAGTTGTTGTTGACGTTGACGATGGGGATGCCCGTCATGCCCAGTTCGTACAGCGCGCGCTGGCCGGAGGTGGAGTCTCCCGAGCAGTAGCCCACGAACCCCTGCTCGATGCTGCTGTACTCGACGCCGGCGTCGGCCAGCGCCTTGGTGCCCGACTCGCGGGCCATGTCCGGGTAGTCCCAGCCTTCGCGGCTACCGGGCTTCTCGAACTTCGTCATCCCCACGCCGACGACATAGACCTTGTTCGGCATCGCTGGCCCTTCCACTTGGCACTGTTCGGCAACTCGCGACGAGCAGACGAAGAATCGCATATCGGAGGGCGGAAAAGTGCGAGTTTGCGTCTGCTCGCGGGCTCGTCGTGTACATGTAGTTGTAACACGTTCTAGTTTTGTGGGGAGGTGTCCAGTGGCGTTGCGAGTGGTGCAGTGGGCCACCGGCTCCGTCGGGGTCGCGGCCGTCAAGGGGGTGCTGGACCATCCCGACCTCGAACTGGTCGGCTGCTGGGTGCATTCGGCGGACAAGGCGGGCAAGGATGTGGGGGACATCATCGGGACTGGCCCGTTGGGCATTACCGCCACAGACAGCATCGACGACATCCTGGCGCTGGACGCCGACGCGGTGATCTATGCGCCGCTGCTGCCCAACCTCGACGAGGTGACGGCGTTGCTGCGATCGGGGAAGAACGTCGTCAGCCCGGTGGGCTGGTTCTACCCGAGTGAGTCCGAGGCCGCACCGCTCGATGCGGCGGCCCGCGAGGGCGGGGTGACGTTGCACGGCGCCGGGATCGGACCCGGTGCGGCCACCGAACTGTTTCCGCTGCTGCTGTCGGTGATGTCAACCGGTGTGACCCATGTGCGAGCCGAGGAGTTCTCCGATCTACGCACCTACGGGGCCCCCGACGTGCTGCGGTACGTGATGGGTTTCGGCGGTACGCCCGAGAGCGCGTTGACCGGTCCGATGCAGAAGCTGCTCAACGGCGGGTTCTTCCAGTCGGTGCGGTTGATCGTCGACCGGCTTGGATTCGCCGCCGAGCCCAACATCCGGACCTCGCAGGAGGTGGCGGTCGCCACGGCCCCCATCGACTCCCCGATGGGGGTGATCCAACCCGGACAGGTCGCCGGCCGGCGGTTCCACTGGGATGCGGTCGTCACCGACACCATCGTCGTGCGGATCACGGTGAACTGGTTGATGGGTGAGGAGAACCTGGATCCGGCATGGTCGTTCGGGCCCGCCGGGGAGCGCTACGAGATGGAGGTCCGGGGCAATCCGAATACGTTCGTCACGGTCAAGGGCTGGCAGCCCGAAACCATCGAGGAAGGGTTGATCAGCAACCCTGGTGTGGTGGCCACCGCAGCGCACTGCGTCAATGCCATCCCGGCGACGTGCGCGGCCGCGCCCGGCATCGCGAGCTTCTTCGACCTCCCTCTGATCACCGGACGTGCCGCTCCGCAGCTGAGTCGGTGACGAGCAGCGGGGTGGATAGCGCGCCCGATGGTCGTCGAGCAGTATTCCCTTGACGCTGCCGCTGCCCACCGCGACGAGTCAGACCTCAGGGCGAGTATCACCTTCGCAACCTCGCACTCAGGTCTGACTCGATGTGGCGCTCAGTGCGGCTCGAGCACCGCCTGCGGCCCGCGCAACATCAGCTGGCGTCCGATGATGATGCGCTGGATCTCGCTGGCGCCCTCCCAGATCCGCTCGACACGAAGCTCACGGAACATCCGCTCGGCGACGTTCTCGCGCATGTAGCCCCGGCCGCCGAAGATCTGGACGGCGCGGTCGGCGACTCGTCCCGCCATCTCCGAGCAGTACAACTTGGCCATCGACGCTTGGCCGTGCAGGGCCTTGCGGTCCAGGCCGGCGTCGATGCCGCGCGCGACCTCGTAGAGCAGGCTGCGGGCGGCGAACAGCTCGGTGGCGCTGTCGGCGAGCATGCCCGCGACCAGCTGATGCTCGCCGAGCGGTTTGCCGTCGACGACGCGGTCTTTCGCGAACGCGGTGACTTCGTCGACCAGGCGCTGGGCCGCGCCGACGCAGCGGGAGGCCACCATGATTCGCTCGAATCGGAACCAGTCCTGGGTGAACGTCATGCCCTGGCCCTCGGCACCGACGAGGTGGCTGGCCGGAACCCGGACGTCGGTGAACGACACGATCGGGTGCTCGTCGGGGATGTTGTGCGAATAGTGTGGCGTGCGAACCACTTCCACGCCGGGCCAGGGCAGGTCGACCACCAGCAGGACGTGGTCGCCCCGGTGCGGGCCGTCGGTGAGTACTGCCTGCACGAAGCAGTATTCGGCCAGGTTGAACGATGTCACATGCCACTTGATCCCGTTGATCACGTACTCGTCGCCCTCGCGGCGGGCGGTGGTCTCCAGTGCCGAGACGTCGGATCCGGCGAACTCCTCGGTGATCGCATACGCCTCGTGCTTCTCGCCGCGCACCGCGGGCAGCAGCCACCGCTGCTTCTGGTAGTCGGTGGCCACCTCGGCCCACCACTGTGGTGGCGTGTGCATCACCCAGGCGATCGCGTTGGTGACTCGGCCGACCTGTTCCTGCACCAGCACCTGTTGCAGCGCAGTGAATCCCGGTCCACCCACCGAGGTGGGCATGTTGGTGGCGTAGAGCCCCAGCTCGATTGCCCGGGCGTGGTGGGCGACGGTCAACTCCTGCGGCAAACGTCCGCCGGCGGTCTCGGCCTCCACCTCGTAGGGGATCAGGGTCTCGACGAATTCGCGGGCGGTGTCCCGGATCCGTAGGTCTTGGGCTGTCAACCCGTACATACGCGGTGTTCTCCGCTCTTGGAGGCTATTGACTGAGCGTTCAGTCTATGTCACGGTCTTGAGCTATGACCAGCAGTCGCAGTGCGGACGTCGTGGTGGTCGGCGGCGGTACCGTCGGGGCGTGGACGGCGGTCCAGCTCGCCGAACGCGGAGCCGGCCACGTCGTGCTGCTCGAGGCCCGGACGCTGGGGGAGGGCGCCAGCAGCCGCGCGGCCGGGATGGTGCGCGCACAGGGTGGCACCGAAACCGCCATCCGGCTCGGTCTGCGCAGTCAACAGTTCTACGCCACCAGTGGCGACCGCTATCCGCTGGACTGCGGATTCGTCGCCCAGGGTTACCTCATGCCGTGCTTCACCGACGCCGAGGTGGCCGCCGCCCACGAACGCATCGCCCTTCAGCGCCGGCTCGGGCTGGACGTCGAATGGCTGTCCGCCAGTGATATCGATGGCCGCTGCACAGGTTTGGCACCGGGGGTGACCGCTGGCGGTTCGTATGCGCCCGGTGACGGATACATCGACGCACCGCGCAACGTGCTTGCCTACGCCGCGGCACTGACCGCCCACCACGTCGACGTCCGCGAGCGGTGTGCGTTCACCGGACTGCGGGTGGCCAACGGCCGCGTTGTCGGCGTCGAGACCACCGCCGGCGAGATCGACACCGAGCGCGTCGTGCTCACCGGTGGTCCGTTGCTCGGTGAGGTCGGCGAACGGGCGGGCGGCCGAGTCCCGGCTGGCGGCACCCGTCACCAGGTGGTGGTCACCGAGCCCCTGCATGACGCCGACATCCACGCATTGCCGATGGTCTTCGATGTCAGTGAGGGAATCTACTGGCGGCCGGGTGAATTCGGCGGCGTGCTGTGGGGGATGAGCAACCCGCTCGAGCGGCCTGGTCCGGCGACCGAATTCGACTGGGGCTACTACGAGAAGGCCCGAGCCCGCATCGAGTCGCTGTTCCCGCCGGTGCGCGGCCTGGGTCTGCGGCGCACCTGGGCTGCGACCATCGATTACACCAACGACCATCTGCCGATCCTGGGACCGCTGTTGAACGACACCGGTTCGATCGCCGGGACGGTGGTGGCCAGCCCGGCAGGCCACGGCATGATGTGGGGGCCGGCAGTGGCGCAGGCGGCCGCGGACCTGACGCTGACCGGTGACTGCGACTGGCTCGACCTCACCGATCTGGGACTCGACCGATTCGACGCCGACGGCAACAGCCGACTGGCTCCCGAACCGATTTCTCTGCCGTTCCCCGAACATGCTTGACAACGAGAGGGTTTCACCATGACTGCCGCAGTGCTCACCACCGTCCTGGCCAGTGCCGCCGATGCCGAACTCGAGGACTGGGGCCCGCTCGACGAGGCCACCGATCACCCGATGGCCACGCACGGTCTCGAGGTCTGGGTCGACGGTGAGAAGTCGGCGGGTATCTGGCAGTGCGCCCCGGGTCCCTCGCACTGGACCCTGGAGACCAACGAAGTCATCTACGTCGTCTCCGGCCGCATGACCGTCACCCCCGATGGCGGCCAACCCAGCGAGGTCGGCGCCGGTGACCTGGCGGTCTTCCCGCTCGGCTGGACGGGTACCTGGGAGATCCACGAAATCCTGCGCAAGGCCTACGCGATCTTCTAGTGATCGCGCCTGCGCTCAGTCGGCGCCCGTCGCCGTCGCGAGGGGGCGTCGACACTGGCCGCCAGTCGGGCTAGCGAGCGCCCATCAGCTGCTCGACAGCCAGTCGCTGTAGTCGCACGAACCCAAAACCCATTGCGCCAAACTAGGATTCGGCATCGAATTCCTCGTAGGCGATACGGTCTGCCAGCAAGTCCTGATGGGTCTCGCCGGGTCCGAGTGTGGAGCGACGCAGCTGGTGGACCCGGGCAGCGGCCATCGCCTCGGCGACCTCGGGGTCGGCCCGCAACGCCGCGGCGCGTTGTTTGAGGAGTAGGTACATTCGCATGTTCGCCGCCGCGGTGGTCCACACCCGTCGATGTCCTCGGTGCGACTGGGCTTGTAGGCGAAGTGCCGTGGGCCGGTGTAGCTGGGCGTGCCGTGGGGACCGCCGTTCTCCAGCAGGTCGACGAGGGAGAACGCATGGCCGAACACCAGATCCTGGTCGAACCTGATTCCCCGCTGCCCGTCGAGGTCGATGCCGAACAGCTTGCCACTGTAGAGCGCCTGGCTGATGCCGTGCATGAAGTTCAGCCCAGCCATCTGTTCGTGGCCGGTCTCGGGGTCGAATTGTTGTCGATCAGCTACTGGCACAACAGATCCAGCGCCTCGCGATAGTGTTCGAAGGCGGCGCGCACGTCTTGGGCGCTGTCGTACTCGCTACCCTCGCGCCCGCCCCACAGCGCGAACGTTCCGGCGCCGAGTTCGGCCGCCAGGTCGATGTTGCGCAAGGCCTTGCGCAGTGCGAACCGGCGGACCGCGCGGTCATGGCTGGTGAAGGCGCCGTCTTTGAAGACAGGATGGGTGAATAGGTTTGGTGGTCACCATCGGCACGACCATGCCGGTGGAGTGCAGTGCGCAGGTGAGCCGGTCGATGGCGTACCGACGTTCGGCGTCCGGGCAGCCGAACGGGAAGAGGTCGTCATCGCGGAACGTCAGCCCGTACGCGCCAGCCGACGGTCCACAATCCGAAGGAGAGCTTGTCCGATGGCTGAGGAGACCTCGCCGGCAGCGGCGCGCGAGTCCAGAACGAGCATGGCGATCCCCTGACTTATATATGTTCTCGATCCGAACATAAGATGTGGTGTGTGCCACTGTCAGTGCCCAGTGTGTGGCAGTGGCGGCCGGAACCGGAAAGGTGGTTGGGGTGACTCGCGCAGGCAGGATCGGCACCAGCACCGACGACGTGCGGCGGCGCAACCTGTCCGGGGTGCTGACCCTCGTACACCGACACCGGGCGCTCAGCCGCGCCGAGCTGACCCGCCGGACCGGACTGTCCCGGTCGACGGTCAAGGATCTGGTCGAGGAACTCGTCGTCCGCGGACTGGTCGCCGAAGTTCAGGCGGCGCCCGCCACCCAGGCCGGGCGCCCCAGCCCGATCGTGTGTCCCCAGGCCAAGACGCTGTGTGTGGCGGTCAATCCGGAGATCGACGCCGTCACCGTCGGCCTGGTAGGGCTGGGCGGAATGGTGCTGGAAACCCGTCGCTATCCCACCGACGGTGCACCCACCGCGGAATCGGCGGTGGCCACCGCCGCCGGCGCTGTCGAACTGCTGCGCTCGCGGCTGGAGCCCGGGTGCGTTATCACCGCGGTCGGCGCGGCGGTGCCCGGGCTGGTGCACGGCGGCTCGGCGGTCCGGCTGGCGCCGCACCTCGAGTGGCACGACGCAGACTTCGGTCACATGCTCAGCGTGGCAACCGGTCTGCCGGTGTTCGCGGCGAACGACGCCAACGCGGGAGCGATCGCCGAGCACCTCTTCGGCCGGCACCACAACGCCGATCACATGATCTACGTCAACGGCGGGGCCGGTGGCATCGGTGCGGGCTTCGTCGTCGCCGGTGAGCTACTGCACGGTCTGGCCGGCTACGCCGGCGAACTCGGGCACACCTACGTCGGCGGCACGGTCCGCTGCCACTGCGGTAACACCGGATGCCTGGAAACAGAAGTCAGCCAGGCCGACTCCGACGTCGAGGCTCAAGCGCACTATCTCGGGATCGCACTGGGCAACGCGGTCAACATGCTCAACCCCGGTCTGATCGTGCTCGGTGGCTTCCTGCGGGACTATCCCGAGCTGGCTGGTGATGTGCTTGCGGCCACGATGGGCCGCCACAGCCTGCGAGCCGCACACGAACTGGTGCGCGTCGTACCCGCGACACTCGGAGCCGAGACGTTGATGATCGGAGCCGCCGAGTTGGCCTTCGCGCCGCTGCTGGCCGACCCGGCCTCGGCGGCCTAGCCTCAGGGCTGGCGAGGGATCACCAGGGCGTCGACGGCCACCGCCCCGGCCGGCGAGGCGATCACCGGGTTGGCCTCCACCGCATCGACGTCCTCGCCGAGTTCGACCGCCAATTGCGAGAACCCGACCAGGACACCAGCCAGTGCGCTCATGTCGACGCCGGGCGCACCGCGCCACCCGGCGAGCAACGGCGCCGTGCGCAGCGAACCCAACAACGTGACCGCGGCTTCGGCGGTCAGGGGAGGGCAGGCCACCACGCGATCGGCGAGAAGTTCCACCAGCGTGCCACCGGCCGCGACGACGATCAGTGGGCCGAAGTTGTCGTCGCGCACCACACCGACCGAGATCTCGACCCCGGCCGGGGCCATCGCGTCGACACTGACCAGTGGCCCCAGCCGCTCGGCCATGCGGGTGTAGGCCGTGCGCAGCGCCACCGCATCGGTGATGCCCAGCTGCACACCGTCGACATCGCTCTTGTGCGCAACTCCAAGGGTTTTCAATGCCACCGGGTAGCCGACGGCGTCGGCGGCGGCTACCACCTCGCCGATATCACCGGCGACGCGGGAGCGGGTCACCGGAATGTGGTAGTCCCTCAACAGGTCGAAGGCGGCGGGAGCGTCCCACCCGGATTGGGCAAGACGTGCCGACCAGCGCTGCCGGCGCTCGGGGTCGACCGACGGCACCTCCGCCGGCACGGGCAGCGGCCAGTGCGCGAGATGACCGAGTGCGGCGAGTCCGCTGCGGGCGCCCTCCAGAACCGGTATGCCGTTGCCACGCAGCCGTTGCGCGGTGGACCGGTCGACGGCCGAGGGCACCGAGGTGAGCACCGCCAGCGGCGCCTGGGTGCTGCCCGCGGCGTCGAGTACGGCGTTGGCGTAGGCGGTGTCACCGTCGTACTCGGGCACCAGGTCGACGGTCAGGGCTGTGACCGCGACGGCGGGGTCATCGGCGAGAGCCCGTAGGCAGCCGCCGAACAACTCCCGCGTGTCGGCGCCGGTGCCCCACACGTCCAGCGGGTTGGTCGCGGCCAGTCCCTCGTCGAGCAGTGCACCGATCGCCGTCAGCGTCGGCTCGCTCACGTCGGCGAAGCCCACCCCCAGCTCGTGGGCGATGTCGGCGCACAGCGCACGTTCAGCCCCGGAGTCATGCACGGTCGCGATCCCGTGCGAGCCGACCCGACGGCGCCGGCCGGATTCGAAAAGTTCGATCGTGTCGACGAATTCGGCCATGTCGCGGACCCGCACGGCGCCGGTGTCGGCGCAGAACGCCTGCCAGCCAGCGGCGTCGCCGGCCAATGCCCCGGAATGCGCGGCAACCATCGCCCGGCCGCGCGGAGAGTGCCCGACCGGCAGGATCACCACCGGGATGTTGCGGTCGGCGGCCCCCCGCAGCGCCACGCGGAGCCGGCCCACCGAGCGGGGAGTTTCCAGCAACAGCGCGATCAGCGTGGTCTCGCAGTCGGTCACGATGTAGTCGACGTAGTCGGCAGTGTCGGTGACCAGCTCCTGACCCGAGGACACCGCCAACCGGAACCCGAATCCGCGCTCGGCGCGCAGCATTGTGGAGAACGCCGAACCGGAATGCGTCACCAGCGACACGCCACCTGCGGGGACAGGATCTGGCTCCAGGTAGCCCAGTGCCCGTAATCCGTTGGCGTTGTTGATGAATCCCATGCAGCCGGCGCCGCAAAGGGCCATCCCGGCCTCGGTGGCCGCGGCCGCCACCTCTTCGCGCAGCCCATGGGCGGAGCCGAAGACCACCGCTGAACGGGCACCGATCGCGGCGGCCGCCCGCAACTGGTCGAGCAAGGCGGCGTCGGGGACACCGAGCAGGACCATGTCGACGGGTTCGTCGAGGGCGGCCAGCGAAGGCGCGCAGGCGACGCCGTCGATGCTGCCGTAGCGCGGATTGACCAGATGCATGCGCGCCGAACTGCGGCGCGCCTCGATGATCATCCGCTCGCCGAAACTGCCGTGGCGCGCACTGGCGCCGACCAGCGCCACCGACCGCGCACCCAGCATGGCGGCGACCGGGGTGGCCCCGGTCAGGAGCGCCGCCCGATCTTCGACAGCAGTCGGTGTTCGCCCCGCTTCTTGTCGGCCAGTGCGGCCTTGGCGGCCTGCCAACCCGGAATGCCGCACACCCCGCCGCCGGCGTGGGTGGCCGAACTACCGTTGTAGAGCCCGGCGATCGGCGTGCGATAGTCGGCGAAACCGGGCGCCGGACGCATGTGGAACAGCTGCTCCAGGGACAGCTCACCGTGGAAGATGTTGCCGCCTATGAGCCCGTACTCCACTTCCATCTCGTGCGGCCCGACGATGTCGCGGTGCAGGATCGACGCCTTGAATCCGGGTGCCACCTGGTCGTAGAGATCGATCAGACGGTCGGCATAGGCGTCTAGTTCCTCGGTGTGCGGTGCGTCGGCCCACTCGGCCGGTACCCACTGGGTGAACAGCGACATGATGTGGGTGCCATCGGGATTCAGCGTCTTGTCCAGCGTGGTGGGGATGACGCCGTCGCTGAACGGCGCCAGCGCGGCACGTCCGGCGCGGGCGTCCTGGAACGCGGCCTCGATGTACTCCATGGTCGGGGCCATCTCGACCGAACCGGTGTGGTGCTCGGCCATGCCGTTGCTCGGGTTGGCGGTGAAGTTCGGCAACTCGCCCAGTGCCAGATTGATCTTCACCACGCCACTGCGGGTCTTCCAGTGCTCAATGTCGGTGACGAACGTATCGGGCAGGTCCGACCGCGACAGCTGGTCGAGGAACGCAGTCTTGGGATGCAGCGTGGTGACCACCAAGGGAGCAGTGATCTCATCACCGTTCTCCAACACCACCCCACGCACCTGGCCGCTACGCACCAGAACGCGGGAAACCTTTGCCTTGGTTCGGATCTCCGCTCCGAAGCTTCGCGCCGAGCGGGCGATGGCTTCCGACACCGCGCCCATGCCGCCTTCGGGGTAACCCCAGCTGCCGAGCTGCCCGTCACCGACGTCGCCGATCGAGTGGTGCGCCATGACGTAGGCGGTGCCGGGTTCATAGGGGCCGGCCCACGTCCCGATCACACCGTTGACCGCCAACGCGCCCTTGATTTGCGGTGATTCGAACCAGTCGTCGAGCAGATCGGCGATGCTCATCGTCAACAGCCGAGTGACGTCACCCACCATGCGGGTGGTGATCCCACGCTGGCTCCAGCCCAGCTTTGCCAGGTCGAGAAGGTCGCCCGGTTTGTGTGACCCGATATTGGGCGGCACCTGGGTGAGCAGTGGACCCATCACATCGGCGATATCTTCGAGCCACGCATTCCACTTCGGCCAGGCGTCGGCGTCCTTCTTGGAGAACTTGGCCAGCTGCTCGTAGGTCCGGGCTGGGTCGTCCTCGAAGATCGTCAGCGAGCCGCCTTCGGGGAACGCCTGGTAGTACGGCCCCATCGGGTGCACCTTGTAGCCATGCCGCTCCAGCTGCAGCTCGCGGGTAATGGTCGGTGGCATCAGGCTCATCACATACGAGAGCCGGGTGACTCGCAGATGCGGCGCATCCTCCCAAGGCGATTCGGTCGTGGCCGCGCCGCCCAGTGCCGCGCGGGACTCCAGTACCAGCGTCCGGGCTCCGGCGCGAGCGAGATAGGCGGCCGAGACCAGGCCGTTGTGCCCTCCGCCGATGACGATGGCGTCGTACGAATTCGACATGTGCAGTCCAACTTTCCGTGCGGTCACGACGCACTTCCTGACTGACTGTTCAATCTAACGAAGTGTTAGAATTCGGACAAGAGGCAGCGCTGCCACGTGATAGGGGAGATTGAGGACCATGGCCGATCCTGCACCCGCGACGGAGAACAACGAGGGCCGGCGCCTCCAAATGCTGCGCGCCGCCGCCGAGCTGATCTGCGAACGCGGCTTCGCTGAAACCCGCATCGCTGATGTGGCCAAGCGCGCCGGCGTCAGCTCGGCCCTGGTGATCTACTACTTCGGTACCCGCGACCGACTGCTGGTCGACGCGCTGCGCTTCTCGGAGGAATCGTTTTACGAGGCGGCCGAGAAGATGCTCGCCGAGGTGGATTCGCTGCGCGAGCGGCTCTCGCTGCTGGTCCAGTGGACCTGCGTCCCCGAGGGTGTCGACGATATTCCGGGCGCATGGGGACTGTGGTTTGACCTGTGGGCGCAGGCATTTCGGCACGACGAGGTCAAGGCGGGCCGGATCGAACTCGATGCCCGCTGGCGGAAGATGATTGTTGAGGCACTCAAGGCAGCTGACGCCGACGAACTCGCCGCCAAGGTCAACCCGACGATGTTCGCCTTCGAATTCGCCGCCCTGCTCGACGGTTTGAGCATTCAGGTCGCGCTGGAAGACCCCGAGATCGACTCAGATCTGGCCTACCAGATCGCGATGGGCTTCGCCGAGCGTGAACTGAACCTGCCCGCGGCGCCAAAGTCCCCGGGCAAGAACGGTAAAGCCAGGTTATCCCGCGGGCGTCGCTAGTGCGCTTCGCGGCTCGACGGGACTGTGCACCGGATCACCGATCACCGGGGTGTCGCTGCGAGCGAGCACCCGCACCGCGTCGGTGCTGCAGACGCAGTGCACCTGCGCGCCGACCTGATGGACCACCGACCGCGGCCCGGCATGGTTGGATACCTCTACCACCAACGCTGTCGACTGGCCGACGTCGACGTGCACCTGGGTGGATGATCCGAGATAGACCACCTCGGACACCGTCCCGGAGATCACGTTGGAGTCGGCATCGATGGTGTCGCCAGGGCCGTGCAGGGTGATCCGTTCGGGCCGGATCACGATGGCGGCCGGACCGCGCCGGGCGCCGGTGCTGGCCGCGTGCACGGTGGTCGACATCGCCGAGCACACCGCGGTGCCTCCGCGGAATTCGAGCACGTCGGCATCAAAGATGTTGGCAGCGCCCAAGAATCCAGCGACATAGGTGGTCGCGGGCGCGGAGTAGATCTCCTCCGGCGGTCCGATTTGCTCGACCCGACCGCCCGCCATCACGGCGATCTGGTCGCTCATCGTGAGTGCCTCTTCCTGGTCGTGCGTCACATAGACGAACGTGATCTCGACCTCGCGCTGGACGGCTCGCAGCTCCAGCTGCAGCTGTTTGCGCAGCTTGGCATCGAGGGCTCCCAGGGGTTCGTCGAGCAGCAGTACCCGGGGTCGAAGCACCAGCGCCCGGGCCAGGGCGACCCGTTGCTGCTGTCCGCCGGAGAGCTGACCGGGCCGGCGTTTGGCGAAGTCCTGCATCCGGACCAGCTCCAATGCCTCGCCGACGCGACGCTGGGTTTCCGCCTTGGACGTTTTGAGATACCGCAGCCCGAACGCGACATTGTCGGCGACGCTCATGAACGGGAACAGTGCATAAGTCTGGAAGACGGTGTTCACCGGACGCTTGTGCGGGGGATCGCCGGCGACATCGCGGCCGTCCAACTCGATGCGCCCGGAATCGGGCTTCTCGAATCCGGCGATCATCCGCAGCGTCGTCGTCTTGCCACAACCCGAGGCACCCAAAAGTGAATAGAACTGTCCCGCAGGAATATCCAGGTCGATGCCGGTCACCGCCGGCACCCCGTCGAATGCCTTGACCAGCTGGTGCAGCCGGATGGCGCCGCCGGTCATCCGGCGGCCCCCTGCCCGGGACGGGTCAGGGCGTCACCGCCGTGGCGAGCTTCGCGAAGTTGGTGGCGAACCGGTCGACATCGTCGATGTCGTGTTGAACGGAAAGCAGCCATTGCTCGACCTTCCCCCATGGCGGCAGGAAAACCCCGCCATTGTGTTGCATCAACCAATGAGCGTGGCCCAGGCGATCATCGACGCCTAGGAAATCGCGATACTCGCGCACCGGCTCCCGGCGGAAGGTCACACAGCCCTTCGCGCCGACGGTGATCACATGCCAGTCCAGCCCATGCTCGGCGATCACAGTCTCCAGTCTGGCGCGAAGATGCCCGGACAGCATCTCGAGATGGTCATAGGCCTGCGAAGTCAGCACATCGGTCAAGGTGGCCCGCGTGGCGGCCATCGCCAGTGGGTTGCCGTTGAACGTGCCGACCTGTTCGTAACGGCCGTCGGCGATCTGCGACATCACGGCCGCTGTGCCGCCGATCGCTGCGACGGAGATCCCGCCGCCAAGGGCCTTCGCCAGGCAGACGATGTCGGGCACGACGCCCGAGAGTGCCGTCACGCCACCGGGTCCGGTGGTGAAGCCGGTCTTGACCTCGTCGAAGATGAGCAGCGCACCCGCGTCGTGTACCAGATCGCGGACGGCCGCCAGGTAGCCGTCCGCGGGCGGGATGATGCCGGCGTTCATCATCACCGGCTCCAGGATCATCCCGGCCACCTGACCCCGGTGTTCGGCGAGCGCGCGTCGCACCGCCTCAGGATCGTTGAACGGGACCACCACCACCAGATCGCGGATGGCGCCGGGGATACCGCTGTTGCCGGCCACCCCGGTGGGGTGATCGCGCGGACCGATGTCCTGCGCGTCGGGCAGCACGGACACCTGCACCGAATCGTGGTGGCCGTGATAGCAGCCCTCCACCTTGATGATCAGATCGCGACCGGTCAGCGCCCGCGCCAGGTGCACGGCGTCCATGGTGGCCTCGGTGCCGGAGTTCGCGAAGCGCCACAGGGGCAACCCGAAGCGGTCCGACAGCTCGCCGGCGATCCAGATGGCATCCTCCGTGGGTTGCGCGAAATGTGTTCCGCGCCTGACCTGTTGGCTGACTGCCGCCACTATCGCGGGGTGCGCGTGGCCGGCGATGGATGCGCCGTAGCCGCCGTGCATGTCGACATACTCGGTGCCATCGACGTCGTACACCTTCGAGCCCGCGCCGTGACTCATCCAGACCGCCTGCGGCTGGGCGATCTGCCAATTGGATGTCGCTCCGCCCGCGAGGTGCTCCCTGGCCTGGGCGATCAGTTCGGTGCTGCGCGGCTGGCGGCGCAGGAACACCTGCTCCTGATCAGCGATCAGCTGGTCAAGCGAATCGAGGGCCGAGTCTGCGGCCATCAACGAAGCCACTGGAATACCTCTTCTCAGGTGCCAACATCAGCCAGCCGGAATGGCCGGCTGAAATGTTGACTGATCATTCAGTCTATGCGAGAGTCCATGCAGCGACAAGGCTGCGAATCTGGGAGGCCCGGATGTCCCTACCCACCGGAAGTGAACTGCCTCATGGGATGCCCCGCCGCGGCCCCACTCGCAGACAGTTCCTGACCCGCGCCGCGATCATCGCGGCCGGTGCCCCCGCCATGACCGCGTTCCTCGACGCCTGCTCGAAAAGCGGACCGGCATCCTCGGGTCCGAGTCTGACACTCGCGGCGCCGAACAACCCGGTGAAATGGGATATCTCCAACGACAACAAGCCGATCGCCGACGGACTGAAGCCTGAACAGGGCGCGACTCTGAAGATCTACAACTACGCCGACTACCTCAGCCCGCAGGCCATCAAGGGTTTCGAGGACAAGTACCAGTGCAAGATCGAGGTCTCGACGTTCAACGACGGCGATGAGGCCATCACCAAACTGCGCAGCGGCGTGGACTTCGACATCTACAACGCCAACTACACCGAGATCGGCCGACTGGTCACCGGCAACCTGCTGCGCCCGCTGAACCACAGCTACATCACCAATATCTCCAACGTCTGGCCGACCTTCACCAACCCGTGGTATGACCAGGGCTGGCAGTACACCGTGCCCTACACCATCTATACGACCGGAATCGGTTGGCGCACAGACCAAATACCCGCCGATATCGGTGCGCTGAATAACCCGTATGAGTCGCTGTGGGATCCCCAGTACAAGGACAAGACCGCGATCCTCGACGACTGGCACACTGCCATGGCCATGGTTCTGCTCAAGAACGGAAAGACCGACGTCAACACCTCCAACGCCGACGACCTGAAGATGGTGGGGGAGCAGCTGACCGCGTTGGTCAAGGCGACATCGCCCAAGGTCACGATCACCATGTACAGCGACCTGCCCGCCGGGCAGATGGGGCTGTGTCAGATGTGGTCCGGGGACGCGATCAATGCCCAGTCGTATCTGCCCGAGGGCACCGGGCCCGAGATCTTGCGCTACTGGTTTCCGCAGGACGGCAAGGGTCTGGTGGATAACGACATGCTGGTGACGCTCAAGGGCGGCAAGAACCCGGTGTTGGCGCACCTGTTCCTCAACCACATGCTCAACCCCGACGTCGCCAAGGAGAACTTCTCCGCCATCGGCTACCAGCCACCGCAGAACAGTCTGACTGCCGACTCGCTGGTGGCCGAGAAGTTCATCCCGGAGAACCTTCGCTCGGCGATCGTCAAGCCGGAGTACTTCGACACCGGCTACCGACTGCTGGAACTCGACCCCGCCAACGACGCTGCCTGGCACAACGTCTGGAATGCGTTCAACGCCGGCGGATCTTCCTAGCCAGTGCTGCGGCGCGCGCGCGAGCGCAACACCCGACTGTGGGTGGCTCTGGCCGCCCCGGGCGTCGCGTGGCTGCTGCTGTTCTTCCTGGCACCGCTGTATGTGGTGCTGGCCATCGTCTTCGGCCAGATAGACCCACTGTTCCGCACCGCGGTTCCGGTATGGAATCCGTTGGAGTGGAACCCCGATCAGTTCCTCTACGTCATGGCGCGCATCGGGCCCGGCGGTGTCTACTTCCCGGCTCTGGTGCGGACCGTCGTCTACGTCGGGTTGGCCAGTGTGCTGTGCCTGGCCATCGCGTTCCCGGTCGCCTACTACGTGTCCCGTCTGGCCGCTCGGCGTAAAGGTCTGCTGATCGCCCTGCTGATCGCCCCGTTCTGGATCAGCTACATGATGCGAATGCTCGCCTGGGTCAACCTTCTTCAGAACGACGGCCTGGTGAATCGCGTGCTGAACTTCGGCAACGTGTTCCACGTCCAGGTCGACTGGTTGACCGGCCAGCCCGTCGTGGTGATCCTGGGTCTGGCGTACGGCTATGTGCCGTACATGATCCTGCCACTTTACGCGGGACTGGACCGGCTCTCACAGTCCATGCTCGAGGCATCCCGCGACCTGGGGGCCAGCCGGCTGTCGGCGTTCCTGCGCGTGACCCTGCCACTGTGCCGCCCGACGATCCTGGCCGCCGTGTTGCTCACGTGTCTGCCGATGCTGGGCGACTACTTCACCAACGACCTGCTGTCGGCGTCGCCGAAAACCGCGATGGTCGGCAACCTGATCAACGACAGCGTCCAGGCGCCGGGCCAGACTGGGCAGGCCGGCGCGTTCGTCATGCTGGTGTTGATCGCGACGGTGCTGCCGATGATCTACTACGTGCGAACGACGCTGCGTGGAGACGAGGTCCGTACATGAGGGGCCCGGTCGGCTGGTACCGCGACCCGTGGCGACGGCCTCGGGTGCTGGCCGGGATCACCATCGGCTACCTGGCGTGGTCGCTGCTGCCGGTGCTGATCGCGGTGCTGTTCTCCTTCAATGACGGCCGTTCACGCACCAACTGGCAGGGTTTCTCGTTCCGCTGGTACTGGGGCGACCAGACGCGGTCGGTGTGGCACGACGCCGCCCTGCACACCGCGCTGCTGCAGACACTCAAGCTCGGCGTCATCACGACACTGATCACCGTGCCGCTGGGGGTGCTCTTCGCGATCGGTATCGACCGCTGGCGTGGCCGGTTGCCGTCCGGGGCGAACGTGCTGATGCTGGTTTCGTTCGTCATCCCGGAAGTGCTTCTGGCCGTGGCGCTTTTGTTCGTCGTGACGACTCTGACACTGCCGATCGGGCTGGGCACCTCAGCACAGGTGGTGGGACTGGTGACCTATCAAGTGGCCTACCCGGCGGTCCTCGTGCGAGCGCGCCTGGCCACCATCGGCAAGCAGTACGAGGAGGCTGCAACCGATCTCGGTGCGTCGGCATTCGGCGCGCTGTGGCGGGTGACGCTGCCGATGCTGATGCCGGCCATCTTCGCCAGCACTGTGCTGGTGTTCGCCGACGTCATCGACGACTTTGTGCTGGTGCGGTATCTGTCGATGGGGGCGTCGACCGAACCCGTGTCGGTGAAGATCTACAACACCGCCCGGGCCGCCCCGACCCCCGCGCTCAACGCCCTGGCGACATTGCTGCTGGCGGCCTCGCTGTTGGCGGTAGTGGTGGGCTACCTGATCTTCCGTCGGTTAACCCGCAATGACGACACCACTTCTGACCGCGGGATCGGCGCGTTCGCCGGAGAGCTGTAGCGCCCGCGATCACACCGAGTTGCGTACAGAAGTTGCGTACAGAAGCGGGCGCTTGCGGGGAGCGCGGAGTATCCTGACTGTATGTTCAAACAGCTCGGTCCGGCCCCCGTCCCCGAGGACGATCTGGCGGCCTCGCTCAAACCGTTCGGCCAATCCCGCATGTTGCCGCGCGAAGCATACGTCGACCCCGCGGTTTTCGAATGGGAGCAACAGGGCATCTTCTCGGGCTGGCGCTGCGTCGGGCACGCGGGCGATATCGCAGCGGTAGGGGCGCAGAAGGCGGTCGGTTCCGGCGCTAACGGCGTGCTGTTGGTTCGCGGTGAAGACGGGGCGGTGCGGGCGTTCGCCAACTCCTGCCGGCATCGAGGCCACGAACTCCTGACCTGTGGCGGTGAGACCAGACGCCGCGGCATCGTCTGTCCGTACCACGCTTGGTCCTTCAGGCTTGACGGAAGTCTGCGCAACGCACCGGGTTTCACCGGGGCCGACGATTTCGACACTGCGCGGTGGGGGCTGCACGAGTTGCGGCTGGTGAACTGGCACGGCTGGCTGTTCGTCGATCCCAGCGGCCGCGACGTCGAATTCACCGAGCATGTCGCCGGTCTGGAGGACGTTGTGGCGCCCTACAAACCGGAAGAGCTGACCGTCGTCGCCAGGCATTCCTATGAGCTGGCCACCAACTGGAAGGTCATCGCCGAGAACTACCAGGAGTGCTACCACTGCTCGTCGATCCACCCCGAACTGTCGCGGATCAGCCCGCCCGACAGCGGTGAGAACCTCGACCTGCCCGGCTCGTGGATGGGCGGCTGGATGTCGATGATCGACGAAGCCGAGACCATGTCGCTGGATGGCAGAAGCGGCGGCGTCGCGATCAAAGGTCTGTCCGAGCACGAGTTGCGCACCGTGATGTACATCGTCGGCTACCCGAACCTGCTGATCAGCTTGCATCCGGACTATGTCATGACCCACCTGATGACGCCTCTGGCCGTCGACCGCACCCACGTCGAATGCGCGTGGGCCTTCCCGAAAGAGGCGGTGGATGCCCCGGATTTCGACCCGTCGTATGCGGTGGATTTCTGGGATCTGACCAATCGCCAGGACTGGGCGGCCTGCGAATCCGTGCAGCGGGGATTGAGCTCTCCGCACGCCCGGCCGGGACCGCTCGCGCCCGACGAGGACGGCGTCTACCAGTTCGTCACCCGTGTTGCACGGGCGTACGCCGGCGCCAAGTAGTTGTGGTGGGAATCATGTTTGACTCGCGAATGTGATTGAAGCGAAAAACAGTCCCAGCTGAGGGTTCATAGTTAGTTTGTCTACTAGTGTTTGTGCGTGAGTCGGAATCAAGATCATGGGCGTATCGACACTGATGGTTTGCTGTCGCCTTACCTAGGCGCCGACGGTCGCATCGCGGTGCCCGACGACGTGACTGTCACCTCGTTCCTGGGACGAAACGCCGCCCGCTGGCAGGACCGCGCGGCCTACCGCTTCCTCGACTACCGCGACGGTGACGCGCAGTCGGTGGAGCTGAGCTGGAATGGACTGGTCGCCGCGGTCCAAGCGGTCGCGGCCCGCTTGCAGCAGGTCACCACGCCGGGGGACCGGGTGGCCATTCTCGCCCCCCAGGGACTCGACTACGTCGTGGGCTTCTTCGCGGCGATACACGCCGGCACCGTCGCGGTGCCGCTGTTCGCGCCGACTCTGTCTGGGCATGCGCAGCGGTTACAGACCGTGCTTTCCGACGCCGAGCCGACGGTGATCCTGACGACGACCACGGCCGCGGAGTCCGTGCGATCCCTGCGGCGCGCACCGCGCGGAGGCGAGCGATACCGGACGATCGCCATCGATGCGGTACCCGCCGCGGTGGCAACGACATTCAGCGAACTACCCCGATCCGCCGACGACCTTGCCTACCTGCAGTACACCTCCGGATCGACCCGCGACCCCGCCGGTGTGGAGATCACGCACCGCGCGGTCTGTACCAATCTGGTGCAGATGATCCTGGCCGGACGTCTCGACATGGGTGTCCGCAGCGTCAGCTGGCTGCCGCTGTACCACGACATGGGCCTGATGATGATCATGTTTCCTGCTCTGTGCGGCGGCCAGATCACCCTGATGGACCCCATGGCGTTCGTCCGCCGGCCACACCGCTGGGTGGCGGCATTGGCGGCTGAGTCCGCGCACGGGCGGACCTTCGCCGCTGGCCCGAACTTCGCGTTCAAGTTGGCGGCCGATCGCGGATTGCCCACTGCCGGAGAGCACTTGGACCTCAGTAATGTGGTCGGCCTGCTCAACGGGTCCGAGCCGGTCACCATGGCGGCCATCGAGGAGTTCACCACCGGCCTGAGTGCATACGGCCTGCCGTCCACGGCGGTCAAACCCTCCTACGGTTTGGCCGAAGCGACCCTGTCGGTCGCCAGCATCGGCGCCGACGACGCCGCCAGCGCGCGGTGGTTCGACCGCCTCGCATTGAGCGCGGGCCGGGCCGTGCCCGTAGCACCGGGAAGTGCCGGTGCGGTGGAACATGTCTCGTGCGGCCAGCCGATCGCCGATCAGTGGGTGGTCATCGCCGATCGCGACAGCGGTACGGAACTTCCCGACGGCCACGTCGGGGAGATCTGGGTGCACGGCAACAACGTCGGCCGCGGGTACTGGGGCCGTGCGGAGGAGAGCAGACGGGTCTTCGGCAACACCCTGTCCGTTCGACTTGCGTCCGCCAGTCACGCCCAGGGCGTCAGTCCCGGCGCCTCCTGGCTGGCCACCGGCGACCTTGGGGTGTACGTCGGCGGTGAGTTGTACGTTGTCGGCAGGATCAAGGACATGCTCATCATCGACGGTGTCAACCACTACCCCCACGACATCGAAACCACTGTGGGACAAGCCTCGAGCGCGATCCGCAGCGGATACGTCGCGGCCTTCTCGGTCGATGCCGATGCATTGCCGCACCTGCCGCCCGGATCGGGGGAGCGCCTGGTGATCCTGGCCGAGCGGGCCGTCGGTGCCGCGCGGGTGGACGCCGAGGTAGTCGCGAGCGCGGTACGGGCCGCCGTCTCCCGCCACCACCAAGTGCCGGTGGCGGACGTGCGGCTGGTGCCTGCCGGCTCGCTGGCCCGTACGACGAGCGGCAAGCTCGCCCGCCGGGCCTGCCGGGCGGACTACCTGAGCCACCGGCAGGACCTGGTCGGGTTGGTAGCGTCCCAATAGGATCGGGGAGGACTGCCGAGTCCGCCGACCAGACCGAGGCGGCTGAACTTTCGCGCACCCACCGGCGGCCGGGGCGACGCGGCTGGCAGACTCGCCAGGTGTGACGACGAAACGGGCCCTCATCCTGGCCGGTGGCGGCATCGCCGGGATCGCCTGGGAAACCGGCATCCTGCGTGGAATCGCCGACGAATCACCCGAAACAGCACGCGCATTGGTGGAGTCCGACGTCCTGGTCGGAACATCGGCCGGATCGACCGTTGCCGCGCAGATCGGCGGTGGGACACCGGTCGAGGACCTCTATGAACGCCAGATCGGGGACGCCTCGGCCGAGCTCGACCCCGGCGTCGACGTCGAGACCATCGCCGAGTTGTTCGCCGCGGCGATGTCCCAGCCGGGCGGCCTCGCGGAGAAGCTCAAGAGCATCGGGTCGGTTGCCCTGGCGACCCCGACCGTCGCCGAACCCGTACGACGGCGTGTGATCGAGGCGCGGCTGCCGTCCCACCACTGGCCCGATCGCGATCTACGAATCACCGCCATCGACACCGCAACCGGCGAGTTGGTGGTCTTCGACCCGTCCTGCGGAGTGGAACTGGTCGACGCGGTAGCCGCCAGCTGCGCAGTGCCGGGCACCTGGCCGCCGGTGACCATCGACGGCCGACGCTACATGGACGGCGGGGTCAGCAGCGCGGTTCACACCGGTGTCGCCGCGGACTGCGCGACGGCGGTGGTGCTGGTGCCGGCGGGGGAGAACGCTCCGTCGCCTTTTGGCGGCGGCGCGGCTGCCGAGATTGCGGCCTTCGGTGCGCTCACCCTCGCGGTCTTCGCCGACGACGCCGCCCTGGCGGCGTTTGGCCCCAACCCGCTCGATCCGCGCTGTCGTGTCCCGTCGGCGCAGGCCGGGCGTGCCCAGGGCCGCCGGGTGGCGGGCACGGTCAGGGAGTTTCTGCTGGCCTTACCGGGACGATGACGGCGTCGGCGGTGATGCGGGTGTAGTCGTCGAGTGCGCGCGCCGCGATGTCTCGGCCGATACCGATGACTTCGGCGGCGCGGTGGAAATCGAGACTGCGGCAACAGGTTCGGGGAATTTCGATGAGCAGGTCGGGTGGGTAGGCCGCCATCTGATGGCGGGCCAACGCGGCCTGGGCGATGTCGATGGTGCGGTTCATGACCGCAAAGCTGCCGAGCTTGGGGATCGAGGCCTCGCGCGCGGTGTCGAACAGTTGCTCGGCGCTGACCGGCTCGACGTCCTCGGTTGATTCCCCCTCGGGAGCGGTGCCGAATCTGTTGAGCATCGACCTCGCCGCCGGGGTGTCGAGCAGGGTGCGCGCGGTGCTGGTGTCGAGCAACGCCGAGGTGCTGCGCAGCAATCTGTTGAGCCATTCGGTGGAGGCGCGGGCCTCCGGGCTGGCGGACGGAACTTGCTGCGCACCACCGGCATCTGGACCGGATAGGCTGACCGCGATGGTCATGTCGGCGTTGACCGCGGAGATCGGCGCCATTGGCAACGGATCGAGGATTCCGCCGTCGGCCAGCAGGCGACCGTCGAGCACATGCGGTGCGATGACACCGGGAATGGCGATCGAGGCACGGATTGCGGCGTCGACCGGGCCGCGTTGCAGCCACACCGACTTGCCCGCGATCAGATCGGTCGCGACCGCGGTGTAGGGGATCGGCAGGCTCTCGATGGTGACCTCGCCGAGAATGTCGCGCACGGCGTCGAGGATCTTCTCGGCGCGAAGGACCCCCGCGGCGGTGATCGACGGGTCGAGCAGCCGCAACACGGCCCGCTGGGTCAACGTCTTGGCCCAGTCGGTGAATTCGTCGAGTGCGCCAGCGGCATGCAGACCGCCCACCAGCGCACCCATCGAGGAACCGGCGACGCCGACGACCTCGTAGCCGCGGCTGTGCAGTTCGTCGATGACGCCGATGTGCGCATATCCGCGCGCACCGCCGCTGCCGAGTGCCAGCGCGACCCTGCCCGTGGGGGTTTGTCCGGCCATGGTTCCATTCTGCCCACTTCCATCCGACATCGAAGGGCACCCCATGTGGGGTGCCCTTCGATGTCGGTTGCGCGTCATCGCGCCGCCGTTCAGTCGCGCTGGATGGCGTCGATGGGGCCGTTGGGATTGGCGTCCACCTTGTATCCGAGCGAATCGATTGTGGTGTTGCGGGCATCACCGGGCCCGCTGGGGGCGGCGACCGCCGGGGCGGCCAGGCCGATGACGACCGCGCTCATCGCCGCGCCCGCGAGGGTGGCGATTCCGAACTTGGTCATGTGCTGTGCCATCTTTTCTGCTACTTCCTGCCGGCAGGTGTTTCCGTGCCGATACGAGTGTGTAAACCAGCAGCTCAGGCGAATAATTCCTGAGGCAGGAAGTCGATGGCCGTTGGCAGGAATCGATGCTGGCATTTCCCCTGGTCGCTGGGTGCTGGGTTGCGGGCCGCGTCACGCTCAGGGCGGCGGTGTGGTCGGGGTCACCCCGGGCCTGCGGCGGGCATTTTTGCTTGCCGTGATCGGAACCGAGCGGTCTCAGCAGCCGCCCTCGGCAGCGGCCCGGACCGCGATGATCACCGCGGCCCGTTGCGGGTCGGACAACTGGGCCCAGGTGCTGTTGAACGTTGCCCGACCGGACACGGTGCCGGCCTGCATCTCCTTGAGCAAGGGCTCCACCAGGGAGGCCGGATCCCCACCTTTGGACTCCATCCAGGCCTTCGCGGCCAGGCAGGACTGGCCGTACTGCTCTTCGGTCGACTCGGCGGGTACGTCGATGCGGGTGGTCACCCCACCCGGGGAGACACCGATCGGGTTCGCCGCCGGTGTCGACGCTTGCGGCGAACTTGAGGGTGCCGGCGTCGTCGTCGGGGTCGAGGTGGCTTGCCCGCCACCGCCGGAGGAACATGCCGTCAGGACTGCGGCCAGGCCCGCGACGGCCCATGGGTACCTGCGCATGAAATCAATCTATGCAACACTGGCGGCCATGACGGAGTGGACCTGGTCTCGGGAGTGTTGTCGGCGTTAGCCGCCCCCCGAATCGTCCCCGTCACTGTCGAAAGATCTCTCTCATGCCGTACTCGGGCGCTGCCCCTTCCCTTGCCATGTTCCCGTCCGTTCCCCCGGCTGTGTCGGCGCCGACCCGGTTACGCCTGCCCGACCTGCTCCACACCACCGACCGTTACGCCGACCAGGTGCTGCGCGGCGAGTTCAACCACCTGCTGCCCGCCGGCGGCGCGCCGCGCGATGAGCGCTGGTACACCCGGCTGCACGCGGACGACGAACTCGACGTGTGGCTGATCAGTTGGGTGCCGGGCCACACCACCGAGCTGCACGACCACGGCGGATCCCTCGGCGCCCTGACGGTGCTCTCCGGCGGACTGCACGAATTCCGTTGGGACGGCGAGCGACTGCACCGCCGTCGCCTCGACGCCGGTGATCAGGCCGCGTTCCCGCTCGGGTGGGTCCATGACGTGGTGGGAGCGCCGGCCGTCGCAGCGCCGGTAGCCACTACGCTAAGCGTGCATGCCTATTCGCCACCGCTGACCGCGATGTCGTATTACGAAGTGACCGAACGCAATACACTGCGCCGCACCCGCACCGAGCTCACCGGCCAACCCGAGGGACGATGAGCCGATGAGTCGAATCGACACGATCCTGGGCGATGCCCGGGCCCGGCTGCATCGGCTGCAGCCCAGTGACGTGCCGGCGGCGATCGAGCGGGGCGCGATCCTGGTCGACATCCGCCCGGCGGCGCAGCGCGCCGCCGAAGGCGAAGTGCCCGCTGCGTTGGTGATCGAGCGCAATGTGCTCGAGTGGCGCTGCGACCCGACCAGCGACGCCCGGTTGCCGCAGGCGAAAGACGACGACGTCGAATGGGTGGTGCTGTGCTCGGCGGGCTACACCTCGAGCCTGGCCGCGGCGGCGCTGCTGGATCTCGGTCTGCACCGGGCCACCGATGTGGCCGGCGGCTACCAGGCGCTCAAGGCCGACGGAGTGCTCAGCGAATTGAATGCACTCACTCCGGCGCCTTGACGATCGCGCGCAGACGGTCGGTCTTCTCCGGCGTCCAACCCGGCGGCTGCAGGATCGCCGCCCACGCGTTGACGACGTCACGCACGTAGCGGTGGCCGTGGCCGTCGGGGACGTCGATGGCCACCGCCATGTCCGCCGACACCTGCAAGAACGTGACGATCGGGATCCAATTCATGTCGGGCGAGACGTCGTAGCCGCGGGGTTCGCGCAACCAGTCCGGCTCCTTGAACAGCAGATCGGGATTCCACCAGGTGATGGGATCGGACGCGTGCTGCAGGTACACGATTCGCGGATTGCCCCACAGCTTGTCGGGTCTGCCGAGATTGTCTGGGCGGGCGGCGAATCGGATATTGGCCCCGTCGTCGAAGATCGGCAACCACATCGGTGAGCCGGCGTCGCGGTTGACGGTGACGTCGTCCCACATGGTGTTGTTGAACGTCGGCCCGGAGAACAGCGCACCGTTGGTGCGGGCGATGATGTTGTTCGGGCTCAGAAACGGTGCCTCGCCGCCGAAGGAGCCCAGGCTCTCACCGAAGACGACGATCTTGGGGCGCTGCGCCTCGGGGAGCGCCCGCAGCCGCTCGTCGACTGCCTCGAACAGCGCCTGACCGGCCTGCCGGGCGTTCTCCTTGTCCACGAGGAAGGACAGCCAACTGGGCAGGAACGAGTACTGCATCGACACGATCGCGCTGTCGCCGTCGTACATGTACTCCAGCGCCGAGGCCTCTGACTCGTTGATCCAGCCGGTACCCGTCGTGGTGGCGACGGCGATCACCTTGCGGGAGAACCCGCCCGCGCGTTCCAGTTCCCGGGCGGCCAGCTCCGCGGTCGCCCGGATACCGTCGGCGGAGTTCTTTCCGGCGTAGGCGCGAATCGGTTCGACCGCGGGACGGCCGTTGAAGGCGGTCAGCTCCTGCGTCGTCGGTCCGCCGGCGACGAACACGCGCCCCTGGTGGCCCAGCGAATCCCAGGTGACCAGTGAACCCGGCCCACCGGAACGCAGCGGGGTGGTCGGCGCCGGATTGGCGGGATCGACCTCGTCGTTGGCGGCCGAGAAGGTGCTGTTGAGGAAGCTCATGGTGCCGCGGATCACCACGCCGTTGAGCAGTGCGATGGCCAGACCCAGCACCAGGGCGACCGCGACTACCGATGAAACCCGGGGTGGTGCAACACGATTGAGCTGCCGGACGAGGAAACGGATGAGCCGGCCGACGAGCTGGCCGATCTCGACGAAGACGAACAGGACCACTACGCCGATGATCGCGGCCTGCGGGTAGTTGTACCAAGTCAGCCGCGGCACACCCATCAGGTCGCGCACCTGGTCCTGCCAGACGTGGAAGAAGTAGACCGCGAAGACCAGGCCGATGAGACCGACGACGACGAGGATCGGCCAGGCCCAGCGTGGTGCGCGCGGACTGGTCGGCCGCGACATCATGAACCGCGTCAACCAGACCCCGAACACGCCGAGCCCGTAACCGATGGCACCGGCACCGCCACTGACCAGGCCCTGGAACAGCGGGCCGCGCGGGAGCAGCGACGGGGTCAGCGACAGCCACAGAAACACCAGGCCGACGGCCGTGCCGGTGAACGTGTACCGGCGTTGCCACCAGTCAGGTTTGGGCTCTTGCTGGGCTGCGACCACCGGCTCGGCGGGCTCGATGGTGTCCGTCTCGGCGTCGCTCACCCACAGCACTTTATCGGTGCGTGAAGTTGGGAGCGCGCTTCTCGGTGAAGGCGGCCATCCCCTCGGTCTGGTCCTCGGTGGCGAAAGCCGAATGGAACAGCCGGCGCTCGTAGAGCAGGCCTTCGGCCAGCGTGGACTCGTAGGCGCGGTTGACGGCCTCCTTGGCCATCCGCGCCGCCGATCGCGACATCTGTGAGATCGTCGTCGCGACCGCCTTGGCTTCGGTGAGCAGCTCGGCGGCCGGAACGACCCGGGACGCCAGACCGCTGCGCTCGGCCTCGGCCGCGTCGATCGTGCGGCCGGTGAGGATGAGATCCATCGCCTTGGCCTTGCCGATCGCGCGGGTCAGCCGCTGCGAGCCGCCCATGCCGGGCAGCACGCCCAGCTTGATCTCGGGCTGGCCGAACTTCGCGGTGTCCGCGGCGATCAGAAGGTCACACATCATCGCCAGCTCGCAGCCACCGCCGAGGGCGTACCCGGCCACGGCCGCGATAGTGGGGGTTCGCACCGCGGCCAGCTTGCCCCACGTCGCGAAGAAGTCGGCGTCGAAGACCTCCGAGAAGCTCAGCGTGGCCATCTCCTTGATGTCCGCGCCCGCGGCGAAGGCCTTCTCGTTGCCGGTGATCACGATGGCGCCGATGCCGGGGTCGGCGTCGAATTGCGCGGCGGCCGTGGTGAGTTCGATCATCACCTGGCTGTTGAGAGCGTTGAGCGCTTTCGGGCGGTTCAGGGTGATGGTGCCGACTCGCTCGTCGCGGTCCACCAGGATGGTCTCGTAGGTCGTATCGGGGCTCACTTGTCCTCCTCGAAGGTCAGGTCCGGATCTGCCGGGGCAAAGTACTGCTGCACATCCTCGTCGGTCACCGCGGCCAGCGTGGGTGGGTTCCACTTCGGGTTGCGGTCCTTGTCCACGATCTGTGCACGGATTCCCTCGACCAGGTCGTGGGAGCGCAGCGAGGCACACGACACCCGGTACTCCTGGACCAGTACCTCCTCGAGTGTCTTGAGCTCGCGGGCCCGCCGCACCGAGGCAAGCGTGACCGCGGCAGCGATAGGGGAGCGGGATGCGACCAGGTTGCCGGCGTCTTTCGCGGCGTCGTCGTCGTGGCCGCGCAGCGCGGCTACGATGTCGGCGACTGTCTCGCCGGCGTAGCATTCGTCGATCCAATGCTGTTGTTCCAGAAGACTACTGGGTGGCGGTTGGACGGCGAAGGCGCTGATTGCGGCTTCGGTGCCCTCGGCGACGATGGCGGCAGTGAATGCCTCGAGTGCGGCGTGCGGCACGTAGTAGTCGGCGAATCCCAGCGCGATGGCGTCAGACCCGGAGAACGCTGCGCCGGACAGAGCGGCGTGCAAACCGAGTCCGCCCGGTGCCCGGGACAACAGGTAGGTGCCCCCGACGTCGGGAATGAAGCCGATACCGACCTCGGGCATGGCGATCTTGGAGGTGTCCGTCACCACCCGAACGTTGCCGTGTGCGGCCACGCCGACGCCGCCGCCCATCACGATGCCGTCCATGATCGCGACGTACGGCTTGGGGTAGCGGCCGATCTGCGCGTTGAGCCGGTACTCGTCGAACCAGAAGTCGCGGGCGTCGGAGTCGCCGGCGCGGGCGCTGTGGTAGATCGCGACCACGTCGCCGCCTGCGCACAGGCCGCGTTCGCCGGCGCCGGAGAGAACCACTGCCTTGACACCGTCGTCGCCGGCCCAACGGGTGAGGGTGTCGGCGAGCACGGTGACCATCGGATGGGTCAGCGAGTTGATGGCCTTCGGGCGGTTGAGTGTCAGGAAGCCGACACCCCCGTCGACGTGGGTCAAGACTTCGTCGGTGTCAGCCGTCACTGGAGTAGAGGCCCTTCGGTCCGGGAAAAGGTTGGACGTCCTAGTTTTACCACCAGGGTGATCGTGATCGTGACCCGCGGGAGTCCTTGCGCAGGTAAGGTCGCACTTAGCGTCCGGAACCTCGTAGAACGAAAATTGTGGACTTCCTGGGAACCGGACCCGGATGCCGTTCGTTGACGGTGTGTCACTTGACTTCCACGAGAGGATTCCGACGGTGCGGGAGACCAGCAACCCGGTATTTCGTTCGCTGCCTAAGCAGCAGGGCGGATACGCAACATTTGGCTCCGGTGTAGCCGGCGCCCAGCAGGTGGCGTACCAGACCGACCCCTACACCGCGCAGTACCCGGCACAGACCGGTGTCTCGCGGCCGATGACGATCGACGACGTCGTCACCAAGACCGGCATCACCCTCGGTGTGCTGTCCGTGGTGGCCGTCATCTCCTATTTCCTAGTGTCCGCCAACATGGCGCTGGCGATGCCGTTCACCCTGGTGGGCGCGCTTGGCGGGCTGGCCTTGGTGCTGGTGGCGACGTTCGGCCGTAAGCAGGACAACCCGGCCATCGTGCTGAGCTACGCCGCGCTGGAGGGCCTGTTCGTCGGCGCGGTGTCGTTCGTGTTCGCCAACGTGGTGGTTTCCGGCGCGAACGCCGGCGTCATGATCAGCCAGGCGGTGCTGGGCACCATCGGCGTCTTCTTCGGAATGCTGGTGGTCTACAAGACCGGCGCCATCCGCGTCACGCCGAAGTTCACCCGCATGATCGTCGCGGCCATGGTGGGCGTGCTGGTCCTGATGCTGGGCAACTTCGTGCTGGCGATGTTCGGTGTCGGCGGCGGCGAAGGCCTCGGCCTGCGCAGCGGCGGCCCGATCGCCATCCTCTTCTCGCTCTTCGTCATCGGGCTCGCGGCGTTCAGCTTCCTGATCGACTTCGACGCGGCGGACCAGATGATCCGCGCTGGTGCGCCGGAGAAGGCCGCGTGGGGCGTGGCCCTGGGCCTGACCGTCACGCTGGTGTGGCTGTACCTGGAGATCCTGCGTCTGCTGAGTTACTTCCAGAACGACTAGCTGCCTCGCTACGCAAAGCCCCGGCCGTCCGGCCGGGGCTTTGTTGTGTGCGGAGGTGGTGGTGCATCGAGTCAGATACCAGCGCGGGGCGCGGGGGTGTTTCGTCGCAGCCAGTTCTGACTCGACGGGCTGTGGATCGCTGAATACGTGCGTTCGCGCAGTGGGCGACGCTGCTGCGGATGGAAGGCGTATTCATCGGAAGTGACGCTGTCGCTGCAGGCTGTGTCACGCCGTATCAGCTTCGCGCGCACTATCGGCGCATCTTTCCCGACGTGTACACCACGTTGGGGAGCGGCGAGCTGTCTGTCCGGGAGCGGGCGGTCGCAGCGGTTCTGTGGTCACGCCGTCGTGCGGTCGTGACCGGGTTGGCGGCGTCGGCGCTGCACGGAGCGAAGTGGGTCGACCCGTCAGCTCCCATCGAACTCAACTATGCGAACAACAAGGCTCCGGCGGGGGTCATCAGCCGCGCCGAGACATTGCTCGACGACGAGGTGCGTCCCCTCAACGGGCTGCCCGTTACGACCGTGTCGCGCACGATGTTCGATCTCGCTCGGCGCGGGACAGTCGGCCAGGCGGTGGCCAGAGTCGACGCGCTGGCCAACGCGAGTCGCTTCGCCCTCGACGGTGTGCTCGACCTGCTGCCGCGGCATCCCAATGTCCGTGGAGTACGCCGAGTTCGCTCGGTGCTCGACCTGGCGGATTCTGGGGCGCAGTCACCGCGGGAGACCTGGTTGCGACTCTTGCTGCTCGACGCCGGGTTCCCGCGCCCGCAGACACAGATTCCGGTTTTGAGGTGCGACGGCCGGTCGCACTATTTCTTGGATATGGGCTGGCGCGAGGTGATGGTCGCGGTCGAATATGACGGCGAGCAGCATCGCCTCGATCGCGGCATCTACCGCAGCGACCTGACCCGCTCGGAGTACATCGCCGACCTCGGTTGGCGGCGGATCAGGGTGGTCGTTGGGGATCGACGTGCCGAGATCATCGAACGAACCAGGCGCGCATGGATCGCGAGTCAGAACTCAGGGCGATGAAATCGACCGAATCACCGCTCTGAGTTCTGACTCGGTGCGACTAGGACAGGCGCTCGATAACCATGGCCATGCCCTGGCCGCCGCCGACGCACATCGTCTCGATGCCGAATGTCTTGTCGTAGGTCTGCAGGTTGTTGAGCAGCGTGGCGGTGATCCGCGCACCCGTCATGCCGAACGGATGCCCCAGTGCGATCGCCCCGCCGGAGACGTTGAGCTTCTCCTCGTCCATCCCCAGCGCCCGCGCCGAACCCAGCACCTGAACCGCGAACGCCTCGTTGATCTCGTATAGGTCGATGTCGGAGATCGACAGCTTGGCATTCGCCAGCGCTTTCTTGACGGCCTCGATCGGGCCCAGGCCCATGATCTCCGGCGACAGCCCCGACACCCCGGTCGACACCACGCGCGCCAGCGGGGTCAGGCCCAGCTCCTTGGCCTTGGTATCGGAGACGATCACCAGCGCCGCCGCGCCGTCGTTAAGCGGGCAGGCATTACCGGCGGTGATCGTGCCGTTAGGCCGGAACACCGGCTTGAGCTGGCTGATCTTGTCGTAGGTGGTCCCGGCCCGAGGGCCGTCATCGGTGCTGACGACCGTGCCGTCGGGCAGGGTGACCGGCACGATCTCGCGCTCGAAGAAACCGCTCTTGATGGCCTCCTCGGCGCGGTTCTGCGACCGAACGCCCCAGTGATCCTGGTCCTCGCGACTGATCCCGGTGAAGAGCGCGACGTTCTCGGCGGTCTGGCCCATCGCGATGTACACGTCGGGCAGCAGGCCGTCCTCGCGCGGATCGTGCCACTCCTCGGCGCCTGCCGCGGCGGCCTCCGAGCGCGCCTGAGCGTCATTGAAGAGCGGGTTCTTGCTATCGGGCCACCCGTCGGCGTTGCCCTTCCCGAAGCGCGACACGGTTTCCACGCCGGCCGAGATGAACGCATGGCCCTCGCCGGCCTTGATCGCGTGGAACGCCATCCGGGTGGTCTGCAGCGATGACGAGCAGTACC
Organism: Mycolicibacterium sp. CBM1; assembly: GCF_054073305.1. NCBI lineage: Bacteria > Bacillati > Actinomycetota > Actinomycetes > Mycobacteriales > Mycobacteriaceae > Mycobacterium > Mycolicibacterium sp. CBM1. The sequence goes on along the minus strand of NZ_JBSXPP010000012.1, from coordinate 118,774 downwards.
GGTTGACCGTGGTACCGGGCATGAAGTCGTAGCCGAGCTCGACCGCGACGGCGCGACCGATGTTGAAGCCCGCCTCGCCGCCGGGCTGACCGCAGCCCATGATCAGGTCGTCGATCTCCTTCGGGTCCAGCCCGGGCACCTTGTCCAGGGCGGCGCGCACCATCTGGGCGGCCAGATCGTCGGGTCGGATGTCGACCAGCGAGCCCTTCATCGCGCGGCCGATGGGTGAGCGGGCGGTGGAAACAATGACGGCTTCGGGCATGGAGGACTCCTTGTTGTGCAGGGTTATGCAGCTGCGACTGCCACGAACCTAACTCGCGGGTACCACGATCGGTGCGGGCACCCCGGTGGTCTTCCTGCGCAGCAGCCTGGTCAACGGCCCGAGCCGGTCGGTGAGCACCATGCCCTCCGAGCGCGTCGCCCAGGGCAGATCGGGAACCGTCGCTCCCGTCCACTCACCGAGCGCATGACACAACGCGGGCAGTAACTGATTGGCGGCCAACGCATATCCCGCCGCCGACGGGTGATAGCCGTCTTCGGAGAACATCAGCTCGGGGGTCTGCAGGAAGTTCGGTGTCAGCAGGTCGGCCAGCGGGACGGGAAGTCCGCCCGCCGCGCGCACCGCGGCGGCCTGCGCGCGGGCCAGGCGCAGACCGCGCGATCGGGTGGCCCAACGCAGCGGCTGCGGAATGGCGGTGATGACGCCGAAATCCGGGCACGTCCCGACCACCACCACCGCGCCCGACGCACGCAGGCGCTGCACTGCGGCTCCGAGCCGGCGAGCTGACGGGCCAAGTCCGTTAAGCGCAGTGATGTCGTTGGCGCCGATCATGATCACCGCCGCGTCCGGTGGGGGACCGGCGACGAACATCGCATCGACCTGCCCGGAGAGCCCCTTCGATGTCGCGCCGACGATGGCCTTGGTCGACAGCCGAATCAGCTTGCCGGACTCCTCGGCCAGTCCCCGTGCGATCACCACGCCCGGTACCTCGTCGGCGCTGCGGCAGCCGTAACCGGTGGCCGTCGAGTCACCGAACACCATCAGATGCAGGTCGAACGGCACACCGCGTTCCCAGCGCCGGACCGGTCCACCGCCGGGGGCGTACACCCCGTCAGCTCGGGGTGGTACCTCGAAGGACTTCGGGATGACGCTGCGGGCCTGGTCGGCCTGTTCGCTGAGCAAACTGCGCGCACCCAGCACGGCGGTGCCGGTAGATGCGAGAACTCCTGCCACCGCGAGCGCCGTCGTCGACCGGCGCGGTGCGTGCATTCCCACGCGACCAGTTTAAGTGCTGCTAGCGCGTCAATCCGGTCGCGCCGGTGGACCCGCGATTACAGACAGGTATCAGATCCGGTAAGAATTCAGATCGTTAGTTGTTATACGTAATACGGATGGCAAGCTAAGTTCCCGGGATTCGCTCGTCGACCCGGAGACACATCTACAACGACGTAGGGAGTGTTGACGATGACCGCACCCAGCAAGGTCCGGGCCACTGCCCCCCACCGTGTTCATCCAGGCGTCCACCCAGCCAGCGCGCATCGCCGCTACCCCGTCAGCGACGGTGCCCCCGTCGAGGTCGTCGAGAGCGGACCCAGCATCGCCGCCCGACTCGTCTCGGCCGGTACCCGCATCACCATGTGGCCCACCCTGGCGGTGCTCAGCCACGTCCCGCACTGGCCCTGGCCGTTCGGCCTCGTCGACTTCGTCGCGCGGGCACTGTTGCCGACCCCCGGCACCGTGCGGGCCACCGTGGGCCTGCCGAATGCCTCCGCGCAACTCGTGCGCGCCCCCGGCGTGCTGCCCGCCGACGGCAGCCGCCGCGTGGTGCTCTACATGCACGGCGGGGCCTTCCTCACCTGTGGCGTGAATTCGCACAGCCGGATCTCCGTCGCGCTGTCGAAATTCGCCGACTCCCCGGTGCTGGTCGTCGACTACCGACTGATCCCCAAGCACAGCATCGGCAACGCCATCGACGACTGCTACGACGCCTACCAGTGGCTGCGGCTACGCGGCTACGAGCCCGACCAGATTGTGCTGGCCGGCGATTCCGCGGGCGGCTACCTGGCGCTTTCGCTGGCCCAGCGCCTGCAGGCTCAGGGCGAACTGCCCGCCGCGCTGGTGGCCATCTCGCCGTTGCTGCAGCTCGACCAGGAGCAGAAGCAGTCCCACCCGAACAGCCACACCGATGCGATGTTCCCGCCCAAGGCGTTCGACGCCCTGGTGGCGCTCGTGGCGCGGGCGGCCGCCAAGAACGTCGTCGACGGTGAACCCGAGGGTGTGTACGAGCCGCTCGACCACATCGAGCCCGGCCTACCGCGCACCCTGATTCATGTGTCGGGATCGGAAGTGCTGCTGCACGACGCCCGGTTGGCGGCCCGCCGACTGGCCGCCGCGGGAGTGCCCACCGAGGTGCGGGTCTGGCCCGGCCAGATCCACGACTTCCAGTTGGCCGCGCCGCTCATCCCCGAAGCCAAGCGCTCGCTGCGTCAGATCGGTGAATACATCCGCGAAGCCACCGGCTGAACCGGCGGGCCCGAGGCCTGACACGATGTAGGCATGCGAATCGCGGCGCACATCAGCGAGCTGATCGGCAACACCCCTCTGGTCCAACTGAACTCCGTCGTGCCGCCCGGCTCGGGGGTGGTCGCGGCCAAGATCGAGTACCTCAGCCCCGGCGGTAGCGCCAAGGACCGCATCGCCGTGAAGATGATCGACGCCGCCGAGGCCAGCGGTGAGCTCAAGCCCGGCGGCACCATCGTCGAACCGACGTCGGGCAACACCGGCGTCGGACTGGCGCTGGTGGCCCAGCGGCGCGGCTACAAATGCGTGTTCGTCTGCCCGGACAAGGTCAGCGAGGACAAGCGCAACGTCCTGCGCGCCTACGGCGCCGAGGTCGTCGTCTGCCCGACCGCCGTGCCGCCCGACCACCCGGACAGCTACTACAGCGTCTCCAACCGGCTGGTCACCGAGATCGAGGGTGCCTGGAAACCGGACCAGTACTCCAACCCCAACGGGCCCGCCAGCCACTACGAGACCACCGGCCCGGAGATCTGGGCCGACACCGACGGCAAGGTGACGCACTTCGTCGCCGGCGTGGGTACCGGCGGCACCATCACCGGAACTGGCCGCTACCTCAAGGAGGTGTCCGGCGGGAAGGTCACGATCATCGGTGCCGACCCCGAGGGATCGGTGTACTCCGGCGGCACCGGACGGCCCTACCTCGTGGAGGGCGTCGGCGAGGACTTCTGGCCGTCCGCTTACGACCCCACCGTGCCCGACCAGATCATCGCCGTCTCCGACGCCGACTCTTTCGACATGACCCGCCGACTGGCGCGTGAAGAGGCTCTTCTCGTCGGCGGCTCGTGCGGGATGGCCGCGGTGGCCGCGCTCAAAGTGGCCCAGGAGGCCGGCCCCGATTCGCTCGTGGTGGTGCTGCTGCCGGACGGTGGCCGCGGCTACATGTCCAAGATCTTCAACGACGCATGGATGTCGTCCTACGGCTTCCTGCGCACCCGGCTGGACGGCTCGATGCACGAACCGACCGTCGGCGACGTGCTGCGCGGCAAGTCCGGCGCGCTGCCTGATCTCGTGCACACCCACCCGCAGGAGACGGTGCGCGACGCGATCGGCATCCTGCGCGAGTACGGCGTCTCGCAGATGCCGGTCGTGGGGGCCGAGCCGCCGGTGATGGCCGGTGAGGTGGCCGGCAGCGTCTCCGAGCGTGAACTGCTGTCCGCGGTGTTCGAGGGACGGGCCAAACTGGCCGACGCGGTGTCGCTGCACATGAGCCCGGCGTTACCGCTGATCGGCGCGGGAGAGCTCGTCAGCGCCGCGGCCAAGGCGCTGCGCGACTGGGATGCGGTGATGGTCGTCGAGGAGGGCAAGCCCGTCGGTGTGATCACCCGGCACGACCTGCTCGGCTTCTTGTCCGACGGCTCGCGCCGGCGCTGACGGGCGTCGTCCGCAAAGATCGGTGCGGCGCCGGCCGGGCCGCCGATGACGGCGTAACGGGCAAGTGAAGATTGCGCTTTGCGGCAATCCCCGGCATCCGCTCAGGTACATTTATGCCGCTTTAGCTCAGGTGTGCACTCTTTCAGTGGAAGGCGTCATGACCGAACTACCGCCGGGCCCCCCGCCGGGGTTGCCGCAAAGCGCCTACACGTCGTGGTTCACCCGCGTGGTGGCGTGGGTCATCGACTACCTGCCGTACCTGGTGATCGTCGGTATCGGTTACGGCATCCAAGATGCGACGCAGGAAACCGCTTGTGTCGCAGACAGTTCCGACTACCAGCTCAACGAGTTCTGCGCCACCGGTAACTCGACGCTGGGGACGGTGGCGTTCAGCGTCTCCGTGCTGATCGGCCTGGCGTACATGCTGTGGAACTACGGCTACCGGCAGGGCACGACCGGTTCGAGCATCGGCAAGTCGATCATGAAATTCAAGGTGGTCAGCGAGAAGACCGGCCAGCCGATCGGATTCGGGTTATCGATCGTGCGCCAGCTGGCCCACATCATCGACGGCATCATCTGCTACATCGGCTATCTGTTCCCGCTGTGGGACGCAAAGAGGCAGACTCTGGCCGACAAGATCATGACTACTGTGTGCCTCCCGCTGTAGACCCCGCCCTCCTAGAGAAGGACACCCATGACACAACCCCCCGGTAACTACCCGCCGCCCCCGCCCGGGAACTACCCGCCGCCGCCACCCGGCAACTACCCACCGCCGCCACCCGGCAACTACCCACCGCCGCCCCCCGGCGGCGCCGGGCAGTTCGGCGCGCTGCCCAAGGACGCCTACACACCCTGGATCAAGCGGGTTGGAGCCTGGTTCATCGACGTGATCCCGGTGGTGGTCCTCTCCGGTGTCGGCCAGGGCCTGATGTACGCCACCGGCGAGAACAACTGCACCTCTGACAGCACCGACAACAGCTACGGGGTGTACTGCACGTCGCAGCCGTCGACGCTGGGGCTGATCCTGTCGTTCGTGTTCGGTCTGGCCGCTTTCGCGTTCGCGTTGTGGAATTACGGCTATCGGCAGGGCACGACGGGCTCGAGCATCGGCAAGTCGGTGCTGAAGTTCAAGGTGATCAGCGAGAAGACCGGCCAGCCGATCGGATTCGGGTTGTCGATCGTGCGCCAACTCGCCCACATCGTCGACAGCATCATCTGCTACATCGGCTACCTGTTCCCGCTGTGGGACGCCAAGCGGCAGACGCTCGCCGATAAAATCATGACGACGGTCTGCGTGCCGCTCTGACGTCTCGAGCCGATAGGCTCGATACCGATGAGTGAGCAGCGCAGTGCCATTGACCGCCACCGGGCCCAGGGGTTCGCGACCAAGGCCATCCATGCCGGATACCGGCCTGACCTGGCGACCGGTGCGGTCAACGCTCCGATCTACGCCAGCAGTACGTTCGCCCAGGACGGAGTGGGCGGGTTGCGGGGCGGGTTCGAATATGCCCGCACCGGCAACCCGACCCGCTCCGCGCTGGAGGCCGTGCTGGCCGCGGTCGAGGAAGGCACGTATGGGCGGGCGTTCGGCTCCGGCATGGCGGCCACCGACTGCGCCCTGCGCGCCCTGCTGCGTCCTGGTGACCACGTGGTCATCCCCGACGACGCCTACGGTGGCACCTTCCGGCTGATCGACAAGGTGTTCACCCAATGGGGCGTGCGGCACACCCCGGTGGCGCTGTCCGACCTCGACGCGGTGCGCGCGGCGATCACCGCCGACACCCGGCTGATTTGGGTGGAGACGCCAACCAACCCGCTGTTGTCGATCGCCGACATCGCCGCTATCGCCGAGATCGGGTCGGCCGCCGGAATCACGGTGCTGGTGGACAACACCTTCGCCTCGCCTGCGCTGCAACAGCCCCTGACCATGGGCGCCGACATCGTGCTGCATTCGACGACCAAGTACATCGGCGGCCACTCCGACGTCGTCGGCGGCGCGCTGGTGACGAACGACGAGGAACTCGATGCCAAGTTCGCGTTTCTGCAGAACGGTGCGGGCGCGGTGCCCGGACCGTTCGACGCCTATCTGACCATGCGCGGTCTCAAGACGCTCGAACTGCGGATGGCGCGGCACAGCTCCAACGCCGCGCAGGTCGCCGAGTTTCTCGCCGGGCACGCCGCGGTGAGCCGGGTGCTCTATCCGGGCCTTCCCGGCCATCCGGGACACGACGTCGCGGCCCGGCAGATGCGCGGCTTCGGCGGCATGGTCTCGGTGCGGATGCGCGACGGCGCTGAGGCTGCGCGCCGATTGTGTGCGCGCACGGAGGTTTTCATTCTCGCCGAGTCCCTCGGCGGGGTCGAATCGCTGATCGAGCATCCCGGCGCGATGACGCACGCGTCCACTGCCGGCTCGCAACTCGAAGTGCCCGACGACCTGGTCCGGCTCTCGGTCGGTATCGAGGACCCGGCAGACCTACTGGGCGATCTGGAACAGGCGTTAGGTTAGCGCGGTCCGAACGGCCGCAGTGGTCACCGCCAGGTTCACGTCAGCCATCTTCGTATCGTCAACCCATGTGCCCCTTGCGATTTCGCTGGCGCGGCCCATCACCCACTGCCAGCCCCTGTCGTTGAGCGACAGCAGTGCGCCCAGCCCGTCGGCGGCATGCAGCAGCGAGACGATCGCAGCCGTCGCCGGGCCGGGCCGGTGCCCGTCGAACAACGCCGCCAGCAGCGCCGAACGCGCCCGGTCCACCCGCGCGCGACTGGCCAGCGGCCAGGCATACGAATTGCGCCGGAATCGATGCGACGACAGCGCCATCTGATGCAGCTGACCCGTGCGCAGCAACTGGTCCAGCACCTGGTCCTCGGTGTGCTTGCGCAGCCTGGTGATTGCCGTCGCCGCGGTGATCGGCGCACGCTGCAGCAGGTTCAGCGCGGGCCGAACCACCGGATCGAGCGGGGGAGGGCCGGCCAGCGCGACCAGGTGGTCGGCGGGAATCGGCTCGTGCGGCAGCGCCGGGCGGACCCGGCAGTCATAGGCCAAGTCCAGTAGTACCGCCGCCGCCAGCAACCGCTGCACCCGCCCTCGGTCGAGCACAGGCTGCGCGGCGGCGTTGTCCAGCAACAGCAGAAGAAGGTCTTCGGCTATGCGCGCCACCGCCGAGCTACGAGTGGTACGGCTCGGCGCTGACGAGCGTCACCTTCACCGTTTTGCCGCTGGGCACGTTGTACTCGCGGGTGTCGCCGACCTTGGCGTTCAGCAGCGCCCCGCCCAGCGGCGAGTTGGGCGAGTACACCTCGAGCTTGTCGTGGTCGATGCCTTCCTGGCGGGTGGCGATCAGGAAGGTCTCGGTGTCGGACTCGTCGCCGTCGTAGTAGACCTTGACCACCGAACCGGGCAGTGCCACACCGGACTGCTTGGGGGCCTCGCCGACCTTGGCGGTGTTGAGCAACTCCTGCAGCTGGCGGATGCGGGCCTCCTGCTGGCCCTGCTCCTCGCGCGCGGCGTGGTAGCCGCCGTTTTCCCGCAGGTCGCCCTCTTCGCGCCGGTCGTTGATCTCGGCGGCGATGACCGGTCGGTTGGCGATCAGCTGGTCCAGCTCGTTCTTGAGCCGGTCGTACGACTCCTGGGTCAGCCAGGTCACCTGGGTATCGGTCATCTCGTCGCGCTCCTCGTTGGTTGGTTCCGCGCTGTTCGCGTTGCAGTCTGTCGTCACTGCTGGGAACATGCGGGTCATCCCGCGTGTATTGCCATCGAAGAGCCGCGAGCAAACGCGCTAATGAAGCAATACACGGCCCCAGCAGGAACCGTGTATCCGAAAAGTCTACCACCGGACCGACCGGCAGTTTTCATGGTTTCGCAGTTCGCCGTTGGTTGCGCGGCCGGCTTTCAGGGCGCGACGAGGTACCCGGGCACGTCGGTTCCGCAGCCGTAGATATCGCCGACGAACGGCCGCTTGTACGACTTGACAGTGGTGGTGATCTGCACCGTTGCTGCCTCAGCGGGGGCAACCAGGATTTCGCGGCGGCCGGTCTCGGCGCCGTCGTGGGAGCGCACCCGCACGATGCAGTGCGCGGGACGCGACGGGTCCTTTCGGGTCACGCTGATCGTCACCGCAACAGTCTCGTCGTCGAGTACTTGATACGACGCGATCGTGCCCTCGACGGCGTTGCCCTCGAACCGCTGGTAGGCGATCAGTGCCAGCACGACACCGGCGGCGAGAACCAGCACACCCAGCGCAAATGCCACCCGCCGGCGGGTGGCCGGCGGCATCCCCTGGCGCCCGTACCGCGATTCGGGTAGCTGGGGCGGGCTTTGGGTCATGGTGTGCAGTGCATCTCTCGTGTGCGGGCGCAATTACGGGTATCCACGCCCCGGATGGAACTATTGGACTATAGGACGTGCTGAGAGCGTTACAGCACCACGTAAGGCACCTAACAGCGCAGACAAGTACAGGGGAGAAGTGACCGAACTGCGGTTGATGGCCGTCCACGCTCACCCGGACGACGAGTCCAGCAAGGGCGCGGCGACGCTGGCGCGTTACTCCGACGAGGGTCACCGGGTGATGGTGGTGACGCTGACCGGCGGCGAGCGTGGCGACATTCTCAACCCGGCGATGGACCTGCCGGAGGTGCGCGGACGCATCGCCGACGTGCGCCGTGACGAGATGGCCAAGGCGGCCGAGATCCTCGGCGTCGAACACCACTGGCTGGGCTTCGTCGACTCCGGACTGCCCGAGGGCGACCCGCTGCCACCCCTTCCGGAGGGCTGCTTCGCGACGGTGCCGCTGGAGGAGTCGGTAGCCGCGCTGGTCAAGGTGATTCGCGACTTCCGTCCGCACGTCATGACGACCTACGACGAGAACGGCGGCTACCCACACCCCGACCACATCAGGTGCCACCAGGTTTCCGTCGCCGCCTACGAAGCCGCCGCCGACTTCCGGCTCTATCCCGATGCGGGTGAGCCGTGGACGGTCAGCAAGCTCTACTACAATCACGGTTTCCTGCGCGCCCGGCTGCAGCTGCTGCAGGACGAGTTCGCCAAGAACGGTCAGGAAGGCCCGTTCGCCAGCTGGCTGGAGAAGTGGGATCCCGAGATCGACGTCTTCGCCGGCCGGGTCACCACCAGGGTTGCGTGCTCGGACTACTTCCAGCAGCGCGACGAGGCGCTCAAGGCGCACGCCACCCAGATCGACCCGAGCGGATTCTTCTTCGCGACGCCCATAGAGTGGCAGCAGCGATTGTGGCCCACTGAGGAGTTCGAATTGGCGCGCTCCAGGGTCCCTGCCCAAATACCTGAAGACGACCTGTTCGCCGGAATCGAGATCTTTGAGTGAATGACCTGCTGCTGACGGCCGTGTCGGTGCTGGCCGACGCGCCTAAGAACACCGGCCCGGACTTTGGCAAGGCCAGCCCGCTGGGGCTGCTGGTCGTGGTGATCCTGCTGATCGGTGTCTTCATCCTGGTGTGGTCGATGAACCGCCACCTCAAGAAGCTGCCCAAGAGTTTCGACTCCGAACCCGTCGAGGTGGCGTCCGAAGCGACCGACGACGCCGGCCCCGGGAAGTCCGCGGGTGAGTCCGGCGAGTAACGCACTGGCCGGGGCCACCAGCCCCTACCTGCGTCAACACGCCGACAATCCAGTCCACTGGCAGCAGTGGGCACCCGAGGCGCTCGACGAAGCCGTCCGCCGTGACGTGCCGATCCTGCTGTCGGTGGGGTACGCCGCCTGCCACTGGTGCCACGTGATGGCTCACGAGTGCTTCGAAGACGACGAAGTGGCTGCGGCGATGAACGCCGACTTCGTCTGCATCAAGGTCGACCGGGAGGAGCGCCCGGACCTCGACGCGGTGTACATGAACGCCACCGTCGCGATGACCGGTCAGGGCGGCTGGCCGATGACCTGTTTCCTGACCCCGGACGGCCGGCCGTTCTTCTGCGGCACCTACTACCCGAAGCCGCAGTTCCTGCAGTTGCTGACCGCGGTGGCCGGCACCTGGGCCACCCAGCGCGACGAGGTGGAGCAGGCCTCCGACCAGGTGGCCAGCGAACTTCGCCGGATGGCCGCCGGGCTGCCCGGCGGCGGGCCGGACATCGACCCCGCGCTGTGCGATCACGCCGTCGCGGCGATCCTGCGCGACGAGGACACCGAGCGCGGCGGCTTCGGTCGCGCCCCGAAGTTCCCGCCGTCCGCAGTGCTGGAAGCGCTGCTGCGCGCGCACGAACGCACCGGTTCGCCGGTGCCGCTGGCGGCGGCGGTCCGTACCGGCACCGCGATGGCGCGCGGTGGGATCTACGACCAGCTGGCCGGCGGCTTCGCGCGCTACAGCGTCGACGCCGACTGGGTGGTCCCCCATTTCGAGAAGATGCTCTACGACAACGCGCTGCTGTTGCGGGCCTACGCGCACTGGGCGCGGCGCACCGGTGATCCGCTGGCCCGCCGGGTCGCGCAGCAGACCGCGAGGTTCCTGATCGAGGACCTCGCCGACGGCGCGATGTTCACCTCCGCGCTCGACGCCGATGCCGCAGGTGTGGAAGGTTCGACCTATGTGTGGAACCCCGCGCAGCTCCGAGAGGTTCTCGGAGACGACGACGGGCTTTGGGCCGCAGAGGTTTTCGCAGTCACCGGAGCCGGCACCTTCGAACGCGGGATGTCTGTGTTACAACTGCCGGCCGAGCCCGGCGACGCCGAGCGCTTCGAGCGGGTGCGCGCCGCGTTACTGGCGGCCCGGCTCACCCGGGTGCAGCCCGTCCGCGACGACAAGATCGTCACCGGATGGAATGGGCTGGCGATTACCGCGCTAGCCGAAGCCAGTGTGGCCCTTGATGATCCGTCGCTACTGGCCGCCGCGGTGCGCTGCGCGGAGGCGTTGGTGGACCTGCACGTCGTCGACGGCCGGCTGCGCCGGGCCAGCCTCAGCGGTGTGGTGGGTGACAGCGCGGCGATCCTCGAGGACCACGCCGCGCTGGCGACCGGGTTGCTGGCGCTGTACCAACTCACCGCGGACGCGTCGTGGCTGAACATCGCCGCGGACCTCATCGGGGTGGCACTCGAGCACTTCGCCGACCCCGCTCAGCCGGGCCGCTGGTTCGACACCGCCGACGACGCCGAGCAGCTCATGGTCCGCCCCGCCGACCCGCTCGACGGTGCTACGCCATCGGGTGCGTCGTTGATCGCCGAGGCACTGCTGACCATCGCCCACATCGCTGACGGGGACCGTGCCGCCGAGTACGGGCCGGCCGCGCATGCCACCCTGGCGGTGCATTCGCCGCTGTTGGCGCGTGCGCCGCGTTCGGCCGGCCACTGGTTGACGGTGGCCGAGGCCGCGGTCCGCGGGCCGCTGCAGATCGCCGTCGCCGTCGACGGTCCGGACTCCGAATTGCTCGCCGCGGCAAGGCGAATGGCGCCCGGCGGCACGATCGTCGTCGGCGGCCCCGTCGACTCTGCGCCGCTGCTGGCCGGGCGCGACCGCATCGGCGGCCGCGACGCCGCCTACGTCTGCCGGGGCCGCACCTGTGACCTTCCGGTCACCGGCGCCGGGGAACTCGCCGACGTGCTCGGGGTGTCCGTGTAGCGTTCGGCGCATGAGCGATGCCCTCGATGTCGAAGCCCTCGTCAGGCGCTACCTGAACACCGTCGCTGCCGGCAATGCGGCCGATGTCGCCGCGCTGTACGCCGAGGACGCCACGTTGGAAGACCCGGTCGGCGGCGGTGAAGTCCACATCGGCAGGCACGCGATCGAAGGCTTCTACAAGGCTGTAGAGGGCGCGCCGGTCGAGGCGGAGCTGCTCACCTTCCGCTCCGGTGGACAAGAGGCGGCTTTCCTGTTCGCTCTGACGGTCGCCGGGGCAATGCGGATCGAGGTCATCGAGGTGATGACGTTCGACGGCGAGGGACAGGTCACGTCGATGAAGGCCTACTGGGGCCCCGAGAACGTCACGCAGCTGTAGCGCGGCCCCCGAACGTCGGGGACCTAGAAGACCGCAAACCACATCGCGATGTAGTGGCAGATCGCCGCCACCGCGGTGCACGCGTGGAAGAACTCGTGGTGGCCGAACGTGGTGGGCCACGGGTTGGGCCACTTCAGGGCGTAGAGCACGCCGCCGACGCTGTAGAGCGCGCCGCCGACGATCAACAGCACCATCGCCGCGACCCCGGCGCCGTTCATGATCGGCACGATGAACCACACCGCCACCCAGCCCAACAGCAGGTAGAGCGGAACACCCACCCACCGCGGCGCCGAGGGCCAGAAGCACTTCAACAGCACGCCGGCCAGTGCGCCGGTCCAGACGATGGACAGCAACACCGCGCCGCTGCGCTCCGGCAGCGCCAGCACCGCGAACGGCGTGTAGCTGCCGGCGATAAAGATGAAGATCATCGAGTGGTCGAGGCGCTTCATCCACTTACGGGCGTTCGGCGACGTCCAGTTCACCCGGTGATAGGTGCCGCTGACGGTGAACATCGCCACGATCGTCAGCGTGTAGATCAGGGTGGCGATACCGGCGTGGGTAGATTTCACCGACCACGACACCGACACCAGCGCCGCACCGGCGATGGCCGCGATCACGGCGGCGTAGACGTGAATCCAGCCGCGTAGCCGGGGTTTCCCGAAGAACTCGACCGCGGCGCCTACGACGGCCTCGGGGAAGTCTTCGGCGTCGCGACCCGAGGACTGCGACCGACGGGGATCGGTGGTGTCGACGCCTGCGGTCATGTCACCTCCATGTGCGCCCGGGGGTACCTGTTGGCCACAGTAGTCTGGATTTTCGTGGAGATCATTCCCCCGCGACTCAAGGACCCGGCCTACCGGCTCTACGAGATGCGGCTGCGTCACGAGCTGACGCGCTCGACGTCCGAGCTCCCGCGGCACATCGCGGTCTTGTGCGACGGCAACCGGCGGTGGGCTCGTGACGCTGGTCACGACGATGTCAGCTATGGCTATCGGATGGGCGCGGCCAAGATCGCCGAGATGCTGCGGTGGTGCGCCGAGGCGGGGATCGAGATGGCCACCGTCTACCTGTTGTCCACCGAGAATTTGCAGCGCGACCCCGATGAGTTGGCGGAACTGATCGAGATCATCACCGATGTCGTCGAGCAGATCTGCGAGCCGACCAATCACTGGAGCGTGCGCACTGTCGGCGATCTCGAGCTCCTGGGTGAGGAACCTGCGCGCCGGCTGCGCGACGCCGTCGACAGCACCGCCCTCACCGCCGCCACCGCACGCTTCCACGTCAACGTCGCCGTCGGCTACGGCGGCCGCCAGGAGATCGTCGACGCAGTGCGTGCCCTGCTCAGCAAGAGGCTCGCCGACGGCGCTACCGCCGAACAACTCATCGAGGCCGTCACCATCGACGGGATCTCGGAGAACCTCTACACCTCCGGCCAGCCCGACCCGGACCTGGTGATCCGCACGTCGGGGGAGCAGCGGCTGTCCGGATTCCTGCTGTGGCAGAGCGCCTACTCCGAGATGTGGTTTACCGAGGCGCACTGGCCGGCGTTCCGCCGCGTCGACTTCCTGCGCGCCCTGCGCGACTACAGCCGCAGACACCGCCGATTCGGCATGTAATTCCTGGTCGCCGCCGTGCCACACTGATGGGATGGCAGCGCTGTCGGCGGTGGTCTTCACGCTGAGCTGGTGGCTGGGCCTGTACCTGCTGGCCCGCGATCCCCGCAAGCTGGTGCTGGCGCTGGCCTCGGTCGGGCTGTGCGGCTTCGCCGCCGTGGTGGCCCTGGACGCGGTCCGGGTGGTCAGCGTGGCCCATGCTGAGCTGCTCAGTCGGGTCGAGGTCTACCTCGTCGCGGTGCCCGGGGTGGCGTGGTTCGCCGTCGTCCTGGAACTGGCCCGGGCCCTCGACACCTGGCGCAGCCGGGCCACCGAACTGTCACTCGTCGCGGTCGTCGCGGCGCTGACCCTGCTCGGTGCCGGCATGGCGGGCGGCGTCGACGGCCCGCTGCGGGCCGGGCACTGGGTGATGTTCGGCGCCATCTCGTTGTCGACCCTTGGTGCGATGGTGGTCGCGGTGCGCCGGCCGTGTCAGCCGGTGCGGGTCGCCGGGGTGGTGATCATCGCGACGCTGTTCTTCGCCCTGGGCAACGCGATCCTGGTGATCCCGCTGGGGCTGGTCCCGAGCTGGCTGGCCCTGGCCTCGACGGGGGTCGACGTACTGCTGCTCGGTGTGGCTGTCGCGTTGTGGGATGCGTTCGACGAGGGGCAGGCGCTGCGCTCGGACATGCTGCGCTCGATCGCCGGCACGCTGGTGGTCGCGGTGCTCTTCGGCGGGCAGGCGCTGATCGGGATGGCGGTGACCGGGACCGACGGGCCAGGGCGTACCGCACTGACCGTGCTGCTGTTCACCACCCTGGCCGTCGCCATCTCGATCAACGTGCTGGCCGATCCGCTGGCCGGCCTGCTGGACCGGTTGGCGTTCTCCCGCTCGCCGCGGCTGGCCGCCGAGCGTGCCGCGCTGCGCAGCACCGAGGCGGCGTTGCCGTTGGTCTCGCCCAACCCGCTTGACGATCTTGACGAGGAGACCTTCGTCCGGCTGACCCGCCGCGCGCTGGGCCACTACGGCGACCTGTCCAAGCTCGTCGCCAGCCCGCTGACACAGCTGCCGGAGATCGACCGCAGGCTGGTCGCGCGCGGGGGGCCCGACCAGCCGTTGGAACGGGCCAACGAACTCAAGGCTCTGCTCGCCGATCGCATCGGGCGGCTCAAGCCCCGCGACTCCGGGGAATTCGGCACCACCGAGCAATGGCGCTACTACAACTCGCTGTACTTCCCGTACGTCGTCGGTGTGCGCGCCTATGCGCAGAACGCCACCGCAGCCGGCCTCGACCCGGTGGCCAAGCAGGCCTGGCAGTGGTTCGTCACCGAAGTCCCGCAGCGCTCGCTGCACAACTGGCAGAACGCAGCGGCCCGGCTGATCGCCAACGATCTGCGGTCCCAGGAAGCCGTCACCCGCTCCTGAGCTGCGGTTGGCAGCAACTGGCAGCGCCGGGCGTCGATCTGGCAGTGCACCCTGAGCAGCGTCGAGGGTGTCCCACCCACTGCTCGACGAGGAGCCGCTCCCATGACCGCCGTCATCACCACCAGACCACTATCGGATTCCACCGATTCCCTGCTGCGCTTCGCGATGCGCCTGGACGCCACTATCACCGGCGTCCTGGGCCTGGGCATCGCCACGACGGCTGACCCACTGTCCCGGCTCAGCGGGTTGAGCGCCGTGCAGGAGTATGCCGTCGGTGCGGCGTTCGTGCTCTACGGACTCGTGGTGTACGCGTTGGCCGCCGCGCCCGAACTGCGCCGAGTCGGCACCGCGCTGGCGCTGTTCAACGTCGTCGGCACGGTCGGTTTCGTCGCCGCGGCCACCGCGGGGGTGTTGCCGCTGACCGCGTTCGGCGTGCTCGCCACGTTGGCCAGCGCGCTCTACTGCGCCGCGTTCGCCGCTGTGCAGTACCTCGGGCTGCGACGGCTGCGGACCTGACCGTGCGCCGCGTGCGCGACGACGTGCTGGCTAAGGTTGGCCGTACACAGGGGACGGTCATTAGGGAGGCAGCATGCAGGTCGTCGCATTCGCGCCAGCACGCAAGGCAGCACTGGAAGAGGCCGGCGGTGTCACCGCGGAGGGCTTCCCGATGACCAGCTGCTATGTGGAAAGCCTGCCGGCGCAGATCACCGTTCCGCTGGTGCTCGCGGTGCACACCCAGGGCGGCACCGACTACGAGCCGCGTCGCTACATCATTGCCAAGTCGCCGGAGGGGGAGCGGGTCGGGCTGCTGGAATTCGCCTGGCAGTGGCCCGACACCCCGGGGGTGCCGGTGAAATTCCGGGTCTTCGCCCACCACCTGCCGATGACGGTCTACTCGGCCGGGGTGTACTCGATCGGTCTGTACGACCGGCCCGAGGCGCCCGAACCCGAATTCTCGTTCCCGATGCCGGTGTCGCGGCTCAACCCGCTGACGGGCGCGCCGACCAACTGAATTGCCGCTAGAGCTTGCGCAGTCGCAGCCGGTTGATCGCGTGGTCGGCGTCCTTGCGGAGCACCAGCGTCGCGCGCGGGCGGGTCGGCAGGATGTTCTCGATCAGGTTCGGGCGGTTGATGGAGCGCCAGATGTCGCGGGCCGCGGCCACCGCCTGCTGATCGGTCAGTCCGGCGTAGTGATGGAAGTGCGACGCGGGGTCGGCGAAGGCACCGGCACGCATCGCCAGGAAACGCTCGACATACCAGTGCTCGATGTCCTCGATGCGGGCGTCGACGTACACCGAGAAGTCGAACAGGTCCGAGACCATCAGCGTGGGGCCGGTCTGCAAGACGTTGAGCCCCTCCAGGATCAGGATGTCGGGGTGGGTGACGACATGCTTCTCGCCCGGCACGATGTCGTAGATCAGGTGTGAATACACCGGGGCGCATACCTGGTCCGAACCCGACTTCACCGACGTAACGAACCGCATCAGCGCCCGTCGGTCGTAGCTTTCTGGAAAACCTTTGCGGTGCATCAGGTTTCGACGGGCCAGCTCGGCGTTGGGGTAGAGGAATCCGTCGGTGGTGACCAGGTCGACGCGGGGGTGATGCTCCCAGCGGGCCAGCAGCGCCTGCAGCACACGCGCGGTGGTCGACTTCCCGACCGCGACGCTGCCGGCCACCCCGATGATGAACGGCACCGGACGGTCGGGGTTGTGCTGCGGCTCGCCCGCCGAATCCCCGAGGAACTCCGCGGTGGCGGCGAACAACCGCTGCCGGGCCGCCACCTGTAGATGGATCAGCCGTGCCAGCGGCAGGTAGACCTCTTCGACCTCGAGCAGGTCGATCTGCTCACCGAGGCCGCGCAGCCCGACCAGTTCGTCCTCGGTGAGTTTCAGCGGGGTCGCCATGCGCAGCGAGCGCCATTGCCTCCGGTCGAACTCCACATAAGGGCTGGGTTCACTCAGCCGCGCCATGCTGTCAGTGTTGCAGTTAGCTTGGTTGCCATGCAGCCCGGCACCCTCATCCGCGACTACCTGACGCTCGGCCTGCGGTTCGACCGCATCGAGGAGGGGTACGTCGACGCCTTCACCGGCGACCCCCAACTGTGGCGCGCCGTCGCCGACGAACCCGCGCCCGAACCGGCCGAGCTGGCCCGACAGGCCGACCGCCTGCTCGCCGAACTGCCGAATGTTCCCCGCACCGAGGGGTTCACCGACCAGCGCGCCGACTTCATCGGTGCCCATCTGCGGGCGCTGGGCTTCTCGGCGCGCAAGTTCGCCGGTGAACCGGTCGGTTTCGTCGACGAGGTCCGCAACTACTTCGACGTCGAGATCTCCCGCGGTGACGAGGAGCGCTATCGCGCCGCCCATGCCCGCCTCGACGAGGTTCTCGGCGGGACCGGGCCGTTGGCCGAGCGGATGGAAGCCCACCGCCGCGCCGACGAGATCCCACCGCAGCGCCTGGAGGAGTGCATCCATGCCTTCTCCAGCGCGCTGCGCGACATCGTGCGCGCGACATACCCTCTGCCGGACGCCGAGACGATCACTTACGAAGTGGTCACCGACAAGCCCTGGTCAGGCTTCAACTACTACGAGGGCGACTATCGCTCGACGGTGGCGGTCAACGCCGACCTCAAGCAGCAGATGGCCAACCTGCCCCGGCTGGTGGCCCACGAGTCCTACCCGGGCCACCACACCGAGCACTGCCGCAAGGAGGCCGGCCTGGTGGCGGCGGGCGACCAGCAGGAGCAGACCATCTTCTTGGTCAACACGCCACAGTGCCTGATGGCCGAGGGGCTGGCCGACCTGGCGCTGCACGCCGCGGTCGGGGCCGGAGCGACGGGGGGAAACGGAGGTTGGGGGCGCTGGGCCGGCGAGATCTATGCCGATCTGGGGCTTCGGTTCGACGGGGAGCGCGCCGAGATTTTGGCGGACGCTGGGCTTCTGCTCGCTGATGTGCGTCAGGACGCGGCGCTGATGCTGCACGACGAACACCGCGACGTCGACGACGTCGTCGCCTTCCTGAAACGCTGGCTGTTGGTCGACGACACCCGTGCCCGCCAAATGCTGCGGTTCCTGTCCTCCCCGTTGTGGCGGGCCTACACCTCCACCTATGTCGAGGGCTACCGGTTGTTGCGGGCCTGGCTCGACGCCAGGCCCGCGGAGGTGGGTCTCACCGAGCGGTTCGGCCGATTACTGGACGAGCCGCTGATCCCGTCGGCATTGCGCGTCTGACCGGGCCGGACCGGGCAGTTCAACGGCGGTTGGCAGGGCCGATACGCTTGTGTCATGACCGCTGACTCGACGCTTTCCCCTTCGGCTGCCGCCCCGGGTGCCGACTACGCCGCTACCGCCAGCGAGGCCTACCGCGCGGCACTTCAGGTCATCGAGTCCGTCGAGCCGAGAATCGCCGCGGCCACCCGCAAAGAGCTTGCCGATCAACGGGATTCGCTCAAGCTGATCGCCAGCGAGAACTACGCCTCCCCGGCTGTGCTACTCACCATGGGCACCTGGCTGTCGGACAAGTACGCCGAAGGCACCGTCGGGCACCGGTTCTACGCCGGCTGCCAGAACGTCGACACCGTCGAGAGCCTGGCCGCCGAGCACGCGCGCGAGCTCTTCGGCGCCCCGTACGCCTATGCCCAGCCGCACTCGGGTATCGACGCCAACCTGGTCGCGTTCTGGGCGATCCTGGCCACCCGGGTCGAGGCCCCCGCCCTGAGCGATCTGGGCGTGAAGAACGTCAACGACCTCTCCGAGGCGGAATGGGAGCGGCTGCGCGCCCGCCTCGGCAGCCAGCGACTGCTGGGCATGTCACTCGACGCCGGCGGTCACCTGACCCACGGGTTCCGGCCCAACATCTCCGGCAAGATGTTCCATCAGCGCAGCTACGGCACCAATCCGCAGACCGGGCTGATCGACTACGACGCCGTCGCCGCCACCGCTCGCGAATTCAAACCGCTGGTCCTGGTCGCCGGCTACTCGGCCTATCCGCGCCGGGTCAACTTCGCCAAGATGCGCGAGATCGCCGACGAGGTCGGCGCCACGCTAATGGTCGACATGGCGCACTTCGCCGGCCTGGTCGCCGGCAAGGTCTTCACCGGTGACGAGGATCCGGTGCCGCACGCGCACGTCACCACCACCACCACGCACAAGTCGCTGCGCGGCCCGCGCGGTGGTCTGGTGCTGGCCACCGAGGAGTACTCGGCGGCCGTCGACAAAGGCTGCCCGATGGTGCTGGGTGGCCCGCTCTCGCATGTGATGGCGGCCAAGGCCGTGGCTTTCGCTGAAGCGCGCCAGCCGTCGTTCCGCGATTACGCCCAGCGGGTGGCCGACAATGCCAAGGCGTTCGCCGAGGGCCTGATGCGCCGCGGGGCCCGACTGGTCACCGATGGCACCGACAATCACCTGGTGCTGCTCGACGTCCAGTCGTTCGGGTTGACCGGGCGGCAGGCCGAGTCCGCCCTGCTGGACTCCGGCATCGTCACCAACCGGAACTCCATCCCGGCCGACCCCAATGGCGCCTGGTACACCAGCGGCATCCGGTTCGGCACCCCGGCGCTGACGACACGCGGTTTCGGGCCGGCCGAATTCGACCGGGTCGCCGAGCTCGTGGTGGAGGTGCTGTCCAACACCCAGCCGGACGGCAGCTCGAAGGCCAAATACGTGCTTGCCGACGGGACGGCGCAGCGGGTGCACGCCGCGGCCGCCGAGCTGCTGGCGGCGAATCCGCTATACCCCGGACTGACGCTGTAATCCGCGAAACGCCGGGCCTCACGGTTTTTCAACAGCCGTGTCGGTGAGTTACAGTAACCGCATGGCACAGAAACCTGTCCCTAATGCGCTGACCCTTGAGCTCGAGCCGGTTGTCGCCGACAATCTGGCCCGCTACCTGGACACCGCGGACGAGTGGTACGCCCACGACTACGTCCCGTTCGACCAGGGTGAGAACTTCGCCTTCCTGGGCGGAACCGACTGGGATCCCTCTCAGGTGACATTGCCCTCCGACGTCGTCGACGCCTGCGAGATCGTCCTGGTCACCAAGGACAACCTCGCGGGTTATCACCGCGAGCTGGTCGAGCACTTCATCCTCGAGGACAAGTGGGGCCGCTGGATGGGCCGGTGGACCGCAGAGGAGAACCTGCACGCCATCGCGATCCGCGAGTACCTGGTCGTTACCCGCAACTTCGATCCGACCGCCAACGAGGACGTCCGCGTCGCGCACGTCATGCGCGGCTACCGGGCCGACAACTACACCCAGATCGAGACGCTGGTGTTCATGGCGCTCTACGAGCGGGCGCACGCGGTGTTCCTGCGCAACCTCGAGGCCAAGGTCGACGAGCCGGTCCTCAAGGGCCTGATCGGCCGGATCGCCAACGACGAGGAGCGGCACGAGGAGTTCTTCCACAACCTCGTCGCGCACTGCCTCGAGACCCACCGCGACTCGACGATCTCCGCGGTGGCGCGCCGGGCCGGCGGACTCGGTGTCGTCGGCGGCGACATCTTCGAGTATCAGGACAAGCTGCACAACGTTGCCCAGGCCGGCATCTTCAGCTTCGACGACGCCCGCCAGGTGGTCTCCGACCGCATCAAGGCGTGGGGCCTCGACGGCGAGTCCGTACTGAAGAAGTTCGTCCTCGCCTGACACGGCGGCGCGCCTGAGCGGCGCGCGGGCGGGGACCGGAGTAGCGTCCCTGGTGATGGCTAGCGACATGCTCTGCTGTCCGGGCGGCACCTTTCGTTTCGACTACGACAGGACCGGCCCCGGTCCTGGTGCCGCAGTGTCCGCCGAGGGATTCGTGCGGGGCCGCGCGGGTCTGAGGAGCGCCCAGTGATCGATTCGCAGTCGCCCATTCGGACTTATGTGCTCGACACCTCCGTCTTGCTGTCCGACCCGTGGGCGTGCACCCGGTTCGCCGAACACGAAGTGGTGGTACCGCTCGTGGTCATCAGTGAGCTGGAAGCCAAGCGCCACCACCATGAGCTGGGCTGGTTCGCCCGACAGGCGCTGCGGCTCTTCGACGACCTGCGTCTGGAGCATGGTCGCCTCGATCAGCCGATTCCCGTTGGGACGCAGGGCGGAACGCTGCATGTCGAACTGAACCACAGCGACCCTGCGGTGCTGCCGGCCGGATTCCGGACCGAGAGCAACGACGCGCGGATCCTGACGGTTGCCGCCAACCTCGCCGCCGAAGGCAAGGCAGTCACGTTGGTCAGCAAGGACATTCCGCTGCGGGTGAAGGCCGGCGCGGTGGGCCTGTCGGCCGACGAATACCACGCCCAGGACGTCATCACGTCGGGCTGGACCGGGATGTCGGAACTCGACGTCGCCGCCGAGGACATCGACGCGCTGTTCGCCGAGGGGGAGATCGATCTGGCCGATGCCCGTAACCTGCCCTGCCATACCGGTATTCGGCTGCTCGGCGGCAGCTCCAGCGCGCTGGGCCGGGTCAACGCCGACAAGAAGGTTCAGCTGGTACGTGGGGATCGCGAGGTGTTCGGCCTCCGGGGAAGGTCGGCCGAACAGCGCGTAGCCCTGGATCTGCTGCTCGACGAGTCCGTCGGCATCGTCTCCCTCGGTGGTAAGGCAGGTACCGGTAAATCGGCGCTGGCGCTGTGCGCCGGATTGGAGGCGGTACTCGAGCGACGTACCCAGCGCAAGGTCGTGGTGTTCCGCCCGCTGTATGCCGTCGGCGGGCAGGAGCTTGGCTACCTGCCCGGCAGTGAGAGCGACAAGATGGGCCCCTGGGCGCAGGCCGTGTTCGACACCCTCGAAGGGCTGGCGAGCCCAGCAGTGCTCGAGGAAGTGCAGTCCCGCGGCATGCTCGAGGTGTTGCCGCTGACCCACATTCGCGGCCGGTCCCTGCACGACTCCTTCGTGATCGTCGACGAGGCGCAGTCGCTGGAGCGAAACGTGCTGCTGACCGTGCTGTCGCGCTTGGGCAGCGGCTCGCGGGTGGTGCTCACCCACGACGTGGCCCAGCGTGACAACCTGCGCGTCGGTCGCCACGACGGTGTCGCGGCGGTCATCGAGAAGCTCAAGGGCCACCCGTTGTTCGCACACATCACCCTGATGCGCAGCGAACGCTCGCCGATCGCCGCCCTGGTCACCGAGATGCTCGAGGAGATCAGCCCCGGCGCTCTGCCGTGACGCTGCTGCGGTCACCACGCCGCTAGCCGTACATCGCCGGTAGTGCCAACCCCCACTGCGCCGGTGCCAGGGATCGGTCAGCTACGGCCGGTAAACTCGGCGGCGTGCCACGCCGACAAGACAGCCCCTCCTGGTCTTATCTGCGGACCGTGATCGGCGTCTGCGCCGGCGTGGCCGTCGTCGTCATCGGGGGCTTCACCGGCCATGTCAAGGTGGCCAAGGCGGATTCGGTCGACTGTTCGGTGGTCAAGTGCGTCGCGCTGACTTTCGACGACGGCCCGACGCCCTACACCGACCGGCTGCTGGGCATCCTGAACGACGCCGACGCCAAGGCCACCTTCTTCGAGATCGGCAACAAGGTCGCCGCGAACCCGGCCGGCGCCAAACGGGTGGTCGACGCCGGTATGGAACTCGGCAGCCATACTTGGGAACACCCGAACATGACGACGATCCCGATCGAGGACGTTGCCGCCCAGTTCAGCAGGGCTAACGACGCGATCAAGGCCGCCACCGGGCAGACACCGAAGCTGTGGCGCCCGGCCGGTGGCCTGACCAACGACGCGGTCAACCAGATCGCCGCCCAATACGGCCTGGCGGCGATCCTGTGGGATGTCATCCCGTTCGACTGGATGAATGACTCCAATACCGCCGCTACCCGCTACATGCTGATGAGCCAGATCAAGCCCAACTCAGTGGTGCTGTTCCACGACACCTACTCGTCCACTGTGGATCTCGTGCAGCAGTTCATCCCGGTGCTCAAGGCCAACGGCTATCACATGGTCACGGTCAGCGAGATGCTCGGACCGCGCGCACCGGGCAGCGTGTACGGCTCGCGCGACAACGGGCCCCCGGTCAACCTGTTGCAGGACATCCCGGCCGCCGACATCCCGACGTTGCCGGCGACCCCGTCGCCCAAGCCGATGCCGAACATTCCGATCACCGACATCCCGGGGGCCAATTCCGGTGGCTCCAACAACGGTGCCTAGAGCCGCCGCTTAGGTGCATACCGCCACCTCGTTCGTCCTCACCCTGCTGATGCTCGGCTACGCGGTGGTCTCGGGTCTGGTCAGCCGCTGGTATGTCGCGCCGGCGCTGATCTTCGTCGGCCTTGGAATGGCATTGGGCCCATTCGGTTTCGACCTGCTCGACGCCGGGCCGGGCCCCCAGGACTACACCGTGTTGGCGCAGCTGGCGCTTACCGTCATCCTGTTCAACCAGGCGGCCAAGCTCGACCCAGCCAAGGTCTTCCGCCGCGGGCACGTCACCCGGGTCACCGCGACGGACTGATCACCCTGGAGGCGGCCCGCACGGCGGCGGCACGGCGACGTTCTCGCGTCGCAGCGTCGGCGGTCATTGCCGCGGGATCGGGCCAGTGCGCCCAGGCCAGTGCAATCCCGAACAGCACCACCAACAGCTCCTCGGGGTCCCACGACGGGTCGACGTGTCCGGCTGCCTGGGCTTCGATGATGGTGGCGAAGGCTCGCTCGGGGATCAGTTCGCCGTCGGCGGTCGGGGGGTCGAGCGCCAGACCTTCCAACCGGGCCCAGGTGACCATCCGGTGGTGCTCCGGTCGGCGGGCGGTGAGGTCGAACAAGTCGCCGACGAACTCGGCCACGGCGTCGGAGCGCATTGGCACGGCGTGGAAGAACTCGGTGACGTTGGCCGCAACCACGTCGCGGAACAGGGTCTCCTTGTCGCCGAAGTGGGCGTAGAGCCGTTCCTTGCTGGCGTTGGCGGACTTGGCTATGCGGTCGATGCGGGCACCCGCGAGACCGTATTGCGCGAACTCGGCGCGCGCAGCGGACATGATCTCGCCGCGAAGCTCATCTGTGGTCCGCACAGGACAATGATAGCCTGACGAACTAGTTCGTTTGTTAACCGGGTCTCGAGAACAGGGGAATGTCTCATGGACGATCGGTCCCAGCTGGAAGCGGTCATGCAGCACCCGCCGCGGGTCGAGGCTTTGCGCCGGGTTCTTGCCGCCTCCGGCAGTGTCGCCGATCTGATCGTCGACGGCATGCGCCCCTACGTCGACGGCACCGACAACCTGCCGGCAGACGGCCGATTCTTGTTGGTGGGCAACCATACTCAGGCCGGAGCCGAGATCTTCCTGATTCCGTACGCCGTCAACCGCGCGATCGGCGTGCGGGTCCGCCCGCTGGCCGACCGCAATCTCGGGCGGATGCGCGGACTGGCCGCCGATCTGGCCGCGGCCTACGGGGCGGTGGTCGGGGCGCCCGACGCGGCCGACGAACTGATGCGCCACGATCAGACCGTCCTCGTCTTTCCCGGCGGGGGCCGGGAAATACCCAAGTTCAAGGGCGAGGAGTACGCGCTGCGCTGGCAGGGCCGGGCCGGGTTCGCCCGGGTGGCGGTCGCCAACGGCTATCCGATTGTCCCGGTCGCCCTGGTCGGTGGTGATGACGTGTACCGCAGCGTGATCTCGCGCGACAGCGCAATGGGACGGCTCAGCGAAGCGATCGGCGGCAGGCTCACCGGCCGGTCCGGTATGGCGATGCCGTTGATGCGCGGCATCGGCCCGACGCTGATTCCCCGGCCGCAGCGGATGTACCTGCGCTTCGGCTCGCCCATCGACACGTCGACCCCGGTCGGGGTCGATACGCCGGGCTGGGTGACGGCGGTCAAGCAGAGTACCCAGGCCGCTCTCGAGGAGGCGTTGGCCGACCTGTTGGCGTTGCGCGAGGACGACCCGTTCCGCGACCTCAACCCGTTGGCGCGCCGCAGGGCGCGCCAACCGGCCTGAGGTCAGTCGCCGTCTGGCGCGTCACTCTTCGCGCAAGCGCTCATCGACCACCTTCGCCATGGCCAGCACGTCGAGGCGTTTGTCGAGTTCGGCTTCGGAGAGCTTGTCGCCGATCAGGCCGCGGTCGATGACCGTCTGGCGGATCGTCTTCTTCTCCTTGAGCGCCTGCTTGGCGACCTTGGCGGCCTCCTCGTAGCCGATCGCCGAGTTCAGCGGCGTGACGATCGACGGTGAGGACTCGGCGAGCTCGCGCAGGTGTGCTTCATTGGCGATCAATCCGTCGATGCACTTGGCGGCAAACAGCTTTGACACATTACTCAGCAGCGTGAACGACTCCAGCAGGTTGCGCGCCATCATCGGGATGTACACGTTCAGTTCGAACGCCCCGGACAGGCCGCCGACGGTGATCGCGGCGTCGTTGCCGATGACCTGGGCGGCCACTTGGGTCACGGCCTCGGGGATGACGGGGTTGACCTTGCCCGGCATGATCGAGCTACCCGGCTGCAGGTCGGGCAGCTGCAGTTCGCCCAGTCCGGTCAGCGGGCCCGAGCCCATCCAGCGGATGTCGTTGGCGATCTTGGTCAGCGAGGCGGCGATGGTCTTGAGCGCCCCGGAGGCCTCGACCAGTCCGTCGCGTGCCGCTTGAGCTTCGAAAGAGTCCTTCGCCGTGCGCAATTCGGCCAGGCCGGTCTGCGTGACGAGCACGTCGACGACCTTGGCGCCGAAGCCCTCGGGGGCGTTCAGTCCGGTGCCGACAGCCGTGCCTCCGATGGCGAGCTCACCCAGGCGGGGGAGGGTGGCCTTGACCCGTTCGATGCCTGCCTCGACCTGGCGGGCGTAACCGCCGAACTCCTGGCCGAGGGTCACCGGAACCGCATCCATCAGGTGGGTACGGCCGGACTTGACCACGGTGCGCCACTGACGAGCCTTGTTGGCCAGCGACTCGTGCAGCACCTCCAGTGCCGGAATCAGATGGCGCACAGCAGCTTCGGTGGCGGCGATGTGAGTGGCGGTGGGGAAGGTGTCATTCGAGCTCTGCGACATGTTGACGTCGTCGTTCGGGTGCACCGTCACGCCGTTGCGCTCACAGATCGAGGCGATCACCTCGTTGGCGTTCATGTTCGAGCTGGTGCCCGAGCCGGTCTGGAACACGTCGATGGGGAACTGGTCGTCGTGCAGCCCGTCGGCGATCTCACCGGCGGCGGCGATGATCGCGTCGGCCTTCTCCGCCGACAGCTTGCCCAAGTCCTTGTTCACCTGGGCGCACGCCGCTTTCAGCAGGCCCAGTGCGCGGATCTGGGTGCGCTCGA
Organism: Mycolicibacterium sp. CBM1; assembly: GCF_054073305.1. Taxonomy (NCBI): domain Bacteria; kingdom Bacillati; phylum Actinomycetota; class Actinomycetes; order Mycobacteriales; family Mycobacteriaceae; genus Mycobacterium; species Mycolicibacterium sp. CBM1. The sequence goes on along the minus strand of NZ_JBSXPP010000012.1, from coordinate 92,634 downwards.
GGCCCCGGAACGAGATCGGGAAGTTCTCGACGGCCCGCTGGGTCTGCGCGCGCCACAGTGCGTTGATCGGAACCCTGACCTCGCCCATGGTGTCGTGCTCGATGCGGTATTCGCCCTCGACGCCGTTGCCAACAGCACTGTCGGTCATCAATTGCCTTTCTTAGGGAAGCGGGTAGGCCGCGGACTTGTCCCCGGTGAAGTCCACCGCGGAGTACTCGTTCAGTTTCGAAAGCCGGTGGTAAGCGTCGATCATCCGGACCGTGCCAGACTTCGAGCGCATCACGATCGACTGGGTGGTGCATCCGCCGCCGAAGTACCGGACACCCTTGAGTAGGTCCCCGTCGGTGACGCCGGTGGCGCAGAAGAACACGTTCTCCCCGGCCACCAGGTCCTTGGTGGTCAGCACCCGGTCAAGGTCGTGACCGCGGTCGATGGCCTTCTGGCGTTCCTCGTCGTCGGTGGGCGCCAGCTGGGCCTGGATCTCGCCGCCCATGCAGCGGATCGCGGCAGCGGTGATGATGCCCTCCGGGGTGCCGCCGATGCCGGCGAGCATGTCGGTGCCGGACTCGGGCCGGCAGGCCGAGATGGCACCGGCGACGTCTCCGTCGGAGATCAGCCGGATACGGGCACCGGCGTCGCGAACCTCGGCCATCAGCTTGGTGTGCCGCGGCCGGTCCAGGATGCAGACGGTGATGTCGGAGACTGATGCCTTGCGGACCTTGGCGAGGCGCTGGATGTTGGCCGCGATCGGCGAGGTGATGTCGATGAAGTCGGCGACGTCGGGGCCGGCGGCGATCTTGTTCATGTAGAACACCGCAGACGGGTCGAACATCGCACCGCGTTCGGCCACCGCGAGCACTGAGATGGCGTTGGGCATGCCCTTGCTCATCAGCGTGGTGCCGTCGACGGGGTCGACGGCGAAGTCGCAATCCGGCCCGTCGCCGTTGCCGACTTCCTCGCCGTTGTAGAGCATCGGGGCGTTGTCCTTCTCGCCCTCGCCGATCACCACGACGCCGCGCATCGAGACTGAGTTCACCAGCTCCCGCATGGCGTCGACGGCGGCGCCGTCACCGCCCTCCTTATCACCTCGGCCCACCCAACGGCCGGCGGCCATGGCGCCCGCTTCGGTGACCCTGACCAGTTCCAGGGCGAGGTTGCGATCGGGCGCTTCACGGCGACGGGCGTCTGGCATGGCTGAGATTGTCCCAGAAGCCGGTCAGCAGTCCAGACCTGGGATACTGGCAGTCGTGACGACCCCTCCACCAGCGGCTCCGGTTCCGAATGTCGCCGGCCCAGCGGCTCCGGTTCCGAATGTCGCCGGCCCAGCGGCTCCGGTTCCGAATGTCGCCGGCCCAGCGGCTCCGGTTCCGAATGTCGCCGGCCCAGCGGCTCCGGGCCCGAAAGAGGCCAAGCCGCGCCTGTTGCAGGACGGCCGCGACATGTTCTGGTCGCTGGCCCCGCTCGTCGTGGTCTGCATCGTGCTCGCTGGGCTGGTCGGGATGTGTTCGTTTCGGCCCAACGGCCCTGGGGACGGCGCGGTGCCGTCCTACGACGCTCCTGCCGCGCTGACGGCCGACGCGGCCGCGCTGGGCATCCCGATCCGGTTGCCGCAGGTACCGCAGGGGTGGCAGGCCAACTCCGGCAGCCGCGGTGGCATCGAGGCAGGCCGGGTCGATCCCAAGACCGGGCAGCGGGTCCGCGCGGTCACCTCCACCGTCGGCTACATCGCGGCGTCGAAGATGTTCGTGCGCCTGACGCAAAGCAACGCCGACGAGCAAGCGCTGGTCGGGTCGATCCATACGTCGATGTATCCGACCGGCGCCCAGGACATCGACGGGGTCAAGTGGATCGTCTACGAGGGCGGTGAGGACACCGAGCCGGTGTGGACCGCTCGGGTGGACAGTGCGGCCGGGCCTGCTCAATTGGCGATAACCGGTGCCGGAAGCAGTGCCGATTTCCGTACGCTGGCCGTCGCCACGCAGACCCAGCAGCCGCTGACGCCAAGCCGATAGGAGACGCCAATGCCCGCACCCGAAGCCGATCTCACCGGATGGAGGCGGGAGCCGTTCTCCGCGGCTGGCTTCACCCACGACGTGTACCGCAAGGGCGAAGGACCCGGAGTGGTGCTCATCCCCGAGATGCCCGGCGCGCATCCCGGTGTCCTGGCGCTGGGAAACTACTTGGTGGACAACGGTTTCACCGTGGCGAGTCCATCACTGTACGGAACGCCGGGAGCGCCGGCGATCAGAGTGGGCTCAATCGGCACGCTGGCTCGCGGGTGTGTGGCCAAGGAGTTCGCTGCCTTCGCCACCAACAGGGAGCGTCCGGTCTCGCACTACCTGCGGGCGCTGGCGCGCGATCTGAAACAGAAGACCGGCGGCAGGGGCGTCGGGGTGATCGGGCAGTGCTTCTCCGGCGGGTTCGCGCTGGCGGCCGCCGTCGACGACAGTGTGCTGGCACCGGTGCTCAGTCAGCCGTCGGTGCCGCTCGGGCTCACCGCCAAACAGAAGCGCGATCCCGGCTTGAGTGAAGGCGAGATGAGGGTCATCGAGAAGCGTGTCGCCGAGGACGGGTTGTGCGCGTTGGGCCTGCGGTTCAGCGCTGACCCGATGTCGCCGGCCGAACGGTTCAAGACGCTCAAGGACCGCCTCGGCGACGCCTTCGAAGTGATCGAGTTGGATTCTTCGCCGGGCAACAAGGACGGATTCGGGCGGATGGCGCACTCGGTGCTCACCCGCGAGGTCCGCGAAGTGGACGGTCAACCGGCCTACGAGGCGCGCAAGCGTGTAGTGGAGTTCCTCAAGGAACGGCTGACGTAACGCGGCCCATCCGCCTGTCTCTTGACGTCACTGTTCTCCAGGACGCGATATCACCGGCGATATCGCGTCCTGGAAAAGCCACCCATCCCCTGGTGAGGGCATCAGACTCCGCCGCCCTGCTGATCGGCGGTCGCGCCGGCCTCGGCTTTGGTCCGCCGTGTGAAGAGGCGACGGCGTTGCTCCGGCGGTTCGTGCGTGGTCATCTCCACGCCCTTATAGACGGCCAGGTACACCGAGATCGTGGTGACGATGATGATCATCAGCACCGGCCCCAGCACGATGCCCCAGAAGCCGAACATCGCGATCCCGGAGAAGACTGCCAGCAGCATCAGCGCGGGGTCCAGGCGTGCCTCGCGCGGCACCAGTATGGGTCGCAGGAAGTTGTCGACGTTGGTGACGGCGATGAGGTGGAACAGCACCACGAACAGGCCGCCGGGAATGTTGCCGAAGAACATCATCCCGATGCCGAACGGGATGGTGACGATCCCGCTGCCCAGCGGGATCACCGACAGCGCGGTCAGGAAGATCGCGAAGATGAAGAACCCGTTGTGGAATCCGCCGATATAGATCGACACCGCGCCGAGCACACCCTGAACCATCGCAATGATGAACTGCCCCTTGACGGTTCCCTTCACCATCGCACCCATCTTGGCCAAGTACAGGTCGGTGACCTCTTCGCCGAGCGGGTTGAGCCGGCGGATCAGCGTGAGCACCGACTCCTGGTTGGTCAGCAGTGAGACCAGGACGTACAAGAAGATGATCGCCGACGTGATCACCCCGATTGCCCCACCGGCCGCACCCTGAATGGCGTGCAACAGCCACTGTCCGACGCTCTGCGAGACGTTCACCATGGTGGTGCGCAGCGAGTCCGTCGTGACACTGAAATGACCGAACGGCAGCTTGGCCAGCAGCTGGTTGGTCAGGGCCAGCGACTTGTCGCCGAGGGTCGACAGGTCGGCGGTCTGCACCCACTCGGCGACGTGCACGACCATGTGCGAAATCTGAAGCACCGCAAGTGTCACCAGGGCGCCGATCGGGATGATTACCGTCGCCAGCGCGGCGAGCACCGTCAGCGTCGCCGACAAGCCGCTGCCGAATCTGTTGCGGCACCGGTTGTACAGCGGAGTGAACAGATACGCCACGATCGCCGCGATCACCACCAGGATGAAGTAATGCCGCAGGAAGTAGGCCCCCAGCAGCAGGGCGATCACCGTGATGATCGCCAGTGCCCGCTTCTGGGGCTGGGTGAACTCGGTGTTCAGAACGACCTCATTGGCTCATCAATCGGGTCAGGTGATCGTGGATGTTGGGATAGCGCTTGAGGTGCGCGCCGCCGTTGAGGTCGAGAATCTCCCCGGTCAGCCAGGACGACTGCGGAGAGCACAGGAAAGCGACCGCCTCGGCGATGTCCTGGGGGGTCCCCGGCCGGCCCAGCGCGGTGTTCTCGACGTACTCCTCGATCACGCCGGGAATCGCCGCCGCACCCTCGGTCAGTGGAGTGTGCACGAACCCCGGCGCCACCGCATTGACCCGGATGCCGCGCGGCCCCAGTTCCAGGGCGGCGACCTGGGTCAGCATCGACAAGCCCGCCTTCGCGGCGCAGTACGCGCTCATCCCGATCGCCGGCTGACGGGCGTTGAGCGACGTCAACGACACTACGGCGCCGCCGTCGCCGAGATGTCGCCCGGCATGCTTGATCACCAGGAACGCCCCGTTGAGGCAGACGTCGATCACCGAGCGGAACTGCTCGGCATCCAGCTCCGTGATCAACCCGAATCCGCTGAAGCCCGCGCAGTTCACCACCACGTCGAGCCTGCCGTTCTGAGCCACCACACCGTCGAAAAGAGCGGCGACCGTGGCCTCGTCGGTGACCTCCACCTTCGCCCAGGTATGCGGATCACCCAGTTCGGCGGCCCGCTGACGGGCCAGATCGATGTTGCGGTCTGCGATCGTCACCCGGTGGCCCCGGTCGGCCAGGGTCTGCGCCGTTGCCCAGCCGATACCGGAGGCGCCGCCGACGATGACGGCCACCGCCTCAGTCATGTTGTCTTTGCATCGGATTCGGGGGCGCCCCACTTGCTGCGCACGGCCTCCCACGGATCGGCGTACTGACCCGGCTGGCCGTAGTAGGGCGACTGGCGGCGCAGGTACTCGCGGGCCAGCGGTGCGACGAGCCGGAACACGTAGCGTTTCCAGCCGACGTTTTCCGCCGTCTCTTTCAGCATGTCCGGCCACGAGTGGTGCTGGTGCTTGAGCACCTCCTGAGCCGTCGCGGAGTCCATCCAGTCGGTGGCGAACCACGCGTTGTCGTCGTCGGGATTGCCCTTGCGCCCGGGGGGCAGAGCGCCGACCAGACCCATCGCCGCCGCGGTGGACGACGCGATGTCCCCCTGCACCAGTCGGTGCGAACTGTCGCCGCCGATCAGCAGCGTCCGGCCGACCACGTCGGCGGTGGTGGCTGCGCCGAAGGCGTGCGCGACGTCGCGGACGTCGACGGTCTGCAGCCGCCCGTCGGCGGGCAGCACCCCCTCGAAAAAGATCAGGTTGGGGTCGATGCTCAGATTGAGCGCGGTGGTCAGCACCCCGCCCAGCCGAAGGATCACCCAGTCCAGGCTGGATGCCCGGACGACGGCTTCCGCTTCGACCTTGTGCTGGCCGTAGATGTCGTAAGGGCTGACCGGGGTATCCGCGGTCAGCACGTCGGTGATGTGGTGCGGGTTGCGGGGCCCGTAGACGGCGATGCTCGACGCCTGCACGAGGCGAGGCGGAACATCCATCGCCTCTGCGGCTTTCACCAGATTGGCCGTCGCATCCACGTTCACCTTGCGAGCCAGCGCGGGCTTGGCGTAACACAGCGGCGGGATCACCGCGGCCAGGTGGATCACGGCAGCCGGCGCGACGTCGGCGAGCAGTCGTGAGACGGCAGCCGCGTCGGTCAGGTCCGCCCAGCGCACCGTCACCCCGGGGGACAGGGCCGCGGCGGCCTTGCGGGTGGCCGGCGTGTCCAGATCGGTGGCCACCACGTGCCGTCCCGCGGCGGCGAGGTGCTTGACCGTCGTGCTGCCCACCATGCCGAATGCACCCGTCACCAGAACAGCGTCGGACATCGAACTCCCTTCCCGGCCGGACCGTGTTGGTGGAAACGTACCCGGTACGGCGACGTGACGGTGTGATCCGGCCTTCGTGGTCTCTGCCGGGGCGGAACTCAGGACGCGCAGGCCTCGTAACGCGCTATCAATGACCGCTCTTGCGGGATGGGCAGGTACACCAGCGGATCGTGCGGGGTGCAGCCGCCGACGGTGACCGCCACCGGTCCGCGGGCGAAGCCGCGGCCGCCGATGTGCCCGGAGAGCTGGTCTCCGGCGGTGTACAGCACCGGACCCGGCAGCGCGGCGACGATCGGCAGGTGCTCGCGGGCCAGCTGCAGCGCCGTCTCGACGGCGTGAGAGGCGGCCGTCTTCTCGGAGAACCAGACCGGCGGCGTCACCGGACCGTTGATGCGCAGCCGGTCAACGTGCGGAATCGACTGGTCGGCGTTGAGCCGGTCGAAGACCTGTAGTTCGGCTGGGGAAGGCAGCCGCCGTGAAGTCGCGATCTCCGCCGGGTGGTCCTTGCCGGCGTCGATCACCCAGTCGAGACCGGCCAGCGGACCGAATCGATCGACGAGCCGCCGTGCGGCGGCATCGACGGCCCGGTAGTCGGCAGGATCGGCCAGCTGAAGGGTGGCCAGATTGGAATGACCGGCCTCCCGGTCGCTGATCCGGCCGCCAGGATGGCGGATGGTCGCTCGCAGTCTGACTGTGGCACTGTGGAACTCGCGGCGAAGTGCCACCCAGGCACGAGCTTGCGAGACGATCTGTTCCCGGTTGGTGATCGGGAGCTCTCCACTGTCTACGGCGAACACGTTCCAGCCGTGACGTAAGTCCAATTCGACGCGGTATCCGGGGTACCTGCCGCCGTCGATACCGTGTAGATAGCGCGCCGTCACCGCAGCGGCTTGGTCGGCGGTGATGTCGTCGGCCACGTCGGCGTAGAGCCGAAAGAACACCATCCCTTGGGCCTGGTTGTGCGCGATGTCACTGCTGACCCCGACGACGCCGGGAAAGTGTCCTATCTCGATCCTCAGTGCGGCGGCTTCCGCGGAGCGATCCGGTACGCCCCGGCCGCAACCCATCAGCAGCAACGCTGCGGCGACCAAGATCGCGATCGTGCGACGGCTCGACACGACTGCAGAGTGTAACGATGACGAGCTTGGAGGTTTGCTGTGAGTTCTGCCGACGGCTCACACGGCTTGCATGGCTACGCTCGAAGCATGCCGGTGCCGCAACTGCAACAGGTGGGAAGACGGTTGGCGATCGCGCTCGTTGCAGTTGCCGCTCTGGCGGGCTGTGGCCCGAACTCGAACGTACCGGCGCCGTCCACTGCCGCGGCAGGCCCGGTCGTCCTGAACGACGTCTCCGTGGCTGCCGTGTTGGACGCCATCGGCAAGGCCAAGCTGCCGGCAGCGAACCCGCGCGACGCGACGGCATCGAAGTGCCCCACCGCCGGTTGCGTGCAGGCCACCGATACCGACACGGTGTCCATTCTGAAGTTTCCCAGCACTGGCCGTGCCGAGCTGTACGCGGCGACGATGCCCGACATGCTGCAGGCCGAGGACGTCGTCGTCATCTTTGCCCCAACGCTGACCGACGAGCAGAGGGCCGCCTACCGACGGGCGGTCAAGAGTGTGGTCAGCGGATAGCCGCTCGCTCAGGCTTCCGGTAAACAGATGGCTTTCAGGATGGTGCTGCGTCCCTGCCGGAAGAATTCGATCAGGTCGCCGGCGACCGCCCGCACGTGGTCCTCGCCGACGTCCTTCTCGCCCAGCAGGGCGGTGACGCCCGCCGCGAAGACCCTGAACACATCGACGCCGGCGGTCACGGTCGGACGGCCCAGCGCCATCATGATCCCGCCGGTGAGCGCCATCAGGGCCACGGCTTGCTCGTCGGGATCCCAGTCGGTTCGCACCATGCCGTGGGCGCGCCAGGAGGGCAGTGCCACGTGCAGCATCGGGCGGGGGCCGACCGCGGCGTCGAGTTCCGCAGCGCGCGGATGCGTGGTCAGCAGCCCCAGGATGTCGTCGTTGTGATCGTGCAGAGCGGTCATCAGCGGCCGACTACGGGCTGTGCCCAGCATCAGCGGGCAGAACCGCGACGGCCGCGCGGCGCCGGGATCGGCGGTCAGTCGCTCGATCAATTCGTCTGCGGTGCTGAGAAAGTCGCGGCCGATCAGGCCGATGAGCAGATCTTCCTTGGTGGGCCAATAAAGGTAGACAGTGCCCTTGCCGACGTAGGCCCTCTGCGCGACGTCGGCGATGGTGAGGCCCTTGAAGCCACGGTTAAGCAGCAGTGTCGTCGCCGATTCGAGGATGCGGGCCGCTTTGGGAGAGTGTGACTCAGGCAGTACTGCCGCGTCTGCGGCGGGCTCGCTCTCGGTCTTCGGCTTCATCCTGGCTCTCATCGTTGGTCTTGGTGCACGCTCAGCAACCACGCGAGTATCGGTGCCTCGAACTCCATCTCATCGGACCAGCCCGGGCGACGGATACGGGCCGGCCTGATGTGGTCGATGGACCAGTTCCGGCCGATCATCTCGCCCAGGGCCGCCGGCGCCGGAGACTGCGCATCGGTCGGCACGGATTCGGAGTCGAACTCGACGGCGAAGCGGGCGACACCTTCGTTCGATACCGGCAGCTGACTACCGAGCGTCGCCGTCCAGCGTTCGCCGTATCCCAGGAGCTGGCTGATCTCTGCGACGTCGATGGACACGCAGTGCGAGGGCTCGCGGTGGGCCTGCCGGCACGCGGCCTCTACCGATTCGGGCAGGATCTCCAGGGCGATGACCGCGCAGTCGTTCGCGACGCGCACAACGAGCAGGACGGCGTCGGACCGCCCGATGTCCAAGATGTCGCCGAAGAACCGGCCCGGTTCGGTGAGCGCCAGCACCTCGCCACCGCCATCGAGACCCCCGACGACGGACATCACTTGTCCGCCTTCGCCGTCTCGGGCTGCAGCGCCGAACGCCAGGCTGCGGGGTTGAGGCTGCGATAAGGGTCGCGGCTGCGGATCTCCTGTAGTTCGGCGAGGTCCTTCTCCAGCTGCGTCTGAACGCGGTCTTTGACCTGCTGGGTCCAATCGTCGGCGGCGACATTGCGGGGCCGGACGGTGGGTACGGGTTTGCCGAAGCGAAGGTACATCCGCTGGGGGCGCGGTATGAGCGTCGGCCCGACGCCACGAACGATCGGGATCGCCATGTCACTGCGGCCGCTGAATCGAGTGGAAAGCCAGGTGCTGGCCTTGCCCCACAAGCTGTCTCGCTCGGTGACGCTGACGTAGACATCGTCGCCGCCGACCAGCGCGGCGGTGACGATCGGATAGTTGTGCGCGATGGCGACGCGGGCGAAGCCGGCGCGGTTCTCCCACCGCAGCCTGTATTCCTCGCCCTTGAACTTGGCGATCTCACGCCCGCCGCCGGGGAACACCAGAACCGGCTCGTCAGCGTTCATCAGTGCTGCGGCAGCTTCGGGCGACCCGATGACGCCGCCAAAGGCGTCCATCAGGTGGCGTTGCGGGCCGCCCATCTGACCGAATTGTCGATCCGCCAAGGGGCGCAATCGTTTTCCAACCTGACGCCGGACGAAGTAGGGGATCAGCACGATCTCACACGCCGACATCTGGGTGTGATTGCCGACCACGAGAACGCGGCCATCGGCAGGCAGGTTGTCCAAGCCCTCGACGTAGGGCCGGTAAAGATCGATCAGCGGCTGTGCGTTATCGGCACCGGCTTTCAGTGCGTGTCGCCACACGGATACCTGCAGGTCAGCCAAGCGTGACACGGCGACCACCTCTCTTGAGTCAATAAGCACAATACTGACCGTTTTGGTCGATTGGTCAGTTGGTGAAGTAGATCACATGTGAGACAGGCTACCGTGATCGCGCATAAACGGATTGACCTCATCCGCTTTGTCGGCTACCGTCACGGTACTGCCGAACTCGAGGAGGCGCAGATGACTGCGGGCACCATGAAAGCCGTTCGGATCCAGCGGTATGGCGGGCCTGAAGCGCTGGCTTACGAGGAGCTGCCCAAGCCGCGCCCGGGCCGTGGCCAGGTGCTCATCCGCAACGAGGCTGCCGGCCTCAATTTCGCCGACATCGAGCAACGCCGCGACAACTACCCGGTCCGGCCGGCTCTGCCGCACATTCTTGGTGCCGAATTCGCCGGTGTCGTCGAAGAACTCGGAGATGGCGTCGACGGTCTGACGGTGGGGCAGCGCGTTTTCGGGATCATCGGACCGGCGCTGCCCGGTGCCTATGCGCAGTACGTCGTCACCGACCATGACACCGTCTATCCGCTGCCCGACGACATCGGCTTCGCCGAGAGCACGGCTCTGCTGATCCAGGGGCTCACGTCGTACTTTCTCTTGAAGGACGGGGTACGGCTCAGGCCGGGGGATTCGCTGCTCGTCCTGGCCGCAGCCGGTGGACTGGGTTCGTTGAGTGTGCAGCTGGGCAGGATCATGAAGGCCGGCAAGGTGTTCGGCGCTGCCAGCACGGAGGCCAAGCGTGCGTGGATCCTGGAACTGGGTGCCGATGCGACCATTGACTACACCGACGAGAACTGGGGCAGTGCGGTCCTGGACGCCACGTACGGCCGAGGGGTGGATGCCGCCTTGGTGAACGTCGGCGGCTCCGCGTTCGACCAGGCCATCGCATGCCTTGCGCCGTTCGGGCGGCTGAGCGCCTACGGATCGGCAGACCAGACCAGTCCCGTCGTGGACTTCGGTGCCCAGCTGCAGGCGGGTCGGCTCAATGCGAACCAAACTCTCGGGTTCTTCAGCCTCTACCCGTACCAGGGGCAGGGCAGCCAGGCGCTGGGGCCGGCGCTGGATGAGTTGACCAGCTACGTGTCCAGCGGGCAGTTGACGGTGAATATCGGTCTGCAGCTTCCGCTTTCACATGCCGCCGAAGCCCACCACCTGGTCGAGACGCGGCAGACCACCGGCAAGGTTGTCCTGCTGCCGTGGGCGGACTGACCGCCGCTAGGCGTTGACCGGCGCTTTGGCCCGACTCTTCATCTCGGCATAGAGATCGGTGTAGTAGGACAGGCAGTGCTCCAGCGCCTGCGCTGTGGTGTAGAGCGGCTCATAGCCGAGGTCGCGGCGGGCTTTGTCGATCGAGAAATAGTTGTCCACCGAAACCCGCTCCACTGCAAGCGGTTCCAACGGAGGCTGCGGCAGGCCGAAGCGAAAATGCAGCCACTGCCATGCGCTGAGCACCGCGTGCACCGGTCGGCCGGGCACACGGAGCAACGGCCACCGCTCGCCGCAGGCCTCGACGACGGGCCGGGAGAAGTCGAACATGTTGATCGGCTCACCGTCATTGATGAAGTACGCCTGCCCCGGTGCGGTTCCGCCGGGCACCAAATGCTCAGCCGCAAGGATGAATCCGTACACCAGGTTGTGCACGTAGGAGTTGTCGAGCCTGGCGTGTTCACTGCCCACCAGCACCTTGACGTGCCCGGCCAACACCCGCTCGAAGAGCTTGCGGAACATCGTCTGATCGCCGCGGCCCCAGATGCCGGACGGCCGGATCGAACATGTCAGCAGCCCGCCGACGTCGTTCTGGCCCAGTACGAACCTCTCGGCGGCCACCTTGGTTTCGGTGTAGAGATCGTTGAAACGCGATGTGTAGGGCAGGGTCTCGTCGCCCGCGGTGATCCGCTGGCCACCCATCACCACGCTGTTGGAGGCGGTGTAGACGAATCGCTTGACTCCGGCGGCCTGCGCGGCCTGGACCAGGTTCTTGGTGCCGCCGACGTTGACGTCGAAACTGCGCTTGCGGTATTCCTCGGTGACCGAGGCGCCGCCCATCAGGTCGATGATCGCGGCGGTGTGGATGATGGTGTCGATTCCGGCGACGGCAGATGCGACGGTATCGATGTCGCAGATGTCGCCCACGACGACCTCGAGGTGGGCGTGGGCCGGCAGCCGCGACGGCGCCCGGTCGAAAGCGCGGACGAGGTGGCCGCGGTCGAGCAGTTCGGTCACGAGGTTGGCGCCGACGAACCCGGCCCCTCCGGTCACCAGGACGCGGCCCAGGTCGGTCGTCAGTGTGGCATCACCCATGCGGCCGACAATAACTGAAACACGTTCCAATTTTCCAGCGTCGCTGGTAATCGCCTACTCGTCGGCGGTCTCCCGGGCGGCGAGTGCGTCCTCGATGCGCTTGCGTGCACCGGCTAAGTGCTCCTCGCACCGTCGTGCCAGTTCCTCGCCTCGCTCCCACAGTTTCAGCGACGCGTCGAGATCGAGGCCGCCGTGTTCGAGCACGCGCACCACCTCGGTGAGTTCGTCGCGGCACTGTTCGTAGCCGAGCTTACTAATGGGCGTCGTCTCTGCATGGTCGGTCATGCGGCTCCATCCGTCGGGCCGGTACTGGTGGCGCCCACCGCGCCGTCGGCAACCCTGATCCGCAGCGCGGCCCCGGCGGGAGCATCGGCGGCTGAACGCAGGATGGCACCGTCCTGCATCGTCTGGACGACGGCATACCCTCGGGCCAGCGTGGCAGCCGGTCCGAGGGTGGCCAGCCGTGCGGCCAGGTGGCCGATCCGGTCCGATTCGGAGTTCACCATGCGGTTGATGTCGCGGCGCAGCGCGGTACGCGCTCGCTGGACCTCCTCGCCGCGCTGGGCGAGCCCACGCAGGGGATCGGCGAGGACCGGGCGGCTGCGCAGATGGTCCATGGCGCGCTGCTCACGGCCGACCCAGTTGCGCAGCGCCTGCGCGCTGCGGTGCCGCAGTTCACGCACCAGGCCCAACTCGGCCGCGGTATCGGGGACGACCTTCTTGGCGGCGTCGGTCGGCGTCGCCGCCCGAAGATCGGCCACCAGGTCGCACAACGGGTTGTCCGGTTCGTGGCCGACCGCGCTGACCACCGGCGTGGTGCACGCCGCGATGGCCCGGCACAGTGTCTCGTCGGAGAACGGCAGCAGGTCCTCTACGCTGCCGCCACCGCGGGCGATGATGATGACGTCGACGTCGGGATCGCGGTCCAACGCCGCCAAAGCTTCCACGATCTGGGCTACCGCGTTGACACCCTGGACTGCGGTGTTGCGGATAGCGAACCGGACCGCCGGCCAGCGCGCCGCGGCCACCGTCGTCACGTCGTGCTCGGCCGCGCTGGCCCGCCCGGTGATCAGCCCGACGGTCGAGGGTAGGAAGGGCAACGGCCGCTTCAGCCTGGCATCGAAGAGCCCCTCGGCCTCCAGCAATCGGCGCAGCCGCTCGATGCGGGCGAGCAGCTCACCGACGCCGACCGCGCGAATATCGCTGACCCGCAACGAGAACGAGCCGCGCACGGTGTAGAAGCTGGGCTTGCCGCAGACCACGACCTGGGTGCCCTCGGTGAGCTTGACCGGCGCCGCGGCGACCAGCTCCCTCGAGCAACTGATGTCCAGCGACATGTTGGCGGCCGGGTCGCGCAGCACCATGTAGGCGGTCGAGCTGCGCACGTTGATCTGGGTGAGCTGACCCTCCACCCACACGGTGCCGAGCTTGTCGATCCAGCCGGCTATTCGGATGGCCACCGCGCGGACCGGGTAGGGGTTCTCCGCGGAACTGCCCTGCGCGCTCACTTGGCTGACGCGCGGGTGATCCTGTTGGCCAGCAAGGTCTGGAACGGGGCGCGCGCTTTGGAGGCTTCCTCGTAGGCGAGCAGCGTCTCGAGATCGGCGACGCTCAGTGACTGCATTCGGGCCCGCAGCTGAGCCAGGGTCAGCGACTCGTAGTCGAGTTCCGCCGCGATGGCCGGCGCGGTGACGGTGGCCGTCGGCGCGGGTGTGGCGCTGGCCTCCGCGGGGGGCGCATCGCCACCATCGGTGACCGAGTAGAGCGCGAAGCGGCCCTCGGTGCGGCGCTCGCCGTCGCCACCTGGAATCACGGCACCGTCCTGGTTCCGGTCGATGTCGCGGCCTTCGGCGTCCTCGTCGAACGTCGCCCACTCCGGCTGCTCGTCCCTGGGCGGGAAGATGTTCTCCAGCGCGGAGTCGCCCTTGATCACCAGATCGGCCAGGTCCTGCTGGACCTTCATCACGATGTGCGCGACGGAGCTGACGACCGTCATCGGGTACATCAGGATGGTCTGCGGTAGCTTGCGGGTCTCCTCGATGGCGGTCACGGCGGCGCCGACCAGCAGACGAACCCCGTACGGTGCGGTTGCCATGTGGCACAGCCTACGGCTGGCCCGCCGAGTGCGCGGGAACGTACCCTGAAACCATGGCGCCAACTGTGAACATGGGGATACCCGGTGCGTCGAGCACGGCGACCGACCGTGCCCCCGGCAAGCGGGTGCTGTTGGCCGAGCCGCGTGGGTACTGCGCCGGGGTCGACCGCGCCGTGGAGACAGTGGAGCGGGCGCTGGAGAAGCACGGCGCCCCGGTGTACGTGCGCCACGAGATCGTCCACAATCGCTACGTCGTGGACACCCTGAGCAAAGCCGGGGCGGTGTTCGTCGAGCAGACCGACGAGGTGCCCGAGGGCGCCATCGTCGTGTTCTCCGCCCACGGCGTCGCGCCGACGGTCCACGAAGAGGCCGCCGCGCGCAATCTGCAGACCATCGACGCCACCTGCCCCCTGGTCACCAAGGTGCACAACGAAGCCAAACGGTTCGCCCGCGACGACTACGACATCCTGCTGGTCGGCCACGAGGGCCATGAAGAGGTCGTCGGCACCGCCGGTGAGGCACCTGAGCACGTTCAGGTCGTCGACAATCCGGACGCGGTGGACAAGGTGACCGTGCGGGACCCGAACAAGGTCATCTGGCTGTCGCAGACCACGCTGAGCGTCGACGAGACCATGGAGACCGTGCGGCGGTTGCGGGAGCGCTTCCCGACGCTGCAGGACCCGCCCAGTGACGACATCTGCTACGCCACCCAAAACCGGCAGAGCGCGGTCAAGGCCATGGCGCCGGAGTGCGACCTGGTGATCGTGGTCGGCTCACGCAACTCGTCGAACTCGGTGCGCCTGGTCGAGGTGGCGTTGAATGCGGGGGCGCGGGCCTCCCACCTGGTGGATTACGCCGAGGACATCGACCCGGCCTGGCTCGACGGGGTCACCACGGTCGGCGTCACCTCGGGTGCGTCGGTTCCCGAGGTGTTGGTCCGCGGGGTGCTGGAGCGGCTCGCCGAATCCGGCTACGACACCGTTCAGCCGGTGACGACCGCCAACGAGACGCTGGTGTTCGCCCTGCCGCGCGAGATCCGTCCGGCCCGTACCTGACTCGACCGGGCCACAGGTCAGCGGTCGTAGCGCCAGGACGGCTGGTCTTCTCGGCCTGGTCCGTCGCCCCGATACCGCACCCGCGACACCGGGTGGTGGCTGCTGTCCTCGTTGGGCGCAGGGGAGGACGGCCGGCGCCGCGGCGGCGGCTCGTAGGACGGATACGGCTCGTAGGGCGGGTACGGCTCGAACCGGCTGCCGTTGCGGGGCCGCGGGCCGTAGGGATCGCGGCGTTCCCGTGATTCACGCGGTTCCCGTGGCTCGCGGCGCGACGGAGGCGGCGTGCGGGACCCGGGATCGCGCGGTTGGCGGGGGCGGCGCCGGGGTTCGGCGTCGTCGCGCCCGGGCAGATCGGCGTCCGGGCGTCGGCGAGGTGGCTGACGGCGCGGACGATCCACCGGTGCCTCGGTGATGTCCTCCAGCGGTGGACGGGCATGACGGGACCGGGTGGGCGCAGGACGCTTGGCGGGACGGCCCGAGCGCGGCCGCTTCTCGGCGGTGGCCGGCCGGTCGATGCTGTGCTTGCGTTGGGGCTTCGCCTCGTCGAGGTCGACATCCGCGGGCTCGCCACGGTTGAACGCCGCGGTGACCTTGGCCGCCAGGCCGGCGAGCAGGCTGGGCCCGGCCGCGGCGTCGTCGTCGGCGGTAGGTGCGGTCACCGTGCGGGCCGACATCGCGAAGTACCAGCGCACCAAGCCGATCAGCAACACGCCCGCGGTGGTGAACAACATGAGCGGAAAGCGTTCGACCAAGGGATAGCCGCAGTTGATCAGAGTGTCTTTGACGCCGGTGAACTCCGCGCCGTGGAACAGGAAGTACGCACCGGGCACGGCGACGAACAGGATCAACGGCGGCTGGATGATGGCGGTGAACAGGCCGGACTGGCGCACGGCCAGAACCGCGACCACGCAGCCCAGCGCGTACATCGCGGAGAACACACCGCCGAGGTCCTTGCTGCCGGAGCCGGCCTCGAAGACGAAGCCAATTGTGGTGGCGATCACAGCAATCAGGACAGCCGCCCACCACGGCACACCGGCGAGGTTCGGGTGCGCGGAGCGATTCGCGGCCGTCACCGACGACCTGGCCCGCTGTGCTGACACACGTAGACCGTACCGTTTCCGGCGAGAACTGGACCGGCGGCGGGGCCGCGCGCCGGACGTGCCCGGCGCGCGTTCTCCTACACTGTGGACCCTGTGAGCCTCAGCCTCGGAATCGTCGGTCTGCCCAACGTCGGTAAATCGACCCTGTTCAATGCGTTGACCCGCAACAACGTGCTGGCGGCGAACTATCCGTTTGCCACGATCGAGCCGAACGAGGGCGTCGTCCCGCTGCCGGACCCGAGGCTGGACAAGCTCGCCGAGATCTTCGGCTCAGAGCGGACCCTGCCGGCGCCGGTGACGTTCGTCGACATCGCCGGCATCGTCAAGGGCGCCTCGGAAGGGGCGGGGCTGGGCAACAAGTTCCTGGCCAACATCCGCGAGTGTGACGCCATCTGTCAGGTGGTGCGGGTGTTCGCCGACGATGACGTGGTGCACGTCGACGGCAAGGTGGATCCCAAGTCCGACATCGAGGTCATCGAGACCGAGCTGATCCTGGCCGATCTGCAGACGCTGGAGAAGGCGATGCCGCGGCTGGAGAAGGAAGGCCGCACCAACAAGGACCGCAAGCCGGTCCACGAGGCGGCGGTGGCCGCCCAGGAGCTGCTCAACGGCGGGACGACGTTGTTCGCCAGCGGCAAGGACTGGTCGGTGCTGCGCGAGCTGAACCTGATGACCATCAAGCCTTTCCTGTACGTGTTCAACGCCGACGAGTCGGTGCTCACCGACGAAACCAAGCAGGCCGAGTTGCGTGCGCTGGTGGCCCCGGCCGACGCGGTGTTCCTGGACGCCAAGATCGAGTCGGAGCTGATCGAACTCGACGACGAGTCTGCGGCCGAGCTGCTTGAGTCGATCGGGCAGAGCGAGCGTGGCCTGGATGCCTTGGCGCGGGCCGGTTTCCACACCCTGAACCTGCAGACCTATCTGACGGCCGGCCCGAAAGAGGCGCGCGCTTGGACGATTCACCGCGGCGACACCGCCCCGAAGGCGGCCGGGGTGATCCACACCGACTTCGAGAAGGGCTTCATCAAGGCCGAGATCGTCTCCTTCGACGACCTCGTCGAGGCGGGGTCGATGGCGGCGGCCAAGGCCGCGGGCAAGGTGCGCATGGAGGGTAAGGACTACGTCATGGCCGACGGCGACGTGGTCGAGTTCCGGTTCAACGTGTAGCCAACGCTGCTCACGACAAACGGCCAAGCAAGGAGTCCGCCACGATGTCAGATCAGTTGCCGCCGTGCCCGGCGTGCGGCGAGGGGTTCACCTACGAGCAGGGGGCGCTCCTGGTGTGCCCGATGTGCGGTCACGAATGGTCGGCTGATGAGGTGTCCGACGTTGATTCTGTGGACGCCGGGGCCGCGATCACCGACTCGGTCGGCAACGTCCTCGCTGACGGGGACACTGTGATCGTCGCGACGACTGTAAAGGTCAAGGGCGGCGGTGGCGGGGTCATCAAAGCCGGCACGAAGGTCCGTGGCATCCGGCTCATCTCCGATGGCGTCGGAGATCACGACATCGACGCGAATGTCCCCGGTTTCGGTCGCATGCAGCTCAAGTCGAGCGTGGTCAAGAAGGTCGTCTGATCGCGTCGAGCGTGGGGGTTATGCGCGCGATCGGGCCTAAGGTCTGTACATAGGGCCCACAGTCGTGAGTGTGCACTCACGACTGGTCTCCATCCGCATCATCACCGCCGACGTCGGTCGTCTCGTCGACTTCTACGAGATGGTCACCGGGGCCGACGCCATCTGGGGCAACGATCTGTTCGCGGAGATCCCCACGCCAGCCGGCACGCTGGCCATCGGAAGCGACAAGACCGTGCCCTTGTTCGGCATGGGATCCGCCGAGCCGGCGGCCAACCGAAGCGCCATCACCGAGCCGACGACGATGCCGTGGGGCAACCGCGCACTGCTGTTCCGCGACCCGGGCGGCAACCTGGTGAACCTGTTCACGCCGGTCACCGAGGAAGCGCGGGCCAAGTTCGGGGTCGCTCAGTCGTAGACCACGTCCAATCCCCGCCGTGCGAGATCGGCCAGCGCCGCGCGCATCCGCGCCAGCTCGTCGGGGGAATGGCCAACCCAGTCGGTGATCTCCCCAACGACCCGCACCGGTTCGCGGGTTCGGAAGGAGCGTGTGGGATTGCCGGGCAGCCGCTTGTCGGTGACATTCGGATCGTCCTCGAGTGCACCGGTCGGCTCCACGATGTAGATCCGCCCACGCCCCTCGCCCACGGCCAGCTCCGCGCCCCAGGCGGCCGCGTCCACTGTCTGCGTGAAGTAGATGTGGTTGGCGCGGCGCTCCCGGTCATGGTTCATCCGGTGCCCGGGAGCCAACAGATCGCCTATCGCAAGGTCGGCCTTGGTTCCGTGGAGATACGCGCCGGATCCATGTGGCTCAAAGGGTTTCGGTGTTGTGGGCACGCTGTCCTCCGTCCCGTCGGTGCTCTGGTCGGATGAGTCTGCGCCGGCCCCCGGGCCTTGCCGCAAGCCCCGGTGTCTGCCATAGTCTGAGAAGGGAAGGGGCAGCGGGCTACTATCCGCGGATGCGCGAATCACTGTCGACCACGGTGCTCGTCGGCGGCATCGCCGTGGCCCTCGTGACGGCCGGATGTGCCGGATCCCCGTCCACTTCGCCGGAGAGCTCCGCGACCCAGGCGGCGGAGTCCACCACCGCGGTCCCCGTGCAGCAGGCATCTGCGTTCGGCACCCCGGTCGACATCGCCTCATCGAGCGGTACGGCGGCCTACACCGTGGACAACCTGCGCCCCGTGCCGGCCGCCGCCCAGATCATCCCGGCCAAGGGCGCGATGTTCGCCGTCGACGTGACCATCGTCGCCAAGGCCGGAACCATCGCCTACAACGGCTTCTACTTCGTGGCTCGTGGAGCCGACGGGTCCACCATCGCGCCGGCCGTCGGAGCGGTGCGCCCCGGCATCACCTCAGGGCAGCTCGCCCAAGGCCAGCAGATCGCCGGCCACGTCGCCTACGACGTGCCGCAGGGCCAGACCATCACCGCGATCGCATTCCGCGACCCGCACGGCAAGACGCTGGCCGTGTGGGCAGCGGACTGACCGAATCAGTCCGGGATCACCGCGATCTCGGCGCCCAGCCGATAGCCGGCGATCAGCGGCAGGGTATCGCCGCTCCAGAAGCGGCCGGGGTCGAACCAGTTCTCGTTCTTCTCGGTCTTCAGAAGGCCCATCTCCTCGTAGGTGATGGCCACCGTCTCGGCGCAGTAGGCCGTCTCCAGCCCACCCTCCCGCTGCGCCTGCTTTCGTCGCTCGGCGGATTCGCGAACCTTCTTGTGTACCAACGGGATACCGCGAGTCCAGTCGCTGACAGTGGGCAGCCGGCCTCGCAACCACCGCCCGGTCAGTCGGGCTGTCGACGGAAAGGAGGTGCCGTCCATCCGGGCGATCACCTTCAGCAGCTGGTCCTCCTGCTCACGGGTGGCGTGCGGGGTGAGCTGGCGCAGCCAACAGCGCTGCCCGTAGGTGCCCAGCCACTGCTCGACGGCCTCGCGGGCGTCATTGAGTTGCACGCCGCGATGGTTGGTGCCCGTCCACAGGTCGAGCAGCTTGTGGCCCAGCTCGGCATGCCACATCAGCGGCGGCAGGTCTTCGAGCGCCACCGTCATCCCGACGTGGTTGACCGGTGCGTTGGTCAGGGCCTGGATGGCGCGGTCCGGGCCGGAACCACCCCGGAACAGCCAGACGTCACCGGTGCGCGTTTCGTTCAGCGCCTGTGTCAGCGACACGGTGTGCTCGACCATCAGCGCAGCTTAGTGTGATGTCCCATGCGCAGTATCTGGAAGTGGATCGGGCTGGCCGGTGCGGCAGGCGTCGTCGCCGGTGGCGTGCTGGTGGCCCGGGATGAGCGGCGGCGCAGGGCCTATACCCCTGACGAGATCCGCGCCCGGCTGCACCAGCGCCACGACGAGGTGTCAGCCGCCCAGCTAGCCACCGACAGCTAGTTGGTATGGGCGGCCGTCGGCGTTGAGTTGGGGGTTGCGGGCCGGGGCCTCACTCACCCATGTTCGTGGGTTACCGAGTGGTGAGGCCCTGCTTACCTCATCGAGGCCGGTGGTGGCAGCGCGTGGATAGTCGAAACGCCTTCCTGCGGTCGCCAATCCGCGTCTATCAGTCTGACCGCGCGTCGCCAACGACACGCTCACCGGCCGGGAGGGTGTTGACGGTCGGGTCAGTTGGTCGACGTGAGAGCGCAGAGGCGATGCTTGGTCTCGCTGAGCACGGTCTGCTGCCGGTCGATCCGAACGGAGATCTTGTCTACTTCCGCCCGAAGGTCTGGGCACATCTCCAGCGTGACGCCGTGATGTCCCGCCCTGACGCAGTCGATGTACTGACGGATGATTCCCGTTCCGAGGCCTGCGTCGATCATTGTCTTGATCTGTAGCACCCGCACAATGTCGGACTCGGCATAGTGCCGGTAGCCGTTGGCATCTCGTTGCGCGACCAGTAACTCACGATCTTCGTAGTGGCGCAGCGCCCGAGCCGAGACCCCTGTCCGGGCAGCCAACTCGCCGATCAGCACGTTCACTCCTTTGAACTTGACCTTCACCCTAGCGTCAACGCTTATCGTCCAGCCCCGTGACGTTGACAACTTCAAGACGAGCCGCGATCTTCCACGGATACCGCGCAACACCGGAAGATCACTGGTTCGGATGGCTCGCTAGACAGCTGAACCACGCAGGAATACCCGCGCAGATCCCTGCCTTGCCAGATCCCGCGGCTCCGCGTCGGGACAGCTGGCGCGAGGCGGTCTCGGCTGCACTCGGAGTGCCGCGGCGTGAGTCCGTTGTGATCGCGCACAGCCTCGGTTGTCTCGCCGTGCTCAGCCATCTTGCTTCGCTAGACGGGCCGTGGTCGCTCGGGACCCTCGTGCTCGTCTCGGGTTTCGTCGACAGGCTGCCCGCGCTACCCGTCCTCAACAACTTCATCGGCGATGGTGTGGACTTGTCGGGGATACGGGATCGTGTCGGGTCCCTCACGATTTTGCGGTCTGACGATGACCCGTATGTCCCGGTCGGACATACGGATCGTCTCGCCCAGCTCCTGCAAACGTCGGCGGTCGTTGTTCCCGGAGCGGGCCACTTTCTAGCGACCGACGGAATCACATCGCTGCCCCCTGCGCTTGAGGCAATCACGCGATGCTCGGGTGCTCGACCGGAGTGATCGCAAGGTGACCCATCGCAACGCACCTCTTAGGCGTCGAAGGACGCCGACACCGTAACGCCAACCCACCGGGCACAACCGCGCCCGCTCGACCCGACCCTTTCCTCATCGACGGCATGCGTAACCACCGAACACGCGTGCACGTCCAAACCGGCACTCGTACCACCCCGAAACTCACCGGAGGCCTTCTGCGTGCAACTGTGGCCCTACCGGAGCCTAGGCAGCCACGGCGAAGAGGCGATGCGTACCGGCGAACCCCTTGAGCTCGACCTCCCGGCCCGCGTCGAAAGCCTGACCGTTGCCCAGCGCAGTGCGCACCGGCTCGCTGACCAGGATCTCGCCGCCGTCGGCCTGAGCGGCGACGCGGGCCGCCATCGCCACGTTGCGGCCGAACACGTCATCGCCGCGCAGCACCGACTTGCCCATATGGATGCCGATCCGCACACGAATACTGTTGTGTCGTATTCGCTTCGCGTCGCGAGCCAGTGCGCGCTGAATCGCCCTGGCGCACTCCACCGCCGCGCCGGGGTCGGCGAAGGCCACCATGAATCCGTCGCCCTGGCTCTTGACGACATGCCCGCCGTGCATCCTGACCAGGCTCCGCACCAGCCGGTCGTGACTGCCGATGAGCTTGACCCAGGCGCGGTCACCGATGCGCTCGTTGAGCGCCGTGGACTCCTCGATGTCGGAGAACATCACCACCAGGTTGCCGTCCGGAGCCAGCCGCGCCAGGTCGGGACGTTCCACGTCGGCCCAGTCGGCGAGATCCTCGATCGAGGACCGCACCGCCCCGCCGAAGCCATGCATGCGCACCAGGTTGGCGGTCTGCCAGACGGTCTTGACCGCCTCGCGACCGCCCGTCCACAGCATGTTGCGGGTCTCTAGACGTGCACGAAGATCCTCGGCTTCGCCGCGGCTGGCCTGCAGCCGCGACCGAAGCACCAGCAGCACCACCGCCTCGGCGATAGCCACTAGGGCCAGCGCCGCGATCGCGATCGTCCAACCCACCCCTGCACCGCCCTCGCGTCGGGAATCTTGAAGTTATGATGCCTCTTTATTACGAGAGCAGGTTCATTCGCGCCAACCATTCCGACCGCGCCCAGGCGATATGGCTGCGCTGGATGCTGCTGACCGGGCCTACGAACCCTTCACCTGGTCGTTCGGCGGTCGCGTCGGCTACAACTCGACCCTGGCGGACCGTCGAATCACGTTGTCCGGCAAACGGGTTCAATACCGAATTGCGGGCATCGCAGCGGGCGATGTTCGAGATCCTCGCCAATCGGCCCCAGGGCACCGTGCCGCTGCTGGTGTAGCAGACTGGTTGCATGGCTATTCTCGCCGTCGGCAGCCTCGAACCGTCATTGGAGATGGAGCTGGCCGGCCGCTACCCGCTTCTCCGCGAGCCTGGGGCGGAGGTCACCGTCTGCGGCGGGCGGCCCGGCGTGGATGCCGCGCTGCGCCCGTCGGACAACGTGGTGCTGCTGCCGCACATGGGCAGCGCCACCGCCCGAACCTGCGACGCAATGGCCCGGCTGGCCGGTTGGTCACGCCGGTGACCTAGCCAAGGCAGCCAGCGCTGAACGGACGACCAACGAAGGAGGCCCGCATGACCACAGCCAGCACGCCCGCCCGCAGCACCCACACCGTGTCCCTGAACGACGGTGAGATCGTCGAGGAGAACGACTTCGGGTCGATGCGCCGGGTTACCGTCGATAACCTGCCCGTCCTGAAGAACCTGTCGATCAAGCGGGTGTTGCTCAACCCCGGCTCCATGCGGACCCCGCACTGGCATGCCAACGCCAACGAGCTGACCTACTGCGTCTCGGGCACCGCGCTGGTGTCGGTGCTCGACGACCACAGCCGCTTCGCGAATTTCATTGTGACCGCGGGCCAGATGTTCCACGTCGACTCCGGTTCGCTGCACCACATCGAGAACATCGGCACCGACGTCGCCGAGTTCATCATCGCGTTCCGCAACGAACGGCCCGAAGACTTCGGACTCGGTGCGACGTTCGGCGCCTTCAGCGATGCCGTGCTCGGCAACACCTACGATTTACCGTCCTCGGACTTCGCCAAGATTCACCGCGACACCACCGACCGCAAGCTGGCCAAGCGGATCGGCGATCCGGTGGTGCCCGAGGCCGCCCACTTCAACGACCCGCACAAGTTTGACGTCGAGGCGTCAGCCCCGGGGCTCAACTACGTCAGTGGCAGCGCGCGTTTCGCCCGCGACCAGTTCTGGCCGGCCTTGAAGGACATGTCGATGTATTCGCTGCGGGTGTCCGAAGACGGTATGCGCGAACCACATTGGCATCCGGTCACCGGTGAGATGGGCTACGTCAAGCACGGCGACGCCAGGATGACCGTGATGAATCCCGATGGGACGCTGGACACCTGGACGATGACAAGCGGCGACATGTACTTCATTCCGGCGGCCTATCCGCACCACATCGAGAACATCGGCACCGAGGACTGGCATTTCCTCATCTTCTTCGACCAGCCGTTCCCGGCGGACATCGGCTACCGGGCCTCGGCGAGCGCCTACAGCCGCGAAGTGCTGGCCGCCGCATTCAACACCCACATCGGCGACCTACCGGACTTTCCGTTCACCCCCGCCGATCCGCTGGTGGTCAGCCGGGTGAACCCGGTCGACTGAGCCGTGGGCGCCCGGTCACACCGGCGTCCCATCGAGCCCTGGCGCGTCGCGCGATGATCACCGTCGCCGCGATCAAGAGTCCGGTGACCGACAGCGAGATCGCCGTGTTCACGCCCTTGGCGACATCGACGGACACCGTGAAGATCAGGTACAGGCTGACGATCGTTCCCAACAGCAGGCCGACTCCCCACACGGCGGACAGGACGACGTGCACCCGGTGTTTGAAGGCGGCCTCGCCCGGCTGCAAGGATCCGTCGTCGGGCCGGACCCGATTCGCGACGACCTGCGTCAACGGGGTGCGCAGAAAGCAGCTGCCGAGAAATATCAGCGCGCCGATGCCGCCGACTAGGGTGTCGCCGGCCATCAGCATGCGAGCATCCGACGTGGCCAGGCCAACGGCCAGGCTGAGTCCGAAGTTCAGCATCAGGTAGCCGGCGAAGGGGTCGAGCCTGCGCGCCCGGACGGCGTCGTGGCAGACCTTGATCCCGGCCAGCACCGTGGCCGCAAGCAGCGCGATGTATTCCGAGACACCAAGGGCGCGAAGGCCGTAGTAGGCAATCAGCGGTGGTGCGATGTCGAGTAGGACGCCGCGAACGAATGGATGAAGCGAGCGCTCACCGGTCATCCGACAGACGGTAGCCAACCAACCTTGGAGGGAACTCTTGGCGGCTGGCGAGCCGCGGGCCCGCACTCAGCCGGTGACGAAGGCGACGACGGCTTCGCTGAAGGCGTCGTTGTCATCACCGGCGGCGGTGTGGCCGGCGTCGGACAGTTCGACGAACTCCGCCCGCGGCACCTTGGCCAGGAAGTCCTCGACACCTTGCGCACTGACGACGTCGGAGAGCTTGCCGCGGATCAGCAGGATCGGAATGGTCAGGTTCGTCGCGGACCGCTCGAGCCGCTCGACGTGGACGAACGGATCGTCGGTGGGAGTGAGGAACGCCGGATCCCAATGCCAGAACCAGCGTCCGTCGCGGTGGCGGAGATTCTTCTTCAGACCGTCCAGATTCTTCGGACGCTGGCGGTGCGGCAGGTAGGAGGAGATGGCGTCGGCGGCCTGCTCTAGGGTGTCGAAGCCGTGTACGTGGCTGAACATGAAGTCGCGGATCCGGTCGGTGCCCTGGGGCTCGACGCGCGGTACGACGTCGACGAGCACCAGCTTGGTCACCTTCTGCGAGCCGGCCAGTTCGGCGACCGCGATGCCGGTCAGCCCACCCATGCTGGCCCCGATCAGCACGACGGGGCGCCCGATCTGCTCGATCACCCGCAGCACATCCTGGGCCAGCGCGTCGACGGTGTACTCGGCGTTGGGCGCGCGATCGCTGTCGCCGTGCCCACGGGCGTCGATCGCGATGACGTGGAATCCGGCATCGGCGAGTACCTGACCGGTGTTCTTCCACGAGAGTCGGTTCTGTCCGCCGCCGTGCAGCATCAGGATGGTGGGCCGGTCGCCGACCGACTCCGGCGTCCACTCGTCGGCCACCAGCGTCAGGTCTTTCTCGCCGCGGAACTCCACGGTGTGCGAACCGCTGTTCGTGCTGCTCACGGGCATCCTCTCGGCCGAACCTGGTAGGGACGTTACCCAAGCGGTCTACGCGACGGTTTTCGGCACCCCACCCCGCTGTTGGTGCCGCTGTCCTATCGGGACGGGGCCCGAGCGGCTGCGGCGACCCGGGCGGTGGTCGGTATGCGGCGAATCGTCGTCGCGGAGCTGGAGGCCGCCGCCGCCAACCCGTGACGACCCTCACAGCCGCTACCGGTACCCTTTCGCCGGAGTGCCGGTGATCCGGCCCAGTAGTACGCAGAGGAGAAATATGGCCGACGAGCCCGCCGTGCCCGACGACGAGGCCGAGGCAACCACCGCAGCCGAGACGGGTGACGCCGTCGAAGCGACCGACACCGCAGAAGCGACCGAAAGCGCCGAAGACTTCACCGAAAGCGACGCGGAGGCGACGACGCCGAAGACCGGGCTCTCGCACGTCCGGCTTGCGCTGATGGTCGGGCTGGTCGTGGTCGTCGCTCTCGGCGCGCTCACCGGCTGGTTGGGCTACCGCGCGTGGGAGGTCAGGAAGGCCGACCAACTCGACGCGCTCTTCGTCGGTGTCGGGCGCCAAGGTGCCATCAACCTCACCACCATCGACTTCGAGCACGCCGACGCCGACGTGGCACGCATCCTGGACTCCGCGACCGACCAGTTCTACGACGACTTCGCCAAGCGGTCCCAACCTTTCATCGACGTCGTCAAGCAGGCACAGTCCAAATCGGTGGGCACCGTCACCGAGGCGGGCCTCGAATCGGTCACCGGCGATGAGGGCCAGGTATTGGTCGCCGTCACCGTCCAAACGTCCAATCGTGGTGCGCAGGAACAACAACCGCGGTCATGGCGGATGCGCCTGACGGTCAAGAAGACCGGCGACGAAGAAGCCAAGGTCTCGAAAGTGGAGTTCGTACCGTGACGACTGACGACAAATCCGAGCCTGTCGAGGAAGAGACCACCGCGGTCGAACTCACCGACAGCGACACCCCGGCCGACAGCGACACCCCGGACGCACCGGACGCACCGGACGCACCGGCGGATCCGGTGGACAAACCGGGCTTCAGTCTGGCCCGTGTGGTGGCTTTCGGGCTGCTGCCGATCCTGGCGCTGCTCCTTGGCGCCGGTGCCGGGTTCCTGAAGTGGCAGGACTCGTCGCGCCGCGACGCCGACACCGCCCGCACCCAGTCCGTGCAGGCCGCCAAGGACTCGACCGTCGCCCTGCTGAGCTACAAGCCGGACACTGTCGAAAAGGATCTCGGTGCCGCACGGGGTCGGCTCACCGGAAGCTTCCTGGACGCCTACACCCAACTGGTCAACAACGTCGTCATCCCCGGCGCCAAGGAGAAGAAGATCTCCGCCGTCGCCCAGGTGCCCGCCGCCGCGTCGGTGTCGGCCAAGCCCGACCACGCCGTGGTGCTGTTGTTCGTCGACCAGACTGTCGTCGTCGGAACCGGCGCGCCGAGCAGTACCGCCTCCAGCGTCCGGGTGACCCTGGAGAAGGTCGGCGACCGCTGGCTGATCTCGGGGTTCGATCCGATCTAGGTGGGGGAGGGGAACGCGGTGACCGAGCCACGCTGGATTGACGTCTCAGCGCCGGCGGTCCAGCTGCGCGCACTCACCTGGGGACCTGCCGACGGCCCGATCGCGTTGTGCCTGCACGGCTTTCCCGATACCGCATGGGGATTCCGCAAGCTCGCCCCGCTGCTGGTGGCGGCGGGTTATCGGGTCGTCGCCCCATTCATGCGCGGTTACGTGCCCTCGTCGGTTCCCACCGACGGCAGCTACCACATCGGTGCGCTGATGGACGACGCTCTGCAGGTGCGCGCCGCCAGCGATCCCACCGACTCCGACGTCGTGATCGGCCACGACTGGGGTGCGATCGCGGCCACCGGCCTGGCCGCGATGCCAGACAGCCCGTTCGCCAAGGCGGTCGTCATGTCGGTGCCGCCGTCGGCGGCACTGCGCCCGAACGGCCCGGTGCCCAATCGCGGCCGGCTGCTGCGCCTGCTGCCCGCGCAGGTGCTGCGCAGCTGGTACATCAGCTACTTTCAATTGCCGGTCCTGCCGGAGCGGTCGCCGTCATGGATCGTTCCGCTGCTGTGGCGGCGCTGGTCGCCGGGTTACGACGCCACCGAGGACCTGCGCCACGTCGACGCCGCGATCGGATCGCCGGACCGCTGGCGTGCGGCGCTGGGCCCGTACCGGGCGACCATCCGCAACACCCGCCCGCCGGCCCGCTACGCCGAATTGCACCGCTGGTGGACCGAAGCGCCACAGTTGCCCACCCTCTATCTGCACGGCAACGACGACGGTTGTATGACACCGGAATTCACGCCCTGGGTCTGCGACGTGCTGCCGCCGGGAAGCGACGTGGCGATTGTCGAGCACGCCGGGCACTTCCTGCAGCTCGAGCAGCCCGAGGCGGTTGGTCGGCGGATCGTGGACTTCCTCGGGGCTAGGTCCTAGGAGTGTGGCTCTAGGAGTCCTGGGAGTCCTGGGAGTCCTGGGACAATGGCAGCCATGCCCGCCAGCAGGAGAATGACAGCCGTCGACGCGCAGATGGCGTGGCTGTCGGCCGTGATCCCCAACGACCAGTTCCTGCTGTACGCCTTCGCCGGCTCGCCGGTGGACACCGACGCCGCTGTCGACGAACTGCGGCGCCGCGCCGAGGTGTGCGACGAGCTGCGCCTGCGAATCGTCGATGACGGCCGGTGGCGGTACCCGCGCTGGCAGCACGGTCCGGTGGGCCCGGACCTGTTCTCCGTTCATCACGGCGGTCTGGACTGGCAGGGCTGCCTGGACACCGTGACCCGGCTTGCCGCCAACCAGCTCGACCTGCATCGAATGAGTTGGCGTGCACACGTTTTCCCACATGTTCGCGATATTCCCGGTGTGGCTGGCGCCGGCTCGGTGGTGGTGGTGCAGCTCGGGCATGCCCTCGGCGACGGCACCCGGTCGGCGGCGCTGGCCGGTGCACTGCTGGGCCGCGAGCAGCCGGTGGCGGTCCCCGCCACCCCTAAGCGCGGGTTCCTGCCCGCGCGGGCCGTCGCCGCCACCCGCGCGCACCGGATGCTGACGCGAGACATCGCGGCGGGCCGGATCGCGCCGCCGGTCCCGGGGAGCCGGGTGCTCAGCATCAACCGCCGGCCCCTGGCGACGCCGGCGCTGCGCACCCTGGTGTTGGACCGGGAGTGCCTGGGCGGCCCGACGGTGACGGTCGCGGCGCTGGTGGCGATCGCCGAAGCACTGGCCGGCTACCTCACTCGCCGCGGTGAGGACCCCTCGGCGCTACGTGCCGAGGTTCCGATGGCCGGTGCGCCAAATCCGGTTACCCACAACAATTTCCGCAATGTTGGCATCGGCCTGCACCCGGAGGCCGGCCGGGTCCGGCGCGCGGAGCTGATCGCCGCCGAGCTGGCCGCACAGCGCCGTCGCGGCCAACACCCGGCGACGCTCACCTCGGCGGCCGCCTTCGGCGCGGTGCCGGCACCGCTGCTGCGATGGGGTGTGCGGCAGTTCGATCCCGACATCCGCTCCGAGACCGTCACCGGTAACACCGTCGTCTCCAGCGTCAACCGCGGAGCGGGCGACCTGTCCTTCGGCGACTGCCCGGTGGTGCTCACCGCCGGCTATCCGGCGCTATCGCCGATGATGAGCCTGACCCACGGCGTGCACGGTATCGGCGATGTCGTCGCAATCAGCGTGCATGCCGATTCGGCGAATATCGACGTCGATGACTATGTGGCCAGGTTGCGGGCCGTTCTCCAGCCCTGAAAAGGGTGTTGCGGCAATGCCGCGGTAACGCGGGTCAGAAACGTTCCCGCAGCGGACGGTCGTCGGGGTCGGCGCGATAGATCCCGCGGTCGATCAGCCGGGGAACCACCTCGTCGATGAACTCGCGGATGGACCATGCACCAGCCGCGAACATCAGGTTGAAGCCGCCGACGTAGCCGTCGGCGTGCCAGGCCGCGAAGTCCTCGACGATGTCGTCGTAGGAGCCCACGAACTTGCGGTGTGTGGCCCCGCCGCGTCCGACGGCCTGAGCGACGACGTCACGAACTGTCGCCCCGGGATGCTCCTGGATCCACGAGTACAGGCTGACGTAGTTTCCGAACGTGCTCGAGATGGTCGCCTCGACGTCCTCGGGGCGCGGCAGGGCGGCGAACGGGAACGGGTCGTCGATGTCGTCGTAGGGAATGTCGAACCCGAACTGCCCCAACGCAAACGGGGCAACCTGTTCCCACTGCACATAGTTGTCCAGATCGCGCACCATGTCCTCGGCTTCCTCCGTGGTACGCGCGAGGTACGGGATGAGGCCGGGTATCGCCGGAACCGATCCGGGACGGCGGCCCGCGTCGGCGAGTGCCGTGTCCAGAGTTTCGCGGTAGGCCGCCGCACTGTCACGGGTAGAGGCGTTGGTGAAGACCATGTCGGCGTACTTTGCCGCAATGCCGATTCCGGCGGCGGAGCTACCCGCTTGGGCGATCAGTGGCCGGCCCTGCCGGCTCGGTGCGACGTTGAGAGGTCCGGTGACGTGAAACAGGTTGCCGCGGTGATCGATTGGTTTGGCATAGAAACGGGTCAGCCCGTCGGGATCGCGGCGTAGCTCCCGGTTGTCCCACAGCGCTCGCAGCACGGTGAGGAACTCGTCGGCCCGCTCGTAGCGAGTTTCGCGATCCAGATGCTGGTCCAGGCTGTAGTTCAGCGCGAACTTGTCGATCACCGACGTCACCGCATTGTATCCGGCGCGACCGTCCGATGCCTGGTCCAGCGACGCCAGCAGCCTGGCCAGGTTGTAGGGGTCGTAGAACGTCGTCGATGCGGTGGCGATGAGTCCCACGTGCTGGGTGTGCTGGGCGATGGCGGTCAGTGCGGTGATGGGTTCGGCGGGCCCGCCGTCGAAAGCGGGTGAGCTCTGCATCCCGGGGATGTCACCGATGAACAGCGCGGTGAAAAGGCCCTCATCCCCGAATCGCCCGTATTCCACGAGGCGTTCGAACGCGCCGCGTTCGGCGATACCGCGAGCCTGTTCGTAGCCGCGCGCACCCTGGTGCAGGTTGATGTCGTTGGCTACCAGGTTCAAATGCAGGTACCGGTGATTCGCCATCAGGATCTCCGTGTTGTGGCGCGTCTTCAGCGCATGGTGGCGTACAGGGCGTCGGTCATCGCCTCGATGGCGGCGTCGTGGTCCAGTGGCCAGCCCTCGACCAGCCACAGGTGCATGAACGAGTCGACCATCGTGTACATCATCGCGATGGCTAGGCGCAGTTGAGTTTCCGTGGCGTCTGCCATGACGTCGCGGCGAATCCAGTCCTCGACATCGGCTTCCATCGTGTCGCGATGGGCGGCAGCGAAATCCGGATCGGCTGCGCGGGCCTGATGCAAGACCTTGTACAGATCGGGTGCCGCAGTGTAGAAGACCACCAGTTTCTCGAAGAACGCCCGAATCGACGGCCGCCCGGATTCACCCCCGCGCGGAGCGTCCTCCATGGACCACACCTGCATCCGGGTGTCGCGAATCTCCCGCAGGACCGCCGCCTTGCTGTCGAAGTGGAGATAGAACGTCGCCCGGCCGATACCCGCCCGCTTGGCGATGTCGTCGATCGTCACCGCGACGTAGCCGCGCTCGGCGAACACCTCCAGCGCGGCCGCCAGAATGTGCTCACGGGTGAGGAGCCGATGCCGATCGCGCATCGTCAGCTTGGTCGGGGTCTGCGTCATCTACGTGAAGATAACCCCGTCAAGGTGACCCGTGCTGCGCCACTTGTCCAGCATCTCGAAGAACTCCACCGGCTTGCCGCCGTAGTTGGTCGACAGCATGCCGTGCGGGTTGTCGCGGTCGCCCTCCGAACTGAGGTAGCTCGGCGTGCACTCGGCGTAGAAAGCCTTGGGGATCTCCGAAGCCTCCTCCATCGCGGCCAGCCACTGGTCCTCGGCCTCCCGGGTGGCCTCGATGGTGGCCGCACCCTTCTGGGCCCATTGGGTGACCAGGTAGGCGAAATGCCGGGCGCGCTCTTCGGCGGTATGGGTGTAGTTGGGCGACACCCCAGACTGGGTGTAGCCGAGGAAGAAGCAGTTCGGAAAGCCGTGGGTCTGCAACCCGTGCAGGGTGCGCATGCCCTTGGCCCACTTATCACTCAGCCGCACTCCGTCTCGGCCCACGATCTCGAATCCGAGCCGCCGGGTGTAGGAGGTGCCCACTTCGAAGCCGGTGGCGAAGACCAGGGCGTCGAGCTCGTAGTGCACCCCATCGACGACGACGCCGGTTTCGGTGAAGGCCTCCACGCCGCGACCGTCGGAATCGACGAGTTCGACGTTGTCGCGGTTGAACGTCGGCAGGTACTCGTCGTGGAAGCCGGTGCGCTTGCAGTTGAGCCGGTACCAGGGTTTGAGCGATTCGGCGGTCTTGGGGTCGCTGACTACGTCGTCGATGCGTGCCCGCAGCCGCTCCATCACGTTCCAGTCGACTTCGTAGAGGAACTCGGCGACCTCTTCGGGTGTCATCTCCCGACCGCGGCGCGCGTTCTCCCGGAGGACGGCAGGGTCACCTAATGTCAACGCATTGCGCGTCCAGCCGTCGTCGACGAGATCGTCGACCGGCTCGAGGCCGGCGGTCACCCGGGTGAAGTTCTCCATCCGCTCGCGCTGCCAGCCCGGCTGCAGGCCGGCCGCCCACTGCGGATCGGTGGGACGATTGCCACGTTCGCCGACGGTGCTCGGGGTGCGCTGGAAGACGTAGAGCTGCTTGGCCCAGCGCCCCAGGTGCGGTACGCACTGCAGACTGGTGGCACCAGTTCCGATGATCCCGACCCGCTTGTCGGCCAGGCGGGTCAGCCCGCCGGTTTCGTCGCCGCCGGTGTAGTCGTAGTCCCACCGGCTGGTGTGGAAGGTGTGCCCACCGAACTCGTTGATACCGGGGATGCCGGGCAGTTTGGGCCGGGTCAGCGACCCGGGTGACACCGCGACCAGCGTGGCGGTGAACTCGTCGCCGCGGTCGGTGGACACCCGCCACAGGGAGGCGTCCTCGTCCCAGGTCATACCGGTAACCGTGGTCTGCAGCAGGGCGTTGCGGTACAGCCCGAAGTGGCGGGCGATGTTCTGCAGGTGGGTGCGGATCTCCGCACCGTGCGCGTACCGCTCGGTCGGTATGTAGCCGACCTCTTCGAGCAGCGGCAGGTAGATGTAGGACTCGATGTCGCACTGAATGCCCGGATAGCGATTCCAGTACCAGGTGCCGCCGAAATCACCCGCGGTGTCGACGATCCGGATGTCGTCGATGCCGGACTCTTGCAGCCGCACCGCGGCGATCAGGCTGCCGAGACCGCCGCCGATGATCAGCACTTCGACGTGGTCGCTGACGGGGTCGCGTTCGACCCGCTCGACGTAGGGGTCATCGGCGTAGTGGGAGAAGTCGGCGGTGACCTCGACGAACTGCCCGACTCCCTCGGGGCGGATGCGCTTGTCGCGTTCGAGGTCGTACTTGGCGCGGACCCACGCCGGGTCGTACTGCGCGGGTTTGGGCCCTAGGTTCTCGGCCATCTCGCTACGCTCCTGGTCGTGTCATCTCGCTAGACGCTGTGTCTTGTCAATAGGCACTCTGTCGGTGTCGAGGCATAGCGTATGCAATCGCGGCGGTATTGCGAAAGGTGCAGGCGCAAAAAATGTCGGGGCCTCTTCTCGCGTGGCGCCGAGGATGTGGGAGATGCCGCGCCGGCCAGCGCCGATCTCGGCTGGTCACTTGCACAGCATCGGCGACGATGCTCTAGGTTTACCTCCGTGACTGCCTACGACATCGGACTGCTGATCTTGCGACTCGTGCTCGGCCTGACGATGGCCGCCCACGGCTATAACAAGTTCTTCGGGGGCGGCCGGATTAAGGGCACCGCCGGCTGGTTCGACAGCATCGGCATGAAGCCGGGTACCTTCCATGCCCGGGTGGCGGCGACCACCGAGGTGGCTGCCGGGCTGGGGCTGGCGGCCGGATTGCTCACCCCTGTGCCGGCCGCCGGGTTCGTGGCGCTGATGCTGGTCGCGGCCTGGACTGTGCACCGGCACAACGGTTTTTTCATCGTCAAGGAGGGCTGGGAGTACAACCTGGTGCTGGCGGCCTCGGCCGTGGCGATCGCCGCGACGGGCGCCGGACGGCTGAGTCTGGACTACGCCCTGTTCTCCGGCACTGGTATCTACAGCTTGCTGCACGGGTGGTGTGGATTGCTCATCGCGGTAGTCCTCGGCCTCGGCGGTGGCATCGGACAGCTGGCGATCTTCTACCGCCCGCCCGCCAAGGCCTGAGGGCCTGACTTCTCCAGCGCGAGCAGACGCGAAGTTATTCGACACGCCGGGCTAAGCGGTAACTTTGCGTCTGCTCGCGGGGCAGAGCCCGGGCAAAGCGCTCCGGCAAGACTGGAACACGTTCTAGTCTTGCCGCCATGGGATTTCTGAAGCAAGAAACGCCCGTCATCGACTTCGAGACGTGGAGCAAGGGCACGCGCGCGGAGAAGATCAAGCCGATGGCCCGGCACTGGGCCGAAGTCGGGTTCGGAACCCCGGTGGCCCTGCACCTGTTCTACGTCGTCAAGATCCTGCTCTACGTCTTCGTCGGCGCGCTGTTCGGGTTGGCCACCAAGGGAATCGACGGGCTGACCAACATCGGGTCATGGTGGTCGGAGCCGATCGTCTATGAGAAGGCCGTGCTCTACACGATGCTGTTCGAGGTCGTCGGACTCGGCTGTGGCTTCGGACCGTTGAACAATCGCTTCTGGCCGCCGATGGGCTCGATCCTGTACTGGTTGCGTCCCAACACGATCCGGCTGCCGCCGTGGCCGAACCGGGTGCCCCTGACCAAGGGCGACAGCCGTGGGCCCGTCGACGTACTGCTCTATGGGGCGCTGATCGTCATACTGGTCGTCGCGCTGTTCTCGGACGGCACCGGGCCGATCCCGGAACTGGGCACCACTGTCGGGTTGCTGCCCACCTGGCAGATCGCGACGGTCGTGGCGCTGCTCGCACTGGCCGGGCTGCGCGACAAGGTGATTTTCCTGGCCGCCCGCGGCGAGGTGTACGGCGCCTTCGCGGTTGCGTTCCTGTTCGCCGGAGCCGACATCATCGTGGCCGCCAAACTCGTCTGCATGGCGATCTGGATCGGCGCGGCGATTTCCAAGCTGACCCGGCACTTCCCGTTCGTCATCTCCACGATGATGTCCAACAGCCCGGTGGTGCGGCCGCGGTTCCTCAAGCGGATGTTCTTCAAGAAGTTCCCCGACGATCTTCGGCCTGGGCCGATGTCGCACGCCCTGGCCCACATCAGCACCGCCATCGAGATGCTGATTCCGTTGGCGCTGTTCTTCTCCCACGGCGGGTGGCCGACGACGATCGCGGCCATCGTCATGGTGTGCTTCCACCTGGGCATCCTGTCGGCGATCCCGATGGGGGTGCCGCTGGAGTGGAACGTCTTCATGATCTTCTCGGTGCTGTCGCTGTTCGTCGCGCACGCCCAGATCGGAATCGCCGACCTCGCCACACCGTGGCCGATCGTGTTGTTCCTGGCGCTGGCGACGACCGTGTTCCTGGGCAATGTGATGCCGCGCAAGGTGTCCTTCCTGCCCGGGATGCGCTACTACGCGGGCAACTGGGACACCACGCTGTGGTGTGTGAAGCCCTCGGCCGAGGCCAAGATCGAGAAGAACCTGGTGACGATCGCCAACATGCCGGCCGCCCAGCTCGAGAAGTTCTACGGCAGCAAGGAAGCCGCGCAGATCCCGATCTTCATGGGGTATGCCTTCCGCGCCTTCAACACCCACGGCAAAGCGTTGTTCACGTTGGCGCATCGCGCGATGGCTGGACAGAACGAGGACGACTACTCCATCACCGATGGCGAGCGCATCTGCAGCATGGCGATCGGCTGGAACTTCGGCGACGGGCACATGCACAACGAACAGCTGATCGAGGCCATGCAGAAGCGCTGCGGATTCGAACCCGGCGAGGTCCGGGTGGTCCTGCTCGACGGCCAGCCCATCCACCAGCAGCGCCAGGAGTACCGGCTGGTCGACGCTGCCACCGGTCAGTTCGAGACGGGGTATGTCGCCGTCGCGGACATGGTGACCCGTCAGCCCTGGGACGACACCCTGCCGGTGCACGTCACCAGCGGTCGATAGGCGACTGACCGAACGGTTGGTTGACCCCGCTGCGTGGCGGCGCGAGGTCCGGTGCTAAGAATCGAAGACCAACTATTCGTCTCACAAAAGGAGAAGCCGGTGGCGGAAGCGGTCATTGTCGAAGCGGTACGGTCAGCGGTCGGCAAGCGCAACGGCGCACTGTCCGGCGTGCACCCCGCGGAGCTCTCGGCCCAGGTGCTCAACGGTCTGGTCGAGCGGGCCGGTGTCGACCCGGCTCTGGTCGACGATGTGATCTGGGGCTGCGTCATGCAGGCCGGCGAGCAGGCGCTCGACATTGCCCGCACCGCGGTGCTGACCGCGGGCTGGCCGGAGACCGTTGCCGGCGTGACCGTCGACCGCCAGTGCGGTTCGAGCCAGCAGTCGCTGAATTTCGCGGTGGCCGGCGTCATCGCCGGTCACTATGACGTCGTCGTCGCCGGTGGCGTCGAGTCGATGTCGCGGACCCCGATGGGCTCCTCGCTGGCCAACGGTGGCAACCCCTACTCGGAGAACTTCAAGGCGCGCTACGCCAAGACCCCGAACCAGGGCATCGGCGCCGAGATGATCGCCGAGCAGTGGGGCTTCAGCCGCACCCAGCTCGACGAGTTCTCCCTGCGCTCGCACGAAAAGGCTGCTGCAGCACAGGATTCCGGCGCATTCAAGGATCAGATCGTCGGCATCAAGACCAAGGACGCCGACGGCAACGACACCGTGGTGCTCGAAGACGGCGGTATCCGCCGCGGTGGCACCGTCGAGTCGATGGCCAAGATCAAGCCCGCGTTCTCCGAGGACGGCGTGATCCACGCCGGCAACTCCAGCCAGATCTCGGACGGTTCGGCCGCGCTGCTGATCATGTCGGCGGAGAAGGCCAAGGACCTGGGCCTCAAGCCACTGGCCAAGGTGCACACCGCGGTGCTGGCCGGTGCCGATCCGGTCATCATGCTGACCGCGCCGATCCCGGCCACCCAGAAGGCCCTGAAGAAGTCGGGCCTGACCGTCGACGACATCGGCGCGTTCGAGGTCAACGAGGCCTTCGCTCCGGTTCCGCTGGCCTGGCTCAAGGACATCGGCGCCGACGAGAAGCGGCTCAATCCCAACGGTGGCGCGATCGCGCTCGGCCACCCGCTGGGCGGTTCGGGTGCGCGAATCCTGACAACGCTGCTGTACCACATGCGGGACAACAACATTCAGTACGGCCTGCAGACGATGTGTGAGGGCGGCGGCCAGGCCAACGCCACGATCCTCGAGCTGCTGTAGTGACCGACGTCGAGACCCCCGCCGCTCTCTACGAGCGGCGGGGCAACGTCGCCCTGATCACCATCAACCGCCCCGAGGCGCGCAACGCCATCAACGCGGCGGTCAGCCTGGCGCTCGGGGATGCGCTGCAACAAGCGCAGGACGACGCCGAGGTGTGGGCCGTCGTGGTCACCGGTGCAGGGGATAAGTCGTTCTGTGCCGGGGCCGATCTCAAGGCGATCTCCAGGCGGGAGAACATCTTTCACCCGCAACACCCCGAATGGGGTTTCGCGGGCTACGTTCGCCATTTCATCGACAAGCCCACCATCGCAGCGGTCAACGGCATCGCGCTCGGCGGCGGGACCGAACTGGCATTGGCCAGTGACCTGGTGGTCGCGCAGGAGAGCGCGAAGTTCGGGCTGCCCGAGGTCAAGCGCGGACTGGTGGCTGCGGCGGGCGGGGTGTTCCGCATCGTCGAGCAGCTGCCGCGCAAGGTGGCCATGCAGCTGCTGTTCACCGGCGAACCGATCACCGCGGACGAGG
The DNA here is from genome assembly GCF_054073305.1 of Mycolicibacterium sp. CBM1. Classification (NCBI taxonomy): domain Bacteria; kingdom Bacillati; phylum Actinomycetota; class Actinomycetes; order Mycobacteriales; family Mycobacteriaceae; genus Mycobacterium; species Mycolicibacterium sp. CBM1. The sequence continues at coordinate 55,097 of NZ_JBSXPP010000012.1, read as the reverse complement.
CGCTGCGGTGGGGACTGATCAACGACGTCGTGCCCGACGGCACCGTCGTCGATGCCGCACTGGCACTCGCCGAACGCATCACCGTCAACGCGCCACTGGCCGTGCAGGCGTCCAAGCGGGTCGCGGCCGGGGCCGACCCGGCTGACGGCGGTGCGATCATCAGCTCCGACGAGGCCGGCTGGACGCGCACCATGCGTGAGCTCGGACCACTGATGAAGTCCGAGGACGCCAAAGAAGGGCCGCTGGCCTTCGCCGAGAAGCGCCCGCCGGTCTGGAAGGCGCGCTAAGCGGGCTTGGGGGTCGTCGTCGGCGAGGCCGGGGGAGCCTCAGCCGGCGGCACCTCGGCCGACGTCGAGGTGGTCGGCGTCGTGCTCGTGGTCGGCGTCGTGCTCGTGGTCGTCGCCGTGTTGGGGGTCGGCGCATCATCCGGGGTGAGCACGGTGTCGATCATGTAGATGTAGGCGCCGGCGGCGGTGTAGCTGCACACCACCTTGGCGGTGTCGTTGACCTTGATGTCACCGCCCTTGCCGGTCACCGACACCAGGCTGCCCTGCTGGGTCGCCATCTTGCCGTGCAGGTCGTCGGGGCCGAGGTAGCCGAGCACCATGTGGTAGTACAGCGTCTTGGTCAGCGCGGCGGGGTCGCTCTTGAGCTGCGCCAGCGTCGCCTCGTCCAGCTTGGCGAACGCGTCGTTGGTCGGTGCGAACACCACATACGGCCCGCCGTCGAGCACGCTGACGATGTTGACCGCCGGGTCGAGCCCGCCGGAGATCGCCGCACTGAAGGTGCTCAGGTCGGGGTTGGCGGCGATGGCAGCCGACGCCACCTGGTTACCCATGGTCGTGAACGACCCGGCGCCGGTGGGGATCCGGTTCTTGTAGGCGTCGCAGCCGGGGCCTTGCGGGTCAGGGAGCTGGCTCATGCTCGGCACCGGAATCGCCGTGGTGGTGGGAGCCGCCGGGGTAGTGGTGCTCGGGGTCGGATCGGCGTAGGCCTGAACGGCCGTCGGGATCGCGACGGCGATAGCCGCCAGCGCCGCGGCCACGCCGAGGGACTTGGTACGAGTGCTCACTTCGGCTCCTTGAGTCTGCTCATGAGTCGGCACATTGCGGTCCCCGGCTACCGCCACGCCGGGGGGAATCGTATCGGCAGCAAAGCGCCGGTATCAAAACGGGCAGTGAACTGGCAGGTCAGGGCCTGTCAAGGGTCCTCAGCGGCGTCTGCCTACGATGGCGGCCATGCCCGAACCACTGATCATGTCCGTCCGCGGGCACACGCCTGAACTGCACGCCGAGTCCTGGGTCGCCCCCAACGCGGCGGTGATCGGCCGGGTGGTCCTCGGCGCACGCGCCAGTGTCTGGTACTCGGCGACTCTGCGCGCCGAGGCGGAGTCGATCGAGGTGGGCACCGGCAGCAACATCCAGGACGGCGCCACCGTACACGTCGACCCCGGATTCCCGGCCAGGATCGGCGCTGGGGTGACCGTCGGCCACAACGCCGTGTTGCACGGCTGCACCGTCGAGGACGGCTCGCTGGTCGGAATGGGGGCGATCGTGCTCAACGGCGCCGTGATCGGGGCCGGCTCGATCGTGGCAGCTGGTGCGGTGGTGCCCCAGGGCATGGTGGTGCCGGCCCGTTCGCTGGTCGCCGGTGTGCCAGCCAAGGTGCGCCGCGAACTCAGCGACGCCGAACTCGACGGGAACCGGGCCAACGCCGCGGTCTACGAGCACCTCATCGACCTGCACCGAGACCCCTCCTAAGCGGCGAGGGACCGATCTCACAGTGACGTCAGGTTTGCGTCACCCCCAGACTGCCGATATTTCCTAACGTGGAGTCGATGCGGATTCTGGTTACCGGTGCTACCGGCTACGTCGGCTCACGGCTGATCGCCGAGTTACTCGGCGACGGTCACGAGATCGTGGCCGCCACTCGCGACCCGGAAAAACTGGGTCGGTTCGGCTGGTGCGACGAGGTGAGCGCGGTGGTGTTCGACGCCGGTGACCGAACCTCGGTCGAGACGGCCTTTGCCGTGGCGGGTCCCATCGACGTCGTCTACTACCTTGTGCACGGCATCGGCGAGCACGGTTTTCGCGAGCGTGACAATGCCGCCGCCGCCATCGTGGCCGCCGCCGCGGCCGAAGCCGGAGTGCGGCGCATCGTTTACCTCGGCGGGTTCGTCCCCGAGGACGACACGTTGTCCGAGCACCTGGCCGGCCGCGCCGAGGTTGCCGGCGCTCTGAAGGTCGAGGGCGGCGCCGAGCTGGTGTGGCTGGGCGCGGCGGTCATCATCGGTGCGGGATCGACGTCCTTCGAGATGATCCGGTACGTCGGCGACCGGTTCTGGCTGATCCCGCTGCCGCCATGGTCGGAGAACGACATCGACCCGATCTCGATCCGCGACGTGCTCTACTACCTGACCGCCGCTGCCGACCCCGACCGGGTGCCGCCTGGCTCCTACGACATCGTCGGACCGACCAGGACCACCTACCGCGAACTGCTGTCGACTTACGTCGATGCCGCCGGTGAGTTCCGGGCCGGGCTGCCGGTCGACGACATCGTCCCGCGCCGCATCGTGGGCCGGGTGGCCGGCATGGCCGTGCCGGTGCCGAGTGGCCTGGCCGCCGATCTCATCGAATCGCTGGACCATCCGATGACGGCCTCCGACACTGTCTTACGTGATCATGTGCCGGACCCGCCCGACGGTCTCACCGAGATCGAGGACGCCGTCGCCGCGTCGGTGTCCAGTCCGCCGCCGCGGCCCGTCGATGAGCTTGCCGATCCGCACCACCTCGCCGACAGCGACCCGCTCTGGGCCGGCGGGGACGCTCTGCGGCTGCGCCGGCTGGCGGCGGCGGTGACCCCTGCTGTGGCGCGGCCCGCGCTGAGGCTGTTCGGCGCGGTACCCGGTCCCGTCGCGGGCGTGCTGCGGACTGGTGTCGATCTGTTCCTGGAGAAGGTCCGCGCCCTATGACGGTGCTCGCCGAGTTCCGAGCCGTCGCGGCCAAGGCTGCCGTGCCCTCCCAGGAATGGCCGTCGGTGGTGCGGCGCCGGCGCCGCGTCGTCTGCGTCGTGTCGGTCATCGGCGCAGTGCTGCTGGGCTTCTCGCTGACCCGTACGCCCGGGGACGCGACGTTCTACTGGCTGACGCTGACGCTGGCGGCGGTGTGGACAGCGGGTGCTCTGGCATCCGGTCCGGTGCACCTGGGCTGCATCCGATGGCGGGGGCGCAACCAGCGGCCGGTGGTCACCGGCCTGGCCGTCGGGCTGCTGCTCGGCGGTGTGTTCGTGGCCGGCGGTCTGGTGGCCCGCGAAATTCCGCCCGTCGCCGAGCGCATCACCCGGGTTCTGGAGTACGCCAACCACGGCAGCCTCACGCTCGTGGTGGCGATCACCCTGGTGAACGGATTCGCCGAGGAGCTGTTCTTCCGCGGCGCGCTCTACAGCGCGCTCGGCGCCTTCCACCCGGTGGTGATCTCCACGCTGCTGTACACGGCGGTGACCTCGGCCAGCGGAAACCCGATGCTGGGCTTCGCCGCGATCATCCTTGGCACGGTGTGCGCCTGGGAGCGCCGAGCCACCGGCGGCGTGTTGGCGCCGGTACTCACCCACGTGGTGTGGGGGCTGATCATGGTGCTGGGCCTGCCGCCGATGTTCGGGGTGTGGACCTAGCGCAGCGGATGGGCGAGCTCGTCGCGCGGCATGCGTGCCGCAGTGAGCGCGACCGCGGCCAGCACCACCGGCGCGATACCCGCCACGGCGAAGATGAGTTCGACCGGCACCACTTTCGACAGCGGACCGGCGGCGGCCATCGACAGCGGCATGAACGCCAGCGAGACGAAGAAGTCCAGGCTCGACACCCGGCCGAGCATGGCCGGTGGTACTCGCCGCTGCAGCAAGGTGCCCCAGATGACCATGCCCGCGCCGTCGGTGATGCCGACCACGAACAGGGCGACCAGCATCACTGGCAGCGACGATGTCGAACCGACGACGGCCAGCGGTAGCGAGCCCGCCCCCCACATCGTCATAATGACGGTCAGGTAGCGGCGGGGTAGTCGGCGCGAGGACACTGCCAGCGCGCCCAGCGCACTGCCCAGTCCGAACGCGGCCAGCATCACGCCGTACACCTGCTCGCCATGGGCGAATCGGTTGCGGGCGATGAACGGCAACAACACCTCGATCGGGCCGAGCGCCAGGAACACCCAGGTGCTGGCGAATAGCAATGTCCAGCGCAACCACGGGGTGCGCACCACGAAGCGCAGGCCGTCACGCAGATCGGTCAGCGCATGCGGTTGCTCCCGATCGACGGCCATCACGATGTGCGAGCCTTCGCCCGGGCGCATCGCGACCAGCAGGACGAGTCCGAGGGTGAACAGGGCTGCCACGGTCACGCTGCCCAGGGATGGGAAAGTCAGTCCGACCAGAACTCCCGCCGCGGCCGGCCCGATGGCCTGCTGCAGGGTGGGCCGGATCGCGCCCTCGACGCCGTTGGCGGCAAGCAGGTGGTCGGCGGGCAGGATGCGCGGCAGGTAGGCGCTGTAGGCGGGGAAGAAGAAAGCGGCGCCGACGCCGAGAACCGTTGCGGCGACGGCCATATGCCACAGCTGCAGCTCGCCGAGTAGGCCGAGGACCGCGACGGCGCCGGTCGCGGCGACGTTGGCCATCTCGACGGCGATGATGATGGCGCGTTGCGGCGCCCGGTCGGCCACGATGCCACCCACGAGGATGAAGGCCAGCATCCCGGCCCCGAGGCAGGCAGCGACCAGGGAGAGTGCCGCCGGGTCGTCGGCCAGGGCGATGACCTGAAGGGCCATCACCACGGTCCACATGCCCTCGGCGAACAGTGAGATCGACATCGCCGAGATGAGCAGCCGGAACTCGCGGTAGCGGAACGGTGCGAGTACGCGCCATCGACCGGCGGCGGTGCTCACCGGCTGGTCGCTGTCGTAGCGCACACCCATGGGCTTGATCGTCCCTGACGGATCAGGGCCGAGTCCAACGATTTTCGCCTCAGCCGAAGAGATCCTCGATTGAGGGCGCGGGGCGGCCGGCGAGTTTGTAACTGGCCCAGCGGTTCAACGAGATCCCCTGCTCGGCGGCCTCAACAGTCAGCCGTTGGTGCAGCACGGGAGCGGTGCGCACCATGAAGTTGCCGCTGTAGCGGCGGTCGGTCGATGACTCCGGTGGGTCCATGCCGAGTTCAGCCAGTTCTTCTAGTTCTCGCGTGATCAATTTCTCGACACGCTCAATGGCTTCATGTGCCGTGAGTGCCGTTGCGTAACGGCCTTTGAATTCCAGGCACAGTCCCAGGTACTGGCAGCAATTGTCCGACCACTCGGCCCGGTAGGTGTAGTTGGGCATGGGACCCATGATGGTGAGGGGTCCCGACATTTCCGAGTGCGTAGTCGAGGCCAGGTCACTGGGGGATGAGTGGCTTTTCCAGAACGCGATATCGCCGGTGATATCGCGTTCTGGAACAAAGTGGTGTCAGGGCAGAGGCCGGCTAGGAGTCGGTGAACTCCGGGGAGCGGTGCTCTTGGAAGGCCTTAGTTCCTTCGCGGAAGTCATTGGACGCCAACAACTTCAGCTGTCCCTCGCTCTCGCGCTCGATCGCGTCGTCCAGCTCGGTCAGCGTCGAGGCGTTGATGGCCAATTTGGTCCTGCCCAGCGCGAGGGCCGGCCCGGACACCAGGGTGTCGATCACCGCACCCGCAGCGGCCTCGAGCTCGTCGGCTGGGTGCACCGCGCTGACCAGACCGAACTCGTAGGCCTCGGCGGCCGAGATGCGCTCGGCCAGAAGTGCCATCCGCATTGCGCGGATCCGGCCGACCGCGGCGGCCACCAACGCCGACGCGCCGCCGTCGGGCATCAACCCGATCTTGGTGAAGGCCAGCAGGAAAAACGCCTTCTCCGAAGCCAATACGACGTCACAGCACAGGGCCAGTGACACACCGACGCCCGCGGCCGGACCCTGCACGACCGAGACCACCGGCTTGGGCAGAGCGACGATCGCGCGCACCGCACGGTTCGCCTGCTCCAGCACGTCGTCGCTGCCCGGCGCGCGGTTGGCCTGATCTTCGGCACTGATACCGGCACCGGAGCTGAACCCGCGTCCCGCCCCGCCCAGGCGCACCACCCGCACCGACGGGTCACCGGCCGCATGCTCGATCGCGTCGGCCAGTGCCCGCAGCATCGGAGCGGTCAGCGAATTCAGGCTGTCCGGGCGGTTCAACGTCACCGACAGCACCCCGCCGTCGAGCGACACAGTGAGCTCCGGAATGCCGGTGTAAGCGTCGATGGTCGTCATGGCTGCACCTTAGGCGTCGGCGGGGGCGCAGCCCGGGTCGGGGGAGCGCGGGTGTAAATAGTAGGGCGGGCGATCAATCAACTGGAGGGTAGGGAGCTATGCCGGGACCATTGCACGGTCTGCGCGTCATCGAATTGGCCGGAATCGGGCCCGGCCCGCACGCCGCGATGATCCTCGGTGACCTGGGCGCCGACGTGGTGCGCGTCGAGCGGCCGGGCAAGGTGCCGGGCATTCAAGCCCCCGCGAGCAACGACTATCTATTGCGCAACCGCCGGTCGGTGGCCGCCAACCTCAAGGATCCCGAGGACCGTGACTTGGTGCTGCGGTTGATCGCCAAGGCCGACGTGCTCATCGAGGGGTACCGCCCCGGCGTCACCGAACGTCTCGGCCTCGGTCCCGAGGACTGCGCCAAGGTCAACGAACGCCTCATCTACGGCCGGATGACCGGCTGGGGCCAGACCGGTCCGCGCAGTCAGCAGGCCGGCCACGACATCAACTACATCTCGCTCAACGGGGTGCTGCACGCCGTCGGGCGCGTCAACGAGCGCCCGGTACCGCCGCTCAACCTCGCCGGTGACTTCGGTGGTGGCTCGATGTTCCTGCTCGTCGGGATCCTGGCCGCGCTGTGGGAGCGGGAGCGCTCGGGTAAGGGCCAGGTGGTCGACGCCGCCATGGTCGACGGATCCAGCGTGCTGGCCACGATGATGTGGGCGTTTCGCCACATGGGCATGTGGAGCGACACCCGCGGGGTCAACATGCTCGACACCGGCGCGCCGTACTACGACACCTACGAATGTGCCGACGGGCGCTACGTGGCGGTTGGTTCGATCGAGCCGCAGTTCTACGCGGAGCTGCTGGACAAGCTCGGTCTGAACGCCGCGGACCTCCCCGGTCAGAACGACATGACCCGCTGGCCGGAGCTGCGTGCGATCCTCACCGAGAAGTTCGCCTCGCAGGACCGTGACCACTGGGCGAAGGTCTTCGCAGGCAGCGATGCCTGCGTCACCCCGGTGTTGTCGTTCGGCGAGGTGGAGTCCGAGGCACACAACGCCGAGCGCGGCACCTTCTACAGCGAGAACGGCTCGCTGTTCCCGGCGCCGGCGCCCCGCTTCTCCCGTACCGCGCCCGACGCGCCCATCGCGCCGGGCGTCCCCGGTGCCGACACCGATAGCGTTCTTCGGGACTGGGTATAGTCCCCAACCAACCAGTAGGTCGATCTATCGAAAGGAAAACTACACGTGGAGATCAAGGACGCCGTAGCCGTCGTCACCGGCGGCGCCTCCGGGCTCGGGCTGGCCACGACCAAGCGACTGCTCGACCGCGGCGCATCCGTCGTCGTCATCGACCTCAGGGGCGAAGAGGCCGTCGCCGAACTCGGCCCTCGGGCCCAGTTCGTTCAGGCCAACGTCACCGACCCCGAGGCCGTCGCCGCGGCGCTCGACGCCGCCGAGGAGATGGGCCCGGTGCGCATCAACGTCAACTGCGCCGGTATCGGCAACGCTATCAAGACGCTCGGCAAGGAGGGCCCCTTCCCGCTGGACGCCTTCCGCAAGGTCGTGGAGGTCAACCTGATCGGCACGTTCAACGTGCTGCGGCTGTCGGCCGAGCGGATCGCCAAGACCGAACCCATCAACGGCGAGCGCGGCGTCATCATCAACACCGCCTCGGTGGCCGCGTTCGACGGCCAGATCGGCCAAGCCGCCTACTCGGCATCCAAGGGTGGCGTTGTCGGCATGACCCTGCCGATCGCCCGCGACCTGTCCCGCGATCTGATCCGCGTCGTCACCATCGCCCCCGGCCTGTTCAAGACGCCGCTGCTGGGCTCGCTGCCGGAGGAGGCACAGGCCTCGCTTGGCAAGCAGGTTCCGCACCCGGCCCGTCTCGGTGACCCCGACGAGTACGGCGCGCTGGCCACCCACATCGTCGAGAACCCGATGCTCAACGGCGAGGTGATCCGCCTCGACGGCGCCATCCGCATGGCGCCGCGGTAGGCCCCGATGACACTCAAGACGAAGTTCACCGAGGCGTTCGGTGTCGAGCACCCCATCGCCCAGGGCGGTATGCAATGGGTCGGTCGCGCGGAACTCGTTGCGGCCGTGGCGAATGCGGGCGGTCTGGGCTTCATCACCGCGCTGACACAGCCCACGCCGGCCGATCTGGCGAACGAGATCGCCAAGACCCGCGATCTCACCGACAAGCCGTTCGGGGTCAACCTGACGATCCTGCCGTCGATCAATCCGCCACCGTACGACGAGTACCGCCAGGTGATCGTCGACTCCGGCGTCAAGATCGTCGAGACCGCGGGCTCCAACCCGGCGCCGCACCTGCCGATGTTCCACGACAACGGCATCAAGGTGCTGCACAAGTGCACCTCGGTGCGCCACGGCGTCAAGGCACAGAGCCTCGGTGTGGACGGCATCAGCATCGACGGCTTCGAATGCGCCGGCCATCCCGGTGAGGACGACGTGCCCGGCCTGGTGCTGATTCCGGCCGCCGCCAAGCAGATCGAGATCCCGATGATCGCCTCCGGCGGGTTCGCCGACGCCCGTGGCCTGGTGGCCGCGCTCGCGTTGGGTGCCGACGGCGTCAACATGGGCACCCGGTTCATGTGCACCGTCGAGTCGTGCATCCACCAGAACGTCAAGGAGGCGATCGTCGCCGGCAACGAGCTGGGCACCGAGCTGATCTTCCGCAGCCTGCACAACACCGCCCGGGTGGCCTCCAACGTGGTCTCCCGCGAGGTGGTGCAGATCCTCAAAGACGGCGGTCAGTTCGAGGATGTCAGGGATCTGGTCGCCGGGGTGCGCGGCCGCCGGGTGTTCGACGAGGGCGACCTCGACGCCGGCATCTGGACCGTCGGTACCGCGATGGGCCTGATCAACGACATCCCGACGGTCGGCGAGCTGGTCAGTCGCATGGTTTCCGAAGCCGAGGACATCATCGGCGGACGGCTGGCCGGGATGGTCACGTCGGACTAGGACAAGAAAGTGCCCGCCTGAACCCAGGCGGGCACTACCCACAGATCAACCTCGAATGGCGCCTCGCCGCACACCAGCGGCGCAGGCGCCTTTCGGCGCTGAAGTCAGCTGGCGTTGGCGAGCGGAGGGCGTTCCTCGAATTGCTCCGAAGTGTCGCCCTCGACAAGAACGTCGCCGTGATACAGCGCGTCGAAGTCGACTTTGATGACATCTGCACTGGTGTCGTCGATCCACATACCTAGGACTGTATGGGTCACCATTAAGGAATCTTTGAGTTACGTTTCGGAAAATGGTGGCAATTCTTACTCCCGAGTCAGGTCATTGTTGACGGTGGAGAAGTCACGCTTGCGTCACTGAATCCAATCGCCCCTGGCGGACGTCGGCGGGAAAAATGGCCTTGTGCTCCAGACCGTGGCTCACCTGGCGATTCGCGCGCCCAAACGGATAGTCGGCGTGGCGGTGCTGGTGATGATCGCTGCGGGGCTGTTCGGCATCCCGGTCGCCGGCACTCTGTCCGCGGGAGGGTTCGTCGACCCCACCTCGGAGTCCAGCCGCGCCTCCCGATTGCTCGACGAGAAGTTCGGCCAGAGCGACCAACAGCTGCTCATCACGGTCAGCGACCCGGCGGGAGCCACCAGCCCCGCCGCACAGGCGATCGGGACCGCGATCGTGGACCGGCTCAAGGCGTCGCCGCACGTGCTCGGCGTCAATTCGGCCTGGACCTCGCCCCCCGCCGCGGCGGGGGAGCTGCTGAGCAAGGACCGCACGATCGGTCTGATCGTCGCGATCATGGACGGCGGCGAGAACGACGCGCAGAAGTACGCCAAGGCGCTCGTCGAGGAACTGCCGCCGGAGCCGGCCGGCGTCACCGTGCGGGCCGGCGGGACCGCAATGATCTACTCGCAGATCACCGAGCAGACCCAACGCGACCTACTGAGGATGGAGTCGATCGCGGTCCCGCTCAGTTTCCTGGTCCTGGTGTGGGTGTTCGGCGGCCTGGTGGCCGCGTCGCTGCCGCTGGCGGTCGGGGTGATGGCGATCCTGGGCTCGATGGCGGTGCTGCGCCTGATCACGTTCTTCACCGATGTGTCGATCTTCGGGCTGAACCTGACGACCGCGCTGGGACTGGCGCTGGCCATCGACTACACCCTGCTCATCGTGAGCCGCTACCGCGACGAGATCACCGCCGGCGCTGATCGTGACTGCGCGCTGCGGCGCACCATGGCCACCGCCGGGCGCACGGTGCTGTTCTCGGCCACCACGGTGGCGTTGTCGATGTCGGCGATGATTCTGTTCCCGATGTACTTCCTGAAGTCGTTCGCGTACGCCGGCATCGCGACGGTGGCGTTCGCGGCGGCCGCGGCGGTGATCGTCAGTCCGGCCGCGATCGTCCTGCTGGGTGATCGGCTGGACTCCCTCGACATCCGCCGCCCGCTGCGCAGAATCTTGCACCGGCCGGAGCCGGCCGCCAAGACGCTGGATCAGTTGTTCTGGTACCGGTCGACCAAATTCGTGATGGGCCATGCTGTTCCGATCGGACTCGCGATCGTGGCGCTGTTGTTGTTGCTCGGCGCCCCGTTCCTGAGGGTGCAGTTCGGCAATCCCGACGACCGGGTGCTGCCGGCGAGCGCCTCGACGCATCAGGTGGGCGACCAGTTGCGCACCCAGTTCGCCAGTGACTTCAACACCGCTGTCGCCGTGGTGATCCCGAACGCCACCGGCATCACCCCGGTGGAATTGGAGCGCTACGCCGCCGACCTGTCCCGGGTACCCGACGTGTCGCTGGTGTCGGCGCCAGGGGCGACGTTCGCCGGCGGTCGCAACGTCGGCCCGTCGTCGGCGCCGGCCGGTGTCGACGACGGTAGCGCCTTCTTGACCGTGCGCAGCACCGCACCGTTGTTCTCGGAGGCGTCGAAGTCCCAACTGGATCGGTTGCACGCCGTGCCCACGCCCGCCGGGCGCGAGGTCCTCGTCGGCGGCGGCGCCCAGGCCAACCGCGACAGCGTGCAGGCGATCATGACGCGAATTCCGTTGGTGCTCGGGCTTATCGGTGTGATCACCTTCGCGCTGTTGTTCCTGCTGACCGGCAGTCTGGTGCTGCCACTGAAAGCGTTGGTGCTCAACGTGTTGTCGTTGTCGGCGGCGTTCGGCGCGTTGGTGTGGATCTTTCAGGAGGGTCACCTCGGCGCGTTCGGCACCACGGCGACCGGGACGATGGAAGCGAACATGCCGGTGCTGCTGTTCTGCATCGCGTTCGGGCTGTCGATGGACTACGAGGTGTTCCTGGTCGCCCGGATCCGGGAGTTCTGGCTGGCCTCCCCGCAGACCCGGGCCGACAACGACGAAAGCGTGGCGCTCGGGCTGGCGCACACCGGCCGGGTGGTCACCGCGGCCGCGCTGATCATGTCGATCGCGTTCGCCGCGCTGATCGCTGCGCAGGTGTCCTTCATGCGGCTGTTCGGAGTCGGGTTGACGCTGGCCGTGCTGGCCGACGCCACGCTGGTGCGAATGGCGTTGCTGCCGGCGTTCATGCACGTGATGGGCCGCTGGAACTGGTGGGCGCCCAAGCCGTTGGTCTGGCTGCATCAACGGATCGGATTCAGCGAAGGCCCCGCTGAACCGACCCGTGGGCGGCATCGCGCACGGTGTTGACTGCTCGGGAGTGCGGGTCGCTAAGCTGGCCTGGTAGCCCGGGAGGCCAAAACATGACGGCACAGACCTTCGATCACCCGTTCTTCGCCCGGCTCTGGACGGTGATGTCGGCCCACGAGTCGGGCGTGATGAAGAAGATGCGCACCGAGAACCTCGCCGGCCTGAGTGGGCGCGTGCTGGAGGTCGGTGCGGGCACCGGCACCAACTTCGCGTTCTATCCCGGCACCGTCACCGAAGTCGTCGCCCTCGAGCCGGAGGTGCGGCTGGCGCCACTGGCCCGCGAAGCCGCGTCGGCAGCGCCGGTACCGGTGACGGTGATCGAGTCGACCATCGAGGCGATGCCCGCCGGCGAACCATTCGACGCCGTGGTCTGCTCGTTGGTGTTGTGCTCAGTCGAAGACCCCGAGCATGTTCTGCGCCAACTCAGTTCAGTGCTCAAGCCCGGCGGGGAGCTGCGCTATTTCGAGCACGTCGCTACCGGTGGATGGCGGGGTGGCCTGCAGCGTTTGGCCGACGCCACGATCTGGCCCCGGATGGCCGGCAACTGCCACACGCATCGCGCGACGGAGCGCTCGATTGCGGCCGCCGGTTTCGAGATCGATGCGGCGCGCCGGGAGGCGACCTTCCCCGCGTGGGTGCCGCTTCCGGTTCAGGAAGTCGCCCTGGGCCGGGCCAGCAAAGCCAGCTAGTCGGCGAGTGGCCAGTTAGGACACGCAATCGAGCCCGAAACGGACATCAAGTGGCCGCTCGGCGCGGGGTGCTCAGCCACCCAGCAGCTCGGGCAACCGCTGTAGAAGTCGGGGCAGCGCTGTGCTCGCCGACTCCCGGAGCGAGATCGTCGCGGTGGCCGTCAGCGGGGTCTCCTCGGGGTTGACCTCCACCACGATGGCACCGCGAGCCCGGGCCACGTCGGGCAGTCCGGCGGCCGGATAGACGATGCCGGAGGTGCCGACGACCACCAGCACGTCGGCGGTGGCTGCCGCCTCGACGGCGGACTGCCACGGCTCGTCGGGCAGCTGCTCGCCGAACCAGACGATGCCGGGCCGGATCAGCCCTCCGCACTCGCAGGTGGGCGGCATCTTCTCGAGTTCCGGCTCGGGCATGTCGGGCAGCGGGCCGTGGTAGCGCGATCCGCATGTGTCACACCAGAATTCGGAGAGGCTGCCGTGCAGGTGGTGTACCGGCCTGCTGCCCGCGCGCTCGTGCAGGTTGTCGACGTTCTGGGTGATGACGGTGACGTCGGCGTGGTCCTGCCAGGCTGCCACGGCCAGGTGACCGTCGTTCGGTGTGGTCCGGCCGACCACGTGGTGGCGCCACAGATACCACGCCCACACTCGCTCGGGATGGCTTTGCCAGCCGTCGGTGCTGCTCAGCTCGTAAGGGTCGTACTTGGCCCACAGGCCGGTCGCGTCGTCGCGGAACGTGGGCACGCCGCTTTCGGCTGAGATCCCCGCTCCGCTGAGCACCGCGATACGCACATCCCCCAAAATAGCCGGTCTAAGAGATACTTAGCATTGTGTCGGAGTTGGGGGACTGGTTACGGGTGGACGCGGACGCGGCTCGGCCGCTGTTCGATCAGCTGAGAACGCAGATCATCGACGGGGTGCGCCAACAGCGCTTAGAGCCCGGAACACGATTGCCGACAGTGCGTGAGTTGGCTGGTCAGCTGGGATTGGCGGTGAACACCGTCGCGCGTGCGTACCGCGAGTTGGAGACGGCCGGTATCGTCGAGACGCGCGGGCGGTTCGGGACCTTCGTGGCCCGCGCCGATCCGGCGGATGCCGCGATGGCCGCGGCGGCCAACGCCTACGTCGAGGCCGCCCGGGCGCTGGGGTTGGAGAAACACGAGGCGCTGCGCTACCTCGACTCGGCGTTCGGCTAAGGCGTCAGCCGAACTCGAGGAGCGTGTAGGCGCCGCGCAGGTTCCTGGCGGGGCGGAACGCCCAGATCGCCGGAAACACCTTCTCGAAGAAGAAGCCGCGACCGCGTGGCATCGCGATGTCGTGCACGGCCTTCACGCCGGGCGTGGTGTGGACCAGCTCGGCCAGCTGATCGATGGTCAGACTGAACGGCATCGGTGGCACCCGGTATTGCCGCGAGGATCGAATTCCCTTGGGCGCGAGCTTCTTGACCAGCACCGGCGGTAGATCGAAGAACATCTGACCGCCGGGAAAACGCTTGGCGCACTGGGAAATCAGATCCATCGCCTCATGCGGCTGCAGATACATCAGCAGGCCTTCGGCGGTGATGAACACGCCGTCGGTGGCGTCCACCTGATCCATCCAGCTGTAGTCGAGCGCGGATTGGGCCAGATTGGTGATCCGCGGCGAGGAGGGCAGCAATCGCTCGCGCAGTTCGATGACCGGGGGCAGATCCACCGAGACCCAGCGGAACTGGGGGTCGGGCACGGCGTCGCTGAGCCGCCAGAAGCTGGTCTGGAACCCTTCGGCGAGTGCGACCACGGTGGCCTTCGGATGCTGGGCGAGATAGGCGCGGGCGCAGCCGTCGACAGCCAGGGAGCGCAGCGCCATCTCTTGGCCCTTGCGGCCGAACTTGTCGAAGTCGAAATCGATGGAATCACGAAGCCTGATGGCCACCGGGTCGTGCAGGATCGCACCCGGGAGTCCGGCTTGGTGGGCGCGGCCGTTGAGGGTCAACAACGCGGTTTCCGAGACGCCGCCCAGCGCGCTGGCGTCGATCTTGGGATCGGTCATTTCAGCACTTTCGTCAGGGTGCGCAGATTGCGGGTGGTGGTCGACGACTTGTAGCGCTTCTTGCCCATCGTCTTGCCGATGGTCGAGTCCAGGGTCGAGGCCTTGGGCACCTGCCAGTAGATGACGCCCTCGCCACGGGCGATCTTCTCGGTGGCCTCCGCCGCGCCCGCTAGGGCGGCCAATTCGTCGAGCACCCCGGGGTCGCTGACGAAGGTGACGTAGGAGTGGTGGCCCTCGACGTCGGCGGTGAAGGGGTAGCCGGCGGCGATCCTTGCGACGGTCTCCAGCTCGTAGACCAGTACCCAGGCGTCGTAACCGAAGGCGTCGCGCAGCGCCACCTCGGCCTCCGTGCGCACGCTGGCCGGCGATCCGGCGGCGTCGAGGACGACGTTGCCGCTGGCCAACACGGTGCGGACGTTCTCGAAGCCGGCCTCGGTCAGGGCCGCGGCCACGTCGGCCATCTTCAGGGTCACCCCACCGACGTTGACGCCGCGCAGGAAGGCGGCGTAGCGGGTCATGTTGACGATCCTAGAACCGGCCTCGGACACGTAGTCTCGGAAGCATGGCGCGTCAGGTGTTCGACGACAAACTGCTGGCGGTGATCGCGGGCAACTCGTTGGGGGTGCTGGCGACGATCAAACGCGACGGCCGTCCCCAGATGTCCAACGTGACCTACCACTTCGACCCGCGCACCGTGGTCATCCAGGTCTCGATGACTGAGCCGCGCGCTAAGACCCGCAACCTGCGCCGCGACCCCCGGGCTTCGATCCTGGTGTCCTCCGACGACGGTTGGTCGTACGCGGTCGCCGAGGGCAATGCCGTCCTGACCCCGCCCGCCGCCACGCCGCACGACGACACCGTGGAGGCATTGATCGCGCTCTACCGCAACGTCGCCGGGGAGCACCCGGACTGGGACGAGTACCGCGAGGCCATGGTCGCCGACCGCCGTGTGGTGCTGACGCTGCCCGTGTCGCACGTCTACGGGATGCCGCCGGGAATCCGCTGACCTCGGGCTGCCGAGTGCGGCGTCGTCGACGATCCGCGCAAGCTGCCGTTGCCGCTGGGCGAACAAGCTGACACATCGCCGAATACCCGGGGAACAGATGTTGGCGAGACCGCTGTGGGGTAGCTGCGAGGTGGCTGAGCCGCTTAGCGTTCGCCCCATACGCACCGCGGGTGTCGGCGGTGCTCGCTCGGGGAGGGCGTTGCCATGGGATACGGACAGTACGTCGGTCGAGTAGGCGGGCTTGCCGTCGCGCTGGGGGTGGGTGTCGCACTGGCGAACGCCTCGCCGGTGGCGCTGGCCGACGATTCGTCGTCGACCGGCTCGGCCGGCGCGCATTCCTCGGCCACCGGGCCGAGTCGGCCGCACAAACCTGCCGCAGGCAAGGCATCGTCCGCGAGGGCCAAGGGTAGCGCCCAGAAGGCCGTGACTCGCCCCGCGGCCAACTCGGCATCGCCGCGCACCAGGCAGTCGCGATCCGGTGACGAGAGTGCTGTCGGACAGACCGCGAACGGTATCGGCTCCGCGGAGACGACCCAGCGAACCGAAACCGCCAGTGGTTCCGCTGTCACACCCGTTGTCGGCGGTGCGACCGGCGCCGTCGTCGAGGAAGCTGCCACCGCGGTCACCGCAGCGATGGCCCGCTCAGTTGCACCCCGCGTCCCGATCGATTCCGCGACGCTCACCGCCGTGCTGGCGTGGGCACGCCGCGAACTCATCGGGCCCTTCTACAACCGGGCGCCCAAAGCCAATCCCCTGGAGATCGGAGAAAGCGTCGGAGGTGACGTGGTCGGTGTCGTCGGGGCCACCGATGCCGACGGAGATCCGTTGCGATACATCGTGACTGAGGGCCCGAAGTTCGGCACCGTGGTGGTCGATGCCGACGGCAGCTACACCTACACCCCCGGGGTCGCCCTGGCCCGCGACGGTGGCGGCGACACCTTCACCGTCGAGGTCCGAGACATCGGCAACCGTCTGCTGAGTCGCCCTGGCGTGATTTCAGTACCGGTGGAAGTGACCGTCGGAGGTGGCGATGCGGTCGGTCTCGGCGGCGCGCCCTACGGCGTGGCGATGAGCGTCGACGGCACGCGAGCCTATGTGACCGACACGGACAACAACCGGGTGTCGGTCATCGACATCGCGACCCGGGCTGCGGTCGGATCCATCCCGGTCGGGAAGTCCCCGTGGGGGATCGCCATCGCAGGCGACGGGCGCGGGTATGTGGTCAATTCGGCAGACGGGACGGTGTCGGTCATCGACACCACCACCAACACCGCACTGGGTGCGCTCTATGTCGGCAATTCCCCGACGAGTGTCGCGGTCACTACCGACGGCAGCCGGGTCTACGTGACCAACACAAACGACAACACGGTGGCGATCATCGACACCACCAGCTATCAACGCACTTTCGTCGATGTGGGGAACAATCCATTCGGGATTGCCGTCGCCGGCAACCGGGTGTTCGTCACCAACGAGTCCGACGACACCGTGTCCGTGATCGACACCACCACAAACACTGTGATTGCCACGATCGCCGTGGGCGATCACCCGACGGGCGTGGCTGTCGGCGGTGATCGGGTGGTGGTGGCCAACGCCGGCTCCTCATCGGTCGACGGCGACGGCACGGTGTCGGTGATCGACGCCGGCACGCTCGAGACCATCGGTGAGCAGATCGCTGTGGGTGACTTTCCGGCCAACGTGGTCGTCGATGCCGATGGCACCCGGGCCTACGTGTCGGACTTCAACCGCGGCACAGTGTCGGTGGTCGACCTGCAGAGCGGTGAGCTGACGGGCGCGCCCATCATCGTCAACAACGTCGCAGAAGGCGCGGCGGGACTTGCCATCGGGGCAGACGGCCGAATCTACGTCGCCGGGACGGTGGACGGCTCCGTCGACCCCGTCACCCTCGACGCTCCCGCTGTCGCGACGTTCGGACCGGTGACCACCGTTGCCGGATTCCCTTCGGCGGCAGCGCAGTCGGCGGCCATCGCCGCAGCCAACGCGACCCCCGCCGGCCCCAACTCCGGGGTGACGACCAAGACCTACAAGGTCTACAACCTGACCAGCAACTACGTCACTCTTGTCCGTTACGACGGTTCAGACCGACCACTCAACGGCTTCCCGCCGGCCGGGACCGTAATCCCGCCGGGCGGGTCGCTGGATGTCGTTGTGCCAGAACCAGGTTGGTTGGGGCAGAACAACATCAGGATGGTGCTGACCAACAACAAGGGAACCACCTGGACCGCGTTCCTTCGGTACGACCGGACCGTGACCACCGATTACCTGGTCAAAGGAGAGGTCAGCGGTCCCGGTGACATCACGCCGCAAGCCAAGTTTCTCGGGATCAGGCGGTACAGCGTCGGTGACCAGGTGACTCTGTTAGAGAGCCCCGGCACGAATTCCGTCATCACGTCGCCGACCAAAGACCAGACGACGTTGATGAACACCCTATGCACCAGCGGCGGAGTGTCCTGCCAGTTCACCGCCAAGGGCGAGCCCGTCCAGACGTGGACCGACTACCGGCCACCCCAGACCGCGCCGGGCGTATCGTCGGTGCTCAACAACGGCAGCAGCGTGGCACAGAAGCGGATCATCAAGTATTCGGTGACCGAGTCGACCAAGACCAGCACCGAGTTCAGTTCGAAGCTGAACATCACCTTCATCAAGGATGTGGTGGGGCTGGAACTGGCCTCGAAGTACGGCACCGAACTGACCGCGTCGAAGACCTGGGAAGACACCTACGAGCTCAATGCGGCGCCCTACAAACAGGTGTCGCTGTTGGTTAAGTCGCCGATCTGGCAGGTGACCGGTGACCTCGTCATCAGCTTCGGCAACACGACGATCACTATGAAGGACATCACCCTGAGTAACCCCGACCAGACCCGCAGCCCGGTGACTGACGTCCGGGAGGCCAACTGTTCCAACTGCACCATCCCACCTACGGTGTCGGTGCAGTCGCCGTCGGCGGTGCCGTCACCGTCGGCGGGGACCGTGCGGATCGAAGACCTCGTCTGATAATGCTCCCGGGGCCTTGGGGGGGTTACCCTGCAACCATGGCCAACGACGAGTCCGAGCCCCACGACGACGACACCAAGCGCAAGTTCCGTGAGGCACTTGAGCGCAAGAAGGCGAAGGCCGCGGGTAGCTCGACGCACCGCGACGGCAACACCAAGCAGCCGCGCGCTCACGGCCCGGTGGAGAACCGCCGGGAATTCCGCCGCAAGAGCGGCTAGGTCCACTTCGCGGGAGCCGTTGGCGCGCAACGATCCCGCGCTGCCAACGCCCGGCGGACCTCGGCGGGCGTCGGGAACGCCAGGTTCATGCAGGCGAATCTATCCCGCCTCGGCGTAGGTAGATCTACCAGATTTGGTGCGGGTTTCCTGCCACAGGATCGCCGTGAGGCACGCCAGGGCGAGCACGCCGACGGCGGTGGCGAACACCACGCCGGCGGTGCGCAGACCCCAGGCCTGGGCGGCGAATCCCTCGCCGATCACCGGGATGGAGATGGCGATGTAGGCCACCACGAAGTAGGTGGAGCTGACCTCGGCCCGGCGATCGGCCGGCGTCAGCTCGGCGACCGCGGCCAGTCCGCGGCTGAAGCTGATGCCCTGACCGACACCGGAGACCACCGCGGCCGCGACCAACCCGAACAGCGACGAATAGTGCAGTGCCAGTACCAGAATGCCCATACCCGCAGTGAGGATCGCGCAGCCTAGTGCCACCGCGCGGCGCGGATTGATCCGGGCACCGACGATCTGGGCGACGGCCGAGGCGCCGAAGATCGATCCGGCCATCAGGCCGGCCAGCGCATGGTTACCGATCCCGATGACGTTGGTCAACAACGACGGCGCCACCGAGGTGTACAAGCCGGTCACCGAGAAGCCGGCGAACGCCGCCAGCGCGGCGGGGATGAACACCGAGCGGACCTCCGGCGGCACCGAAAGGCGTTGCAGCCCCAGCCCTCCGGATCGGCTCGCGGTCTCGGGGACCAAGAGCACCGCCACGGTGGCCAACGCCACCAGCCCGATGTGCACGATGAACGTCAGCTCCAGCGGCGCGGGGGCGTATTGGGCCAGGATGCCGGCGAGTAGCGGGCCGGCACCCAGGCCGCCGATATTCGCGATCGTGGCCACCGCGGGCGCCCGGTCCCGCCAGCTCGGCGGCGCCGCCTCGATGACGGCCGCGGTGGCGGTGCCGGTGAAGAGGCCCGCCGACAGCCCGGACAGCACGCGTCCGACCAGCAGCAGCGGCACCGAGTCGGCGAACAAGAACACCACCGCGCTGGCCAATGCGCATGCGGCGCCGGCCAGCAGCACCGGCCGGCGGCCGATGACATCGGACCACCGCCCGAAGACCAGCAGCGCCACCAGCACCCCGCCGGCGTAGGTCGCATAAATGACAGTCGTCGTCAGGACGGAGAAGTGCATCCGTTCGGAGTACAGCGCGTAGAGCGGAGTGGGCAGCGTCGTGCCGACCATGATGGCGGCGAACGCGTACGCCAGCAGTGCGACGGCGAAACCTCGCCGGTTGCGGGTCATGTGGTCCGGCGGGCAGGAGCGTAGCGACGGGGGGTCATATGTGGGCTAACGTCATCAGCACGTATCCACCATTCCCGCAGCCGGCGAGATTCTCACCTCATTTAGGTGCGGCCCCTAGTGGTGGGTGGCCTTCTCGGCGCCGACGCCGGTCAGGGAGCGCACCTCCATCTCGGCATTGAGTTCCGGATCGCCGGTGTCCGAGGACGTCAGCGTTCCGATGACACCGAGGATGAAGGCCAGCGGGATCGACACGATGCCGGGGTTGGCCAGCGGGAACCAGTCGAAGTTGGCACCGGGGATCATCGCCGTCTTCGACCCGGATACCGCGGGGGAGAAGACGATGAGCACGATGCAACTGATCAGGCCGCCGTACATGCTCCACAGCGCGCCACGGGTGTTGAACCGCTTCCAGTACAGCGAGTAGACGATTGTCGGCAGATTCGCCGAGGCCGCCACCGCGAACGCCAGCGCCACCAGGAAGGCGACGTTCTGCCCGTTGGCCAGAATGCCCAACCCGATCGCCGCGATACCGAGCACCACCGCGGTGATCCGGGAGACCCGCACCTGCTCGTCCTCGGTGACCTTGTGGTTCTTGAGCACGCTGGCGTAGACGTCGTGGGCGAACGACGCCGACGCGGTGATCGTCAGGCCGGCCACCACCGCGAGGATCGTCGCGAAGGCCACCGCGGAGATGACGCCGAGCAGGATCACCCCGCCCAGTTCGAAGGCCAGCAGGGGCGCCGCGGAATTCTGCCCGCCCGGTGCCTTCAGAATTTTGTCGGGCCCGACCAGTGCCGCCGCGCCGTAGCCCAGCACCAGCGTGAACAGGTAGAAGGCGCCGATCAGTGCGATCGCCCACACCACCGAACGGCGGGCTTCCTTGGCGGTGGGAACGGTGTAGAAGCGCATCAGCACGTGCGGCAGACCCGCGGTGCCCAGCACCAGCGCCAGACCCAGCGACAGCAGGTTGATCTTCGAGGTGGTCGACGCCCCGTACTGCGCGCCGGGTGCCAGCACATCGCGGCCCGACACTCCCTTGGCGGTGGCCTGGTGCACCATGTTCTGCGCCGAGCCCAGGATTTCGGAGAAGTTCAGCCCGAACTTGGCCAGCACCATGACCGTCATGATCGCCGCCCCGGCGATCAGCAACACGGCCTTGATGATCTGCACCCAGGTGGTGCCCTTCATCCCGCCGACGAGGACGTAGACGATCATCAACACGCCGACCACGGCGATGACGAACGACTGCGCGGTGCGGCCCTGGATGTCGAGCAGCAGCGCCACCAGACCACCGGCGCCGGCCATCTGGGCCAGCAGATAGAACAGCGACACCGTCATCGTCGAGGTGGCCGCCGCCAGCCGGACCGGCCGCTGCTTGAGCCGGAAGCTCAGCACGTCGGCCATTGTGAATTTGCCGGTGTTGCGCAGCAATTCGGCCACCAGCAGCAGAGCCACCAGCCAGGCCACCAGGAAGCCGATCGAATACAGGAAGCCGTCGTAGCCGTAGACCGCGATCGCGCCCGCGATGCCCAGGAAGCTCGCCGCCGACAGGTAGTCGCCCGCGATCGCGATGCCGTTCTGCGGGCCGGAGAACGCATGGCCCGCGGTGAAGAACTCGGTGGCATTGGTGTTGGAGCGGCTGGCCCGGATCACGATGAACAACGTGATGATCACGAAGGCGACGAAGATGCTGATGTTGACGACCGGGTTGCCGATCTGGGTGCTCTCGGCCAGCAGGGTCACGTGGTTCACTGCTGGCTCCAATGCATTTCGTTGCGGATCTTCTCGGCGCGCGGGTCGAGCTCGCGGTTGGCGAAGCGGACGTAGAGGCCGGTGATGAGGAACGTCGTCAGGAACTGGCCCAGCCCGAGCAGCAGGCCGACGTTGACGTTGCCCCACACCTTGATCGCCATGAACTCGTAAGCGAAGGCGCCCAGCAGGACATAGCTGGCGTACCAGATGAGGAAGAAGACGGTCGTGGGGAACACGAAGCGGCGCAAGGTGCGGCGCAGCTCCTGGAACTCCGGACTGGCCTGCACGGCCAGATATTGCGCACCGCTGGGTTGGGTTTCCCGCGGCGGATTGTCGGTTGTGGGCACCGCCCGCTCCTAGCCTTCGGTGGATGTGAACTCCGATCGGTTCACAGCGTATTGAGAGCTGGATCACAGCCATAGGGATGCGAGGTGAAGAGTCGCAACCTGCGGTGAACGGTCGACGGAGGGCGTTGAACGGTTGCGGTTTGGCTCAGGTTGGCTCAGCCGGGCTCAGCCGCGCGGCACGCGTTCCACGCCCATGCCGAGCCGCTCGGGGACGTGCATCCGCGCGAAGATGCGGGCGATGTCGGTGGGGACGCCGGCCGGGGTCAGCCGGCTGACCACCACCATCGTCGCGAACGCCAATGGCACGGTGACGGCGGCGGGATAGCCGAGCACGGTGGACCCCCAGCCACCCAACGCGTCGTCGCCGACCCAGCCGGTCACTCCGACCAGCGTCGCCAGCCCCGATGTCAGTGCACCGGTCACCAGTCCGGCGATCGCCCCGGCGGCGGACAGCCCGCGCCACCAGATCCCGAGTACGAGCAGCGGGCACAGCGTGGATGCGGCGACGGCGAAGGCGAGTCCGACGCCGCGGGACAGCTCCAGGACGGGCGAGATCAGCGACAGCGGAATGGGGATCAGCCCAGCGACCAGTGCCACCAGCCGGAAGTCGCGAACCCGCCCGCGCAGCACGTCGGTGGACAGTGCACCGGCGATGCTGACCAGCAGCCCCGATGAGGTGGCCAGGAACGCCGCGATCGCACCCGCGGCCACGAGTGCGGCCAGCAACTGACCGGGTAGCCCGGCGATGGCTGCCGACGGCAGCAGCAGCACCGCGGCGTCGGCCTTGCCGGTGACGAGCAGTTGCGGAACGTAGAGCCGGGCGAGCACGCCCAGCACAGTGGGGAACAGGTAGAACAACGACAGCAGCGCGATCACTGCCAGGGCGGTGCGCCGCGCCGCCCGGCCGTCGGGGTTGGTGTAGAACCGCACCAGCACGTGTGGCAGCCCCATGGCGCCCAGGAACGTCGCCACCATGATCGAAAAGACTTGATACAGCGGGTGGTTACCGCCCAGCCCGCCGCCGGAGGCGATCCACGACGAACCGGCGGCCGGCGCCCCGACCACCACCGGGGTATGCGCGCCGGCGGCCAGCGTGAGGGTGCTGCCCCGGGGCAGCCGGTAGTCGCCCGGTGCGTGCAGTACACCGGGCTGTGACGGGCCGGTGATCGTCACCCCCGCGGGGTTGGTGACCGTCACGACCACGTCGGTGTCGATGTTCACCGTCGTCGTCTGGTTGACGGCGGGCGGTAGCGGTCCGCCGAAATCGGTCCGATGGGAACCGGACAGCGCCAGCAGCGCCAAGGCGGGCAGGGCGATCGCGGTCAGCTTCAGCCAGTACTGGAAGGCCTGCACGAACGTGATGGAGCGCATGCCGCCGCCGACGACGTTGACGATCACGATGGCGCCGACTGCCACAGGTCCGATCCAGACCGGCACGCCGAGAAGGGCTTTGAGCGCCAGGCCGGCCCCCTGGTACTGCGGAATCAGGTAGAAAACACAGATCGTGACGACCACCAGCATCGCCACCTGCCGCAGCCGCGGCGAACCCAGCCGGAATTCGGCGAAGTCCGGCACGGTGTAGGCGCCGGAGCGGCGCAGCGGTGCCGAGACGAACAGCAGCAGTCCCAGATAGCCGGCGGTGAAGCCCACGGGGTACCACAGTGCGTCGGCGCCGTACTTGGCGACCAGGCCGGCGACGCCGAGAAAGGAAGCGGCTGAGAGGTATTCGCCGGAGATGGCGGCCGCGTTCCACTGCGGACCGACGGTTCGGGAGGCGACCAGGAAGTCCGAGGTGGTGCGCGACATCCGGATGCCGTAAGCCCCGACCGCCACCGTGGCCACCGCCGAGACCAGCAGGCCGCCCGCCGTGAGCGCGGTGGCGGGGCTCATGGACGAGGCCCGTGCGCCGCTTGGCCGGCGACCTCGGGTGCTTCGTCGTCGACCACTCCCATGAAGTCACGCTCACCCTGTTCGGCCAGCCGGATGAACAGTCGCCCGACGCCGTACAGCACCGGGTAGATCAGCACGGCCAGGGTCAGCCAGTTCAGCCGCACCCCGAAGACGGTGGCCGCTGACAGCTCCGGGAACACCGCGTTGATCAGGGGTAGGGCCGCCATGGCGCCGGCCATCACCGCGGCCAGCCGCAACGCCAGCCCAAGCTGGGCGCGCACCAGGCCGCGCACCAGTGCATCACCGACCTCGGTCTGCTCCTGGATCTCCACGCGGGTGTGCACCGCGCGGGTGCCGCGGCGGTGGGCGAGGACGACCCGCTGGCGTTGGGGGCGTCCGGGCTTAGTCATTGCCGCCGCCCGGTTTGAAGGTGCGCATCGGATCGCGGATCAACCGGTCGCGCAGTTCGCGGGCCTGGCGGCGGCTGACCGGCAGTTCGACGGCCGGGGAGGCGCCGTTGGGGCGAAGGCGCACCATCGTCGAGGCACCGGAGGTCCGCAGTCCGGTGACCATGGTCAGCGCCACCAGATAGGACCGGTGCACGCGTTGGAAGCCGCGGCTGCGCCAGCGATCCTCCAACGTGTTCAACGGAATCCGCACCAGATGGGAACCGGAGGCGGCGTGCAGTCGCGCGTAGTCGCCCTCGGCCTCCACCCATCCAATGGTGTCGCAGCGCACCAGCTGGGTGACACCGCCGAGCTCGACGGGGATGGTGTCGGCCTGTGGTTCCTCGGCGTGGGTCACCTCGGTGGCGCGCGCGGCGACGACCCGGCGCACCGCCTCGTCGAGGCGCTCTTTGCGGATCGGCTTGAGCAGGTAGTCCAACGCGCCCACCTCGAACGCGGCCAGTGCCTTGTCGTCGTGCGCGGTGACGAACACGACCGCCGGTGGGTGTGCGAAATTGCCTAGTAGACTCGCCAATTCGAGTCCGGACAGGCCAGGCATGTTGATGTCGAGGAAGATTGCGTCGACGGTGCGCTCGTTGATGATGCGCAACGCCGAGGTCGCGTCACCGGCGCCGACCACCTCGGCGACATCGGGATGCTCGCCGAGCAGATAGGTCAACTCGTCGAGAGCGGGAGCTTCGTCGTCGACCGCCAGCACCCACAGCCGCGCCGTCATGCCACTCCCTTCCCGGACTCGTCTACGCCCGCACCCCGGTCCGGAACTTGGGTACCCGCATGATCACCTTGGTGCCCGCGTCCGGAGCGGTCTCGACCACCAGACCGTAATCGTTGCCGAACGCCGCCCGCAGTCGATGGTCGACATTGGTCAGCCCGACGTGGGCGGCCTGCTCGCCCTCGCCGAGAACGTCGCCGTGGCCGGCGCGCAGCGCCTGCGGATCCATGCCGACGCCGTCGTCCTCGACCGTGATGACACAGTCCGAACCCTCGTCGCGAGCGACGATTTCGATCGAGCCGCCCTGCCGGCCGGCCAGGCCGTGCCGCACCGCGTTCTCGACCAGCGGCTGTAGGGCGAGGAACGGCACCACCACCGTGAGCACTTCGGGGGCGATCTGCAGGGTCACCGACAGGTTGGGGCCGAACCGGGCGCGTTCGAGTGTGAGGTAGCGGTCGATGTTGCGCAGCTCGTCGGCCAGCACCGTGTAGGGGCCGGCGGAGCGAAACGAGTAGCGGGTGAAGTCGGCGAACTCCAGGATCAGGTCGCGCGCCCGGTCGGGGTCGGTGCGCACGAACGAGGCGATGGTGTTGAGCGCGTTGTAGATGAAGTGCGGGCTGATCTGGGCCCGCAGGGCGAGCACCTCGGCGCGGTCGAGACGGGCGCGCGAGGCGTCGAGTTCGGCCAGTTCCAGCTGTCCTGCCGCGTAGCGGGCGACCTCGGCGATGGCACCGAGCATGCCGGGCGACGGTTCGTCGGCGTTGACCACGACCAGCACGCCGATGACCGTGCCGTCGTCGTCGAGCAAGGGTTGGGCCACTACGGCGGGGGTCTGCTCACGGGCCAGCACCCGGCGCTGACCGGCGATGGACTCGCGTGCGGTGTCGTGGCAGATCTGCAGGGCGCCCGGTGTCCACACCGGGTCCTCGGGCGGATTCTCGGGCGGGTCGACGGCCAGCAGCATCGCCTCCCCGTCGTAGAGGGCGACGCCGTCGGAGCCGGTCAGTCGGCGCAGGTGCGGGGCGGCGCCGGCAGCCGAGCCGGCGTCGAGGCCCTTGCGCAGCGAGCGGGCGGCCTGCGCGGCGGTGTGCAGTGCGGCGTGCACGGTGCGCTCGGCCGGCGTCGTCACCCGCCGCCGGGTCGCGACGACGACGGTGCCCAGGATCAGCGCCACCGCGACGAGCGCAACCGCCAGCGCTACCGCACCCGACATGCTGTCTCCTGCTCGAGGCTCACCGGCTCATTGGACGGGGCAGGCGTACTTTCGGGCGACGTCGAAGACTCGCTCCTGCGCGCCGGGGCCGATCACCCCTTGGGCGGCCAGCTCCAGACCGATGTATCCCGGTATACCGCCGATACAGGCCTGGTGGGCGACGCGCCACGCGGTGTCCGCATTCAGGTTGTAGCCGTTGCGTTGCAGGCCCTGCATGTAGAGGTCGAACTCGGGAGTGCCCTGATCCGGTATCGCCTGCGCTGTGCCGGCCAGGGCGAGGGCGGTGAGGATCGCTGCGACAGCTGCTGCCAGCACCCGTCTCATGTCGGTCTCCTCGGGGCGTGTCCAGCGGGAATGGGCTCCACGATTCCACATCCCGGCACCCCGGAACTGACAAATCGATGGGCCCAGGTGGCCCGAGGCGCCCGGCGCGGCGTCCTAGACTGTCGGCCATGGCGCGTCTGCAGCTCACCGGTGATCCAGCGTCCGACGACTTGTTGAGTGAGGATCCGTTCGCCCTGCTGACGGGCATGCTGCTGGATCAGCAGATCCCGATGGAGACCGCGTTCGCCGGCCCGCGCAAGCTCGTCGAGCGGATCGGCGGCATCGACCCGCGGGTGATCGCCGACTACGACCCCGAGACCTTCACCGCTGAATTCGCCAAAACCCCTGCGGTGCATCGCTTCCCGGGCTCAATGGCCAAGCGGGTGCAGGATCTGGCCCGGGCGATCACCGACCAGTACGACGGCGACACTGCGCGGTTGTGGCTCGACGGCGACCCGGATGGCGCCGAGGTGCTGCGCCGGCTCAAGGCGTTGCCCGGCTTCGGTGAGCAGAAGGCCAAGATCTTCCTGGCGCTGCTGGGCAAGCAGTACGGCGTGACACCGGCCGGCTGGCGCGAAGCTGCCGGCGACTACGGCAAGCCGGGCACCCACATGTCCATCGCCGATGTGGTGGACAAGGGGTCGCTGGACGAGGTGCGGGCGTACAAGAAGAAGATGAAGGCAGCCGCGAAGGCGAAGGCCTGAGCCATAGACGGCGAAGGCGAAGGCCTGAGCCATAGACGGCGAAGGCGAACAAGTGACGGAGGCAGCATGAAGACTCACATCAATTGTCCGTGTGGCGAAGCGATCAGTGCGAAGGACGAGGACGAGCTGGTCGACCTCACCAAGGCGCACCTGGCCGAGGCGCACCCGGGCATGGACTACGGCCGCGACGAGATCCTCTTCATGGCCTACTGAGCCGGACGGCGTCCTCGAGTTCGGCCAGCGCCGCCTCGGTGAGCGGGATGAGGTCGTCGATGTCGGGGACCACGTCGGGGTCGGCCACGTAGCCGACCCCGATCCGGTCGGCGTACGAACATAGCGTCACGTTGAGCGCCATCCCGTCGTAGACCACCGACACGGGGTGGATCTCGTCGACCCGGGCGCCGTTGAAGTACATCTGCTCACTCGGGCCGGGCACGTTGGAGATCGGCAGGTTGCAACCGGGCCGCACCCATGAGGTGAACGGCAGCTGTGGCAACAGCACCGTCGGCCCGATCGCCGGCATCAACACCAGCAGCATCGCCCCCGGACCCTGCGCGGCGACCTGGTGTTTGACGTTGGCCATGGCGTGGTGGATCAGACTCAGCCGCTGCGCGGGGTCCTCGATGTGGGTGCCCAAGGGGCATAGCCCGAGCCCGAACTGGTTGCCGTGTCGGTCGGATCCGGCGGCATCGCGCTCGCGCAGTGTCACCGGGACGATGGCCACCAGTGACTGGTGTGGTAGCTCGTCCTGCTCGGCCAGCCATGCCCGCACTACCCCCGAGACCACGGCGGTGACGACATCGTTGCCGGTGACCCCGGCCGCCCGCTGGATGGCCCGAATACGGTTGTGCGCCAAGCTGGTTGCCGCCACTGCCCGGTGTGGGCCGAGCTTGGTGTTGAACCGGGTGTGTGGGGCGCCGAACGGCGGCGCGACGGCGGGGGTGGTGAGGCTGCCGACGATGTTGGCCAGCTCCCCGGCGACGACGTGGCGGGCCAGGTTCAGACCAGAGACCGCCAGACCCGCGGCGTCGCGCATCGCCGACAGTGGGTTGGGCAGCAGCCCGGAGCGGCTCGGTGCCGGCGGGACGGGCGGGGCGTCGGTGGCGTAGAACGGCCTCATCGAGCGGCGGGTGGGGTCGGTGGTCAGCGAATCGCCGATTATCTTCAACCCCGCCACGCCGTCGACGACGATGTGGTGGACCTTGATGTAGAGCGCGAACCGGCCGTCGGCGAGGCCGTCGATCAGGTACGCCATCCACAGTGGGGCCGAGCGGTCGAGTCGTTCGGCGTGCAGTTCGGAGACCAGCTGCCAGAGTTCTTCGGTGCCCGAACCCGGCGGCAGGGTGCGACGTTGGAGATGATGATCGACGTCGAGATCGTCGACATCACGCCACACCCACATCCCGGCGGTATCCACCCCGCGATAGGGACGCCGGCGCAGCCGAGGGTCGATGCTCTCGGTGGCGCTCAGCCTGTGCTCGTAGAACTCCTCGATGTATTGCCGGCTGGTCATGCCCTCCGGCGGGGTCATGGTGAGCACCACCGCGACGTGCATGGGGCTGGAGAGCAACTCTCCGGTGAGCATCAGCGCGTCGATCGGGTCCAGTGTCTCCATGTCGGACCGACCCTTCGTTGGGCGTGGGATCTTCCCAACCCTAACGGTTCTCGGGCGGACTAGGGCACGACTGTGGAACCGATCGTCGGCATGAAGGTGCACTGCTTGTCCAGCGTGGTCACCTGGCCGAAGATCGTCGACATGATGCTGCCGGACCCGGTGTCGGCGATGGCGGTCAGCGTGGTCGGACCGGCGGGGTTGATGTCGGGATTGGGCTTGAGCGTCACGCTGCCCGACCGGCCGGTGGTCAGGTTGACCCAGGTCACGTTCAGTGGCAGCTTCTGCTCGGCGGCCGGCGCTGGGGTGCCGACGGCGGTGAACACGTACGCCGTCTGGCCGGGTCCGGGGCCGGGGGTGGGGATCTTCGCCGGCCCGGCGACGGACAGGGCGGTCGCGATGACGTTGCCGCCGTCGGATGCGCAGCCGTTGCTGATCGACGGATACATGAAGTCCTGCGTCGGCGGCGTCGCCGGATCGTAGTTCGGGGCCGCTGCCGCCGCGGGCGCCGGTGCAGGGTTGGGGCTCGTCACCGAGTTGGCGACGGGAACGGCCGGGGCGGCCGGAGTCACCGGCGCGACCGGGGTCGGAACTTCGGGCAGGGCGTCGGGTGCCGGGCCCACGGCGTGCGCCGGGTCGATGCCGGTGGGCAAGTGCGCGTCGGCGCCCGGGATGGCGCCGGGAAGCACCCCGGCGGTCGGCAGATGCTCAGGCAGGGGGACGGGGCCGTTGCCGGGGCCGGGCGTCATCAACGGCGTGGTGCCGTGGGTGACACCGGACAAGCCCGCCGCGGCGGGGGGGACCGCGGCGGGAATTGCGGCCGACGGGCCGGCGGCCCCGCCCTCCTGCACGAACTTGGTGACCTGTTGAGCCAGCGCGGCCGAACCGGCCGGCGTGGTGGCGTTACCGGCCAACTGCGACGCGGCTGCCAGCAGCAGCGACTGCGCCGATGAGGGGTTCCCCGCCGCCTGCTGGATCACCGGGCTCAGGCTCTGCACGGCGTCGAGGCCGGGCAGCTGGCCCGGATCCAGCGGAATCGTCGGGTCGGCGAATGCAGTCGGGCTCAAGGCCAGGCTGCTCCCGGCCACGAGCGCGGCGGTGGTCAGCAGAAGAGCCAACTTGGCGATCTGCGGCACGGTGAACTCCCTCATCGGGTGGTGGGTGGGTGGATCAGGGCAGGGCGGACAGCGGCAGCAACTGGCCGAGGCCCGCACCGCCCGGGGTGGTCGGCGCGATCGCCGGGTTGCTGGCCGGCGGGACCCCGGCCGGCCCGGCCACCGGCGGGATCGCGCTGGGCGCCGCCGCCGGCGGGTTGCCGACGCTGAGGTTGTTACCGACCTGCACCGGGAAGGGCATGTCCGACGGGGTCAGGTTGGCCAGGTCGCCGGGCATGCCGAGCTGATTGAGCAGCGGGATGATCGGTCCGGCGAGTCCACCGCTGGCTGCGGGAGCGACGGGGGCGGTCGCCGGTGCGCCGGCAACCGGTGCGGTGGCCGGGGCGCCCGCGATCGGCGAGACGGGCATGGTGGCCGGGGCGCCCGCGAGCGACGACGCGCCGCCCAGCGCGGTTGCCGCGGTCTGCAGGAGCGCTGCGGCGCTTGCCGGGTTTGTGGCGAACTGCTGCAGCATGTTGAGCGCAGGCACGCCGGGAACGGCGGGGGCCACGAGCGGGTCGGCGGCCGCCGACGGGCTTAGGGCGAGTGCGGCCGAGCACAGCCCGGCAACCGCAATCGCGTTGGCGGCGAACAACTTTGTGATGCGTGACATGGTGATCCCAATCCCTCGAGTGCAGGTCTGAACCCGAAGGTAGTCCGTTACTAGAGTTACTCAAGTGACACGTGTGGTGGTTATTCAACCGTTACGGCAGTGATGGCCTACGGTGATGCGCCGCGCCCCGGCGCGTCACCGAACGGGGCGCGCTCACCAGCGCGAACTGCGCGAAGCCGCGCTACGTCGTGCGCGTCGCTACAGTCGCAGCGTGGACACGACGGCGCCGGCGGTGCGGCCGGCCAGGTCGGCCCGGCTGGCCCCGGTACTGCTCGTCGCCAGCATCGCCGCCCGGCTGGCCTGGACCTATCTGGTGCCCAACGGCGCCAACTTCGTCGACCTGCACGTCTACCTCGGCGGGGCCGGCGCGTTGGACCACCCCGGCACGCTGTACTCCTACGTCTACGCCGACCAGACGCCGGACTTCCCGCTGCCGTTCACCTATCCGCCGTTCGCGGCGCTGCTTTTCTACCCGCTGCACCTACTGCCGTTCGGGGTGGTGGCGTTCTGCTGGCAACTCGGCATCATCGGCGCGCTCTACGGCGTGGTCCGGATGAGCCAGCGGTTGCTCGGTGTTCCCGCCCACCGGGAGCGCCACATCGCGATGCTGTGGACCGCCGCCGCGATCTGGACCGAACCGCTGCGCAGCACCTTCGACTACGGGCAGGTCAACGTCATCCTGGTGCTCGGCGTGCTGTGCGCGGCCTACAGCAGCCGGTGGTGGGTGTCCGGTCTGCTGGTGGGGGTGGCCGGCGGGATCAAGCTCACCCCGGCCATCACCGGCTTGTACTTCCTGGGTATGCGCCGGTGGGGTGCGGCGATCTTCTCCGCGGTGGTCTTTTTCGCCACGGTGGCGCTGTCGATCGCGGTGATCGGGCAGCAGGCCCGCTACTACTTCACCGACCTACTCGGCGATGCCAGCCGGATCGGACCGATCGGCACCTCGTTCAACCAGTCCTGGCGCGGGGCGGTCTCGCGGATCCTCGGCCACGACGCCGGCTACGGCCCCGTCGTGCTGGCCGGCATTGCGGTGACGGCGCTGCTGGCGGTGCTGGCGTGGCGGGCACTGGGCGCCGGCGGCGACCGTGACCGACTCGGCGCCCTGCTGGTGGTGCAACTGTTCGGGCTGCTGGTCTCGCCGATCTCGTGGACCCATCACTGGGTCTGGTTGGTGCCCTTGATGATCTGGCTGATCCACGGGCCGTGGCGCGCCCGGCCGGGTGCGCGGTGGCTCGGCTGGGGGTGGCTGGTGCTGACCGTGATCGGCGTGCCCTGGATGCTGAGTTTCGCGCAGCCGACGATCTGGCAGATCAGCAGACCGTGGTATCTGGCATGGGCCGGGCTGGTCTACATCGTGGCCACGCTGGTGACGCTGGCCTGGATCGCGGTCAGTGGTCGCCGAGGAGCTCGTTGAGCTCTGCGGCCATCTGCACGTCCTTGTCGGTGATGCCGCCCGCGGAGTGTGTGACAAGTGTGAATATCACTGTCCGCCAACGGATATCGATATCCGGATGGTGGTCATGGCGTTCGGCGTGCTCGGCGACGAGGCGCACGGCCTCGATGCCGTCGAGGAATGATCCGAACGTCACCGACCGGCGCAGTGCGCCGTCGGCGTGCTCCCAGCCCGGCAGGTTTTTGACGGCAGCGGTAATATCGTTCTGGTTCAAAACAGTCATAACCCATTGTCCCCCTGCGCTTTCCTGGTCGTTTCCATACGCAAATAGCAAATTGGCGAAATGGTCGGTTTTCGTGGACACCGCACAGGGTCGGCCCTATGCTCCTGTTTCGATAGCACGGTCTGAGTAGCGCTGCAGCGAGGAGCTGCGGCATCGACGGGGGTTAAGCAATGGGTTCTGTCCGCATGTCCGCACACGGTTCTCGCCCGAGCGATTCCCCGGTCACCGTGATCGAGTTGCGTTCGCTGCCAGCCGAATTCGGCGGCATGTCGGATCTGCGCGTGAGCCCCTCCGGTCGTGTGCGGCTGGCTACCTGGGTGGGCGCGTCGGCGATCGCCCTCGGTATCGGCGCCGCGCTGGCGGCCACACCGGCGACGGCGTCGGCGGACGCCACGGGCTCGGCGGGCTCGGGCTCGGCTACCTCGAGTAGCGCCTCGACCAAAGCATCGGCAAAGTCAACGGGTAGCCACCGACCCAGCGCATCGCGACCGTCCGCAGCCGCCACCGCCGGGCCTGCCCGGGCAACCGGGAAAACCGGCGCCGGCAAGAGTTCGCGCGCATCGGTCAGCCGGGTGCAGGCCTCGGCCGCAGCCAGTGCGTCCGCGGCCGAGACCGACAGCCAGGTGACGAGTTCGGTCCAGACCTCGTCGGTCACGACGAAGAAGGTGACGACCGCGGCTTCGGTCGGCGCCGTTCCCAGCTTGGGCCCGATTCCCGACTTCGGCCCGCTGATCGGGTTCTTCATCAGCGACGGCACGGCTGCGCATCCCAATGGCGGCATCCTCATCGGCAACGGCTACTCGTGGACCGCCGAGACGTGCAATGCCGGTGCCGCGTGTAAGGGCGGCAACAGCGGGCTGCTCGGCAATGGCGGTGACGGCTTCAATGGCGGAAATGGCGGGGCCGCAGGCTGGTTCGGCAACGGCGGGTACGGCGGCGCCGGCCTGGTGACCGTCAACGGCGGCCGGGGCGGTAATGGCGGCCGTGGCGGCGTGTTCGTCGGCAGCGGCGGCGTCGGCGGTGACGGCGCGGCAGACCTCGGCAAGGGCGGCACCGGCGGCACCGGCGGTGCGGCCGGCCTATTCGGCAACGGCGGCGCCGGCGGAGCGGGTGGAGCCGCTGCCAACAGCCCCTTCCCCGCCGCGACCGGCGGCACCGGTGGCAGCGGCGGCACCGGCGGTCTGCTGGCCGGCAACGGCGGCGCCGGCGGCGCCGGCGGAGCGGCGATCCCCGAGGCCAGCACCGGCGGCACCGGTGGCCGCGGTGGCGATACCGGCTTGCTGTCCGTGATGGGCACCGGCGGTGCAGGCGGCATCGGCGGCGCCGCCGCGACCGGCGGCAGCGGCGGCAACGGCGGCAGTGGCGGAACGTTCTCGCTGTTCTCCAACGGCGGCAAAGGCGGCCTCGGTGGCGCCAGCCCCTATCAGGGATACGGCAGCTACCACGGTGGCCGTGGCGGCGACGGCGGCACGGGCGGACTCTGGGCCGGCAACGGCGGTGACGGCGGCGAGGGCGGCAGAGGAGGTGGCAACGGTGGCAACGGCGGCAACGTCGGGCTGTTGTCGTTGCTAGGCGCCGGCGGCAGTGGCGGTGACGGCGGTGTCGGGCAAACCGGCACCCCAGGTCCCAATGGCGTGCTGGGCCGCTTGGACGGGCTCGACGGGGAAGCCGGTGGGCAGGGTGGTTCCGGCGGCAACGGCGGCAACGGCAGCTTCGTCATCGGTGCCGGCGGCGGCGGCGGCAAGGGCGGCTACGGGGGAGACGGCGGTAGCGGCGGAAAGGGTTACAACAACAAGGAATCCGACACGACCGACATCGGCGACGGCCAACGCGGCGGCGACGGCGGCAACGGGGGCCGTGGCGGCGACGGTGGTGCGCTCGGCGGCAGTGGAGGCGTTGGACGCTACCTCTTCGTGATTTCCTCGAACGGAACGGCCGGGGCCGCTGGTTCGGGTGGCGCAGGCGGTGCCGGCGGCGTGGGCGGGGTCGGCGGTAAGTCCAACGACCCCTATGCGGTCGGTGGCGTGGGAGGCTCGGGCGGAAACGGCGGCGCCGGTGGTGACGGCGGATCCTCGACGAGCTCGGGTGCCCCCGGCGTGGGAGGACGCGGCGGCATCGGCGGTGCCGGGGCCTCGGGCGGAGCTGGAGTCGTGACCGGCGGTGCGGGTGGCACCGGCGGAGTCGGTGGCGACGGTGGTGCGGGTGGTGCCGGCAATTCCACCGATGACGGGGCCTACGGCGGCGCGGGCAGTGCCGGCGGCAACGGTGGTGGCGGTGGCGACTCCGATCCGGGCGGTAGCGGTGGAGTCGGTGGTGGCGGAGGCCGCGGCGGCAATGGCGGTGACGGCGGTGCCGACGGTGGCAGCGGAGGCGGACCGGGCGGCGTAGCCGGCGCCGGTGGCCAGGGCGCCTGGGGCGGCGTCGCCGGCCAGGGCGGTCCCCGGGCGGCCAGCGGGGACGATGGCGCCGACGGGATACCCGGCCAACGCGGCGCCGCCGCGTCGGCCGCCGCAACAGTCGCGGCCGCCGCATCGGTCTCGGCTGCGACGACGCCGAGGGCGCTGGCTTCAGCGTCGGCATACCTGACGGCGTTGCAGTCGATCTGGTCCGATCTCTCCGACCGGCTCGACTACATCTTCTTCAACGAGTCGCCCACTCTGTGGAACACGGTCAGTCCGCAGGACTCCGAAACCGGCGCGATCAGCGGGCAGCTGTACGGCGAGAGCCACAACGGCTACGAGATCACCTACTCCATCACCCGTGGGCCCAAGTACGGCACGATCGTGAACTTCGATCCGGCCACCGGCGCCTACACGTACGTCCCGAACTCACAATTGGTCAAACCCGGAGTGACCGACAGCTTCGTCATCACCGCGGACAACGGAACCGGCGCGCAGCTGCAGGGAGTGCCGGGACTGATTCAGCAATCACTGCACCAGCTGGCTATTCAATTGGGCCTGGCCAAATCTGACACCGCGGCGGAGACGTTCGTCGTCACGGTGACCGGAGACGGCCAGTACGGGCTGCAGAGCAACTCGCAGTACGCCATCGTCAATCAGAGCTACGAGAACTGCACTCTGAACGCGACGGGCGCAGCGGTGGCCCAGGCCACCGGTGGAGCCAGACGGCCGACGGAGCAAGACATGGTCGCACTCGCGCAGCGCAACAACAGTGTCGTGCGCCCCGGCGCGAAGATGTACCTCGACGAGAACACCTCCGACGGTGTTGCCGTTGCGGACGCCGTGGTGTTGATGGCGCGGGAGTTCGGCTTGACCGCGAACACCACGCACTACGACGACAGCCCGGACGCCATGGCGGATCTGCAGGCCAATCTGGCCTACGGCAACGCGACGATGGTGACGGTCTCGGCGGCGCTGATCTGGAATTCGGTTCCCGAGTCGGCGAAAGAAGACAACCCCAGCTATACCCAGCTCAATCATGAAATCGTCGTCATCGCAGTCGATCTGACAGCGGGCGATGTGTACGTCAACGACAGCTCGGCGGTCAATCCCGACTGGAAGGCCATCGGCGCCGGTATGAAAGTTCCGTTGGGAGCCTTCCTGTCAGCGTGGAAGACCAGCGCCTACGAGCTGACCGTCGTCGACAACGCGGTTACCACCTAGGCGCGAGACCGAGGCGGGGGTGAGCGGATACCGTTGCACCCTGTGCCCGCCCAGATCGTCGTCGCCGGAGCGCTGATCTCCGGCGCGACGGTCCTGGTGGCCCAGCGGCAACGCCCGGCGGAACTGGCCGGGCTCTGGGAGCTGCCGGGCGGCAAGGTCGCGGCGGGGGAGAGCGACGGCGAAGCGCTGGCGCGGGAACTGCGCGAAGAACTCGGGGTCGACGTCGATGTCGGCGAGCGGCTCGGCGCCGACGTCCCGCTCGGTGAGTCGATGCTCCTGCGCGCCTACCTCGTCACGCACACCGGCGGAACGCCGCACCCGCACGACCACCGCGCACTGCGGTGGGTGGGCCGCGGCGAGTTGGACACCCTGGACTGGGTGCCCGCCGACCGGGCCTGGCTGGCGGAGCTCTCAAAACACCTCGAGGGGTGAGCCCGCCTCCCTATGCTCTGGGACGTGCCCACGGACGTCACCGCCGACGTCGACCTCGCCGACGGCCGGTTCTATGCGAGCGGCGCCGCACGCGATGCCTACCGCTGGATGCGTGCCCACCAACCCGTCTTCCGCGACCGCAACGGACTGGCCGCCGCCGCCACCTACCGGGCAGTGATCGACGCCGAACGGCAACCCGAACTGTTCTCCAACGCCGGCGGCATCCGGCCCACCAGCCCACCGCTGCCGCACATGATCGACATGGATGATCCGGCGCACCTGCTGCGCCGCAAGCTCGTCAACTCCGGCTTCACCCGTAAGCGGGTCAGCGACAAAGCGAAATCCATTGAGCTGCTGTGCGATACGTTGATCGACGCGGTCTGCGAACGGGGTGAGTGCGACTTCGTCCGCGATCTGGCGGCTCCGCTTCCGATGGCGGTCATCGGCGACATGCTGGGCATCGCGCCACAGGACCGCGACACCCTGCTGGCCTGGTCCGACGACTTGGTGGTGGCGCTCAGTTCGACGGCATCGGAGCAGATCGTGGCCGCCTCGGTGGCAGCGCTGATGGCCTACAACGAGTTCATGGCGGCGACCATCGCGGCACGGCGCCGCGAGCCGGCCGACGACCTGGTCAGCGTGCTGATCGACGCCGAGGTCGACGGTGAGCAGCTCACCGACGAGCAGATCATCTCCGAGACCCTGCTGATTCTCATCGGCGGTGACGAGACCACCCGCCACACCCTGTCGGGCGGTACCGCCGAACTGAGCCGCCATCCTGCGCAGTGGCAGGCGCTGAGGGCCGACCCGAACCTGCTCGACGACGCGGTCGAAGAGATGCTGCGCTGGACGTCGCCGATCAAGAACATGTGCCGAACACTGACCTCCGACACCGACTTTCACGGAGCCCGGTTGCGGGCCGGGGAGAAGATACTGCTGCTGTTCGAGTCTGCCAACTTCGACGAGTCGGTCTTCGTCGACCCCGAGGTGTTCCGTATCGACCGCACCCCCAACCACCACCTCAGCTTTGGGTTCGGCACGCACTTCTGCCTCGGCAACCAGCTGGCCCGCCTCGAGCTGACGATCATGACGCGACGCGTGCTGACACGACTGCCCGATCTGCGGCTGGCCGACGGCGCGCAGCTCCCGCTGCGGCCAGCCAACTTCGTCAGCGGGCTGGAGGCCATGCCGGTCGAATTCACCCCGACCGCACCGCTGTTGCACTGACAACGGTCAGTAGCGCAGCCGGTCACGCTCCACGCGCACGTCGGTGAACTGACTCGGGTGGTGCACCGCGTGCACCGGATGCATGAGCACCGGGTGACGGCAGTGCAGACAGGACTGCGGCTGTGAGCGCGCGGATGACACCGTCAGATGCCGACATGCCGCGCATCGCACAACGTAGGCCCCGCCGATCCAGTTGAGCAGTCCGAGGTAAATGCCGGCAGTGGCGACGGTGCCCAGCACCACGATCAGCGCGATGGTCAGTACTTCATAAACCGTCATGACGAACCTCCGTAACCGACGGTGATGACTTGACGGTAGCTCCGCCGGGTTTGCCTCCGCTGTGGATCGGCTGCTGGAATGCCGGGTGTGTCCAGGCTTGCGACGTTGTCGCGGCAGTGTTGGCTGTTCGCCGTCGGGTCGTCATTCTTCGCCGCGGCGACCGTGCCGGGATTCTCGGCCGTCGCCGGTGCCGGCGCGGCCAACCTGCTGTGCTTCGTCGGCTCGTGGTTCTTCACCGCCGCCGCCGGGATGCAATTGGCGCTGAGCGGGCCGGCGCCGGCAGCGGAACGGTACTCCTCGGCGATCCAGTTCGCCGGCACTGTCTTGTTCAACATCAGCACCGGCGTCGCCGTGTGGGCGCACGCCACCGGGATCCGACGCCACTACGTGTGGACACCGGACGCACTGGGGTCGGTGGCGTTCCTGGTCAGCGCCGCGCTGGGGGTGGCCGCAGCCACGGCAGCGGCTGGGCTGGTGGCCTTTGGATCGCGCGACTGGCAGGCCGAATGGGTCAACATGATCGGCTCCGTGGCCTTCGGGATCTCCGCCGCGGGTGCGTTCGTACGGCGCACCGGGATCTCTGAGGACCAGCTGGCGGCCAACCTCGGCACCTTTTTCGGGGCGCTGTGTTTTCTCGGTGCAGCCCTGCTGGTCCTTCCTCGTTTTCGCAAACCGGCGCCGCGCTGCGAGAATCAGGCCCGTGAGTAACCAAGACTTCCGCAATGTCGCCATCGTGGCGCACGTCGACCATGGCAAGACCACGCTGGTGGACGCCATGTTGCGGCAGTCCGGTGCCCTGACCCACCGCGGTGACGACACCATCGAACGCCTGATGGACTCCGGTGACCTGGAGAAGGAAAAGGGCATCACGATCCTGGCGAAAAACACTGCCGTGCATCGTCATCACCCCGACGGCTCGATGACAGTGATCAACGTCATAGACACCCCCGGCCACGCCGACTTCGGTGGTGAGGTCGAACGCGGGCTGTCCATGGTCGACGGGGTGCTGCTGCTGGTCGACGCCTCCGAGGGCCCGTTGCCGCAGACCCGTTTCGTGCTGCGCAAGGCGCTGGCCGCGCACTTGCCGGTGATCTTGGTGGTGAACAAGACCGACCGGCCCGACGCGCGGATCGCCGAGGTTGTCGAAGAAAGCCACGACCTGCTGCTGGACGTGGCCTCCGATCTTGACGAGGAAGCCCAAGCCGCCGCCGAGAAGGCGCTCGATCTGCCCACGCTCTACGCCTCCGGGCGAGCCGGGATCGCCAGCACCACCCAGCCCGCCAACGGCGAGAACCCCGACGGCGAGAACCTGGACCCGCTGTTCGACGTCCTGCTCGAGCACATCCCGCCGCCGCAGGGCGATCCGGAAGCCCCGCTGCAGGCGCTGGTGACCAACCTCGACGCGTCGGCCTTCCTGGGCCGGTTGGCGCTCATCCGCATCTACAAGGGCCGCATCCGTAAAGGCCAGCAGGTCGCGTGGATGCGCGAGGTGGACGGCCACCCGGTCATCACCAACGCGAAGATCACCGAACTGCTGGTCACCGAAGGCGTCGAGCGCACGCCGACGGAGGAGGCGATCGCCGGTGACATCGTGGCCGTCGCCGGGATGCCCGACATCATGATCGGCGACACGCTGGCCGACACCGAGCACGCGCACGCGCTGCCGCGGATCACCGTCGACGAGCCGGCCATCTCGGTCACCGTCGGCACCAACACCTCACCGCTGGCCGGCAAGGTGTCCGGTCACAAGCTGACCGCCCGGATGGTCAAGTCGCGGCTGGACGCCGAACTCGTCGGCAACGTCTCCATCAA
This sequence comes from Mycolicibacterium sp. CBM1, assembly GCF_054073305.1. NCBI lineage: Bacteria > Bacillati > Actinomycetota > Actinomycetes > Mycobacteriales > Mycobacteriaceae > Mycobacterium > Mycolicibacterium sp. CBM1. The sequence goes on along the minus strand of NZ_JBSXPP010000012.1, from coordinate 15,071 downwards.
GGTCGTCGACATCGGTCGTCCCGACGCCTGGGAGGTGCAGGGCCGTGGCGAGCTGGCGCTGGCGGTGCTCGTCGAGCAGATGCGCCGCGAGGGCTTCGAGCTGACCGTGGGCAAGCCGCAGGTGGTCACCCGCACCGTCGACGGCAAGCTGCACGAGCCCTTCGAAGCGATGACGATCGACTGTCCCGACGAGTTCGTCGGGGCCATCACCCAGCTGATGGCCGCGCGCAAGGGCCGCATGGAGGAGATGACCAACCACGCCGCTGGATGGGTCCGGATGGACTTCATCGTGCCCAGCCGTGGCCTGATCGGTTTCCGCACCGATTTCCTGACCCTGACTCGCGGCACCGGAATCGCCAATGCCGTGTTCGACGGCTACCGGCCGTGGGCCGGCGAGATCCGGGCCCGCCACACCGGCTCGCTGGTCAGTGACCGCAGCGGCACCGTCACCCCGTTCGCGATGATCCAGCTCGCCGACCGCGGCCAGTTCTTCGTCGAGCCAGGCGACGACACCTACGAGGGCCAGGTGGTGGGCATCAACCCGCGGGCTGAGGACCTCGACATCAACGTCACCCGGGAGAAGAAGCTCACCAACATGCGCTCGTCGACGGCCGACGTGATGGAGACGTTGGCCCGTCCGCTCGAACTCGGACTGGAGCAGGCCATGGAGTTCTGCGCGGAGGACGAGTGCGTGGAAGTCACCCCGGAGATCGTCCGGGTGCGCAAGGTCGAACTCGACGCCACCATGCGGGCCCGCGCCAAGTCCCGGGCGAAGGCCGCCAACCGCGGCTGAGCCTGTGGCAGACGGTCCTATCGTTAGTCTGAGGGGCGTGCCGTCCGGACATCGCAGCCTGCAAGCCCTGGCTGCGGTACTGTCTGTGCTGGTCACGGCCTCGTGTACGGTCAGTCCGCCGCCGGCGCCGCAGAGCACGGAGACGACCGACCAGCCGGCACCGCTGCCGCCGAAGGCGACCCAGATCATCATGGGCATCGACTCGATCGGCCCCGGGTTCAACCCGCACCTGCTCTCCGATCAGTCCCCGGTCAACGCGGCCATCAGCGCGCTGGTGCTGCCCAGCGCGTTTCGTCCTGTTCCCGACCCGGCGACTGCGACCGGATCGCGCTGGGAGATGGACCCGACGTTGCTGGTCTCTGCGGAGGTGACCAACCAGAACCCCTTCACCGTCACCTACAAGATTCGGCCCGAAGCGTCCTGGACCGACAACGCCCCGATTGCCGCCGACGATTTCTGGTACCTGTGGCGACAGATGGTCAGCCAGCCCGGCGTCGTCGATCCCGCGGGCTACGACCTGATCACCGGTGTGCAGTCCATCGAGGGCGGCAAGACGGCGGTGGTGACGTTCTCCCAGCCCTACCCGGCCTGGCGGGAGCTGTTCAGCGATCTGCTGCCTGCCCACATCGTCAAGGACGTGCCCGGCGGTTTCCCGGCCGGCCTGGCCCGGGCGCTGCCCGTCACCGGCGGCCAGTTCCGGGTCGACAACATCGATCCGCAACGCGACGAGATTCTGCTCGCCCGCAACGATCGTTTCTGGGGGCCGCCCGCGCATCCCGACCAGCTTCTCTTCCGGCGGGCCGGAGCCCCGGCCGCACTGGCCGACTCGATTCGCAACGGCGATACCCAGGTCGCCCAAGTCCACGGCGGCGCAGCGGCTTTCGCGCAGCTCTCGGCCATCCCGGATGTGCGGACCGCCCGCATCGTCACGCCGAGGGTCATGAGCATGACGCTGCGAGCGCAAGAGGACAAGCTCGCCGATCCCGCGGTGCGTAAGGCCATCTTCGGGTTGCTCGACGTCGACCTGCTGGCCGCGGTCGGAGCGGGCAGCGACAACACCGTCACGCTGGCTCAGGCGCAGGTCCGCGCGCCCAGCGATCCGGGATACGTGCCCACCTCACCGCCGGCCCTCGGCAAGGAACGGTCGCTGGAACTGCTCGAGCAGGCCGGTTTCCAGGTCGACCGCACCCCGACCGAGGCGCCCGTGCAGCCGCCGCCGTCGGCCGGTTCACGCACCACCGTCGAGCAGCCCGGACCGCCGGAGATCACCCGCGGCCGCATCAGCAAGGACGGCGAGACGCTGTCGCTGGTGATCGGGGTGGCGGCCAACGATCCGACCGCGGTGGCCGTAGCCAACACCGCCGCGGATCAGTTGCGCAGCGTCGGCATCGCCGCGACGGTGCTGGCGCTGGACCCGCCGGTGCTCTACGGCGACGCGCTGGTGAACAACCGGATCGACGCGATCGTCGGCTGGCACGCCGCCGGGGGAGACCTGGCCACCCTGCTGGCCTCCCGCTTCGGCTGCCCGGCGCTGGAGGCGACCGCGGTGTCGACCGCCGCAACGACCTCCTCGACGTCGGCCGCGACGACCTCCGCGACGACCTCCGCGACGACCCCCGCGACCTCGGCCGCGACCTCATCGGCTCCGGCTTCCTCGAGGCCGGCGACTTCGCCGGCGTCCTCGACCCCGCCACCGGCACCCTCGCCGACCCCGACCCCGACCCCGACCACTGCGACACCTGCGCCGGAAAGCGGCGCGCTGGTGCAGGCGCCGTCGAATCTGACCGGCATCTGCGACCGCAGCATTCAGCCCAATATCGATGCCGCCCTTGATGGTTCGGCCAAGATCGACGACGTCATCGACCTCGTCGAGCCGCGGTTGTGGAACATGTCGACGGTCCTGCCGATCCTGCAGGACACCACTATCGTGGCGGTGGGCCCCAGCGTGCAAAACGTCAGCCTGAGCGGTGCGGTACCGGTCGGCATCGTCGGCGACGCCGGCCGGTGGGCCAAGGCCACCCCCTAGCTAGTCGTCCGAGTCGCCGCGATGTGGGCGTTTCGACCCGCCCAGGCCGCTGTGTTTCGCCGCCCGGGAGTGGGTTGCGCTGCCCGACTGCGCGGTGTCGCCGTTATCGGTGCCGTCGACTTGTTGGGCGGCCGCCGCCGTGGTGCCAGGAACTGCTTTCGTCGACTCGACCACCTTGGTGACCGGGCCGGCGGCGGCCGTGACGGCGTCGGCGGTCGCGGCGGGGACGGTCGGGATCGGCGAGGTGGTGATGTCGGGACCGGAGGTGAGGTCGTCGTAGACCTTGGCCCGGCTGGTGTCGATCTTGAAGGTCAGATCGTTGAGGGCCGCGGTGACCGACTCCTGGATCGGTGCCCGCCCGGCGTTGAGCGCGGTGATGACGTCACCGGTCTGGGCGAGCGTCCCGGCGAACGCCGTCGCCCCGGCCACCACACCACCGGCGACGGTCACCGGGCCGGTGATCAGGGCCTGGGCGACGATGTCGAAGCCGCCGACCAGCGCGTCGCGGGAGGCGGTGAGCAGCCGCTCGAGGGTGGCCTGCAGGCCGAACCCGCCGTAGGGGACCCGGGACGAGATCAACAGAGCGACCGTGTTGGTGATCGGAACCTGGATGTCGAGCAGCGCTGCGCCGAGCGCTTGACCGACATCCTTGCCCGCCTGCAGCGCGGAGACGAGCGCGACCGGGCTGGTTATTAGTCCCTTGGCCAGACCGACGAGACCCCAGCCCGTGAACGGGGCGTAGCGGGCATCGGGGGCCGGGGTGTTCGGCCCGAGGCACACCGTGCACTGCTGCGTGCTGCCGATCAGGATGGGTGCGACCGCCAGGATGTCCCCGAGTGCGTTGATGCCGATCTGGTAGGGGATCGCGCCCAGCGCGGGGATCGTCAGGTCGGTGAGCTGGACATCCGGCAGGTGCACGCTCCGCAGCGGGGCGTCCTGGGCGGGGATCAGTGGTGCCGCGGCGATGGCCGCAGCCCCGGCGAGCGCGACGGTCGTGGTGCGAAATGAGCGGGCAGCAGGCATTTCAGGCTCCTTCGCCGTGAGGTACCGACGATCAAAACTACCTGAGAGCAAGCTGAGAATCGGCGAATCGACGCGACCGCAAACTGGATCGTTGAACCGACAAGGACTCGCCCCGGGGATCAGTCGGCGGTTGCGCGGGGAGCGCGTCCGGACGCGGCGAGTGTCAGCCGGCCTGCGACGAGGTTTTGGCGGCCTTGTGCGCGCGGGCCGACCCGGCCGCCGGCTTGCCGCTGGCACCGGTCGACGGCGCCGCGGCGGGGGCGGGGGTGGTGTCCGACCCCGAGGAGCTCGGCTTCTCCGTCGTCGGGGTGGCGGCTGCGCTGCTCGGGCGAGCGCTGCCCGGTGCTGTGGCGCTCAGTCGGGTGCGCAGCGAGGTACCGCTGCCGCTGCGGCTCGGCGCCGACGGGCGTGGCTTCGCCGCGTCGGCTGGCTCGGTGGCGGTGGCGGTGGTGGCGGTGGTGGAGGTACCCGATTGCTCGGCGTCGGCACTCGTGCCGCTGTCCTGCTCGACGGTCGCGGCGGCGGGGACGGCGGCGGCCACCAGGGGCGGCAGCTTCTTCAGCACGTCCAAGATCCCGCCGATGATGATCAGCCCTGGGCCGAAGAAATCGGTGACGACGGATCTGACGGTGTCCAACGCCCCGCTGAGATTGCCGTTGAGCAGGGCGACGACCGCGACGAGGATGGATTGCGGCACGCGGATGATGACGTCGACCGCCGCGAATGCCGCCTCGACGACCTTTCCGCCCAGATAGGACGTGTCCGCGACGAGCCCGGAGAGGGCCTCCTCTACGCCGGTGCTGACAATCGAGGGGCCGAAGCCCGTCGCCGACGAGACGACCGTGGTGTTGGCCGTGTCTACGGCCGGAGGGGCGAGCGGTTCCGGGTGATACCCGGACTGTTCGGGAAGCGCGGCCACCGCAGCGCCGTCGGGCGCCACCTCCAGGTTGACCTCGCGGCCGATGCGGTCCGCATCCGCGGCCAGCGCGGCCAGGATCTGTGCCAGCGCGGGGCCGATGCCGTCTATGGCGGTCTGCGGCGTCATCGCGTTGAGCAGCGACTTGTCGAACGGAGTGAGTAACCCGGGGCTCGTCGACAATTGGGTGGTCGAGATCTGCATGTCCCTGGAGGCGGGCGTGACGGGGTTGGCGACGACGACAGCCGCCGCCACGAGTGCCACTCCTGTGGTCAGGAATGGCGCCAAAGCCCGTCGCATGCCGTCTCCCTTCGCCGCCGTTGGCGGCACCGGCTAATTGGACGATACCTGAGAGCAGCCTGATAAGTGTAAAGACTCTTCCTGAGAATTCCTCGCGCCGGCAACTGTGCTTCGGCTGACGGTCGGACAGAAGTCGTTGTGGGCCAACCCAACCCACAGGAAGGGCGTCCTTATGGTCTTCTTAGTGACGCCAAGGTTCGATGACGGCTAAGCGCAGCGTGGTGGTTGCGGCCGTCGGCGTGGGTGTATAACCGGCGCTGCACGTGGGTATATCCGCAGGGCGGCCCGGATTCTGCGCAATCGAACGCCATCTCTAGCAAACAAATTGGTGCCCCGTTTCCGGCTCGGCCGGTCAGCCAGTCGCGGGTTTGCTCACCTGCTCCGATTTCTGGTCCACGAGCTCGCGCATCCTGATCGGCCGGTCGTCGTGAGCTACGTCGAACGCGTCCGCCCGACTGACCCACTCGGGGTACCAGCTGGTGGGTGCCCAGGTGCCGGCCGGCAAATTCGCCGTGCCGTAGTCGTGGATCGACGGGTCGGACACCACCTCGGAGAGCGTGATCAGCCGGTAGTCACTCAAGTCGTCCGACGTTGCCGGGGTGGCACGCCGCAGCACCCGCACGGGTGGTTCGCCGCTCGCCGCCCAGCCGCCGGGCCATGGCGCGCCGCAGCGGCAATTCGCTGACGAATCGGTCTGCAGTCGGGTGCCGCTCTGGGTTCGAAATATATTGCGGCCATTTAATTTTCGTCGGGGAAACCTGTGATGTGCCTGAAAACCGCAGTGTGCGCCGATAGAGTTCCAGTCATGCCCGATCCCGCGCGCGACATCTCCGCTGCCTCTCCGGTGATCGATCCAGCGCCGACGCCGGGGCAGCGACTCGCTCGGTGGGCGGCACCGCTGGCCGTGCTGCTCGGGGTCGTTGCCGTGGGTTTGTCCATCTGGGCGCTGATGTCCGTGTCGTCGAAGTCCACGGATTCGGTTGCGCTGCCGGGTGATCCGAAGACGCGGGTATGTAGCGCATTTGACACGGTGGTCGGTGCAGTGGCCCTCCAGACGCACAAAGACCTGGGTACCGAACCGGTCGCGCAGGCCGCCGTGGCCGGCAACGCTCGGCTGGCGCTAGTGGGCGGCGGTGAATATCTGTTGCACCAGCTGGACGGCCGGACCCCGGCAGATCTGGCCGACGCCGTGCGTTCGTTCAGTCGTGACCTGCAGGACATCGGGATCAATGCGCTGGCCGGTGTCCAGAACGCCGATGCGCGGCAGGCCGCCCGGCTGGCCGACGGTGACGCCTCCCGTAAACAGGTCGCCGACCTCTGCAAATGACCTCAGCCGCTTGCCGGCCGGCCGTCGCGTGTGCCGCTGCGTTGCCGCACCAGACTGTCGAGCAGGTTCGCCGCGGCCGCGGCCACCCCGAAGACGACCAGCAGCCACAGCGGCGGGTGGGCCAACTCCCATACGAACAACGCCGCCCACAGGGGTGCGCCCTGGGTGATCGACAGGACACCGGCGGCACAGGCGAGCGACACGGCCGGAACGTTGACCTGCACCGGAGTCCACGCGTTCACCGCCAGCGCCACCGCTGAACCCAGTGCCGCCCCGGTGGCCAGCCCCGGTGTCAGCATGCCGCCGACCGCCCCGGCGCGCAGGAATAGCGCCGTCAGCAACGGCTTGAGCAGCAGAATCACCAGAGCCGAGGCCAGCGTCAGTCCGCTGCCGACGCTCACGGTCAGCACGCTTTTGCCGTTGCCCGGCAACTCGGGCCACCAGTGCGAGCAGACACCGACGGCGAGTCCGGCCGCGGCGATCGCCGGAATCAGCAGCCAGGAGTCGGCCACCGCGTGGGCTCTGGCGTAGGCCATCAGCCGGTTGAACGCCGTGCCCACCGCCAGTGCCAGCGGCGCGAGCAGCACGGCCAGGCCGGTCAGCAGATACGACAGGTCCGGGTTGGGCCAGTGCAGGGCGACCTCGAGGCGGGTGACCGGCGCGGCCACCGCGACGGCCAGGCTCGAGGTGATTAGCGCCGTCCCGACTGTGCGCAGGCTCCAGCTGCGCAGCACCACCTGGATCGCGAAGAGGGCACCGCCGAGGGGGACGCTGTACACCGCGGCCAGCCCCGCGCCGGCAGCACAGCCGAGCAGCATCCGTCGATCCGCGGGTGTCATGGCCGACGTCCACCGCCAGGTGCCCAGGTCGCCCAGCGCGGCGGCGAGTTGGCGGGGGGCGCCCTCGCGGCCCAGCGATGCGCCGGTGCCGACGAGCAGCACCTGCAGCCCGGCGTCGAGTGAGAGCGCCAGCCGCGGCAACGGTCCCGGCTGCTCGATCGCGTCGGTCAGCGCGGGCACCCGGCCGCGACCGCGACCGCGCAGCAGCCACCAGCCCAGGCCGGCCAGCGCGCCGCCGACCATCGGACCCACCGCGCGTCGGGCCGGGCTGGAGCCGGTGACGCCGTCGAGGAGAGTGCCGAAGCTGTAGTGGTAGGTGAGATGTTCGACGGCGTGCAGCACCACCGTCGTCGCCGCACCGGCGAGACCGGCCAGCAGGCCGATGGCCAGGACGGCGCAGCCGAACTGCACCTCGCGCCGGTTCACGGGGAGAATGTATGCCAGCGCCGACTCCGGTGACGGAGAACCCGAACCGCGCCGATCGGTAGGGTGAGCACGTGCCTTCGCAGGAGACCCCGCGGTTGTTGTTCGTGCACGCCCATCCCGACGACGAGACGATCAACAACGGCGTCACCATCGCCCGCTACACCCAGCAGGGGGCCGACGTCACCGTCGTGACGTGCACCCTCGGTGAAGAGGGCGAGATCATCGCCGACGAATGGGTGCGGCTGGGTGTCGACGACGCCGACCAACTCGGCGGCTACCGCATCGGCGAGCTCACCACCGCGCTGCGCGAACTCGGTCTGCAGCGGCCGCGGTTCCTCGGCGGTGCCGGACGCTGGCGGGACTCGGGCATGCCCGGCACGCCCCCGCGCCGCCACACCAAGTTCGTCGACGCCGACTTCGACGAGGCCGTCGCCCTGTTGGCCGACGTCATCGACGAACTTCGCCCGCACGTCGTGGCCACCTACGACCCGAACGGTGGCTACGGCCACCCCGACCACATCCAGACCCACCGAGTAACTGCCGCCGCCCTCGCCGCCTGCACCTGGTCGGTGCCGAAGTTCTACTGGGCGGTCATGGGCGCCAGCGCATTTCGCGACGGACTCGCCGCCCTCGGCGACGACGACGTGCTGCCGGACTGGATCTGGCCGCCCGCCGACATCGAATTCGGCTTCACCGACGACCAGATCACCGCGGTGGTGGAGGCGCCCGAACACGTGCCGGCCAAGATCGGCGCAATCGCCGCGCACGCCACCCAGATGTTCCTCGGGCCGACGGGGCGCGCGTTCACCCTGTCCAACAAATTGATCCTGCCGGTACTGGCCGCCGAACACTACGTACTCGTCGAAGGCACCCCGGGTCCGCTCGACGAACGTGGTTGGGAGACCGATCTGTTGGCCGGTCTCGAGTTCGGGCCGGCCACCTGACCGCGACGGAACGGCGCGCTCGGTCCGGCCCGCCCGCCGAGGACCCCGCCGCGAGCGACCGCGCCATCCGCACGGTCGTCCTCGCGCTGCTCGCCGTCGACGGTGTCCTGTCCGCGGTGGCCGGCGCGCTGTTCCTGCCGGTGTACTTCGGTGCAGTCCCGTTTCCCGTCAGTGCGCTGGTCAGCGGGCTGGTCAATCTGGCCCTGGTGTGGGCGGCGTCCTACTGGACCGAGTCCGGCCGGCTGACGGCGCTGCCGCTGATCACCTGGCTGGTCACGGCGGCCGTCCTGAGCCTGGGTGGGCCCGGCGGTGACATCGTCTTCGGCGGCCCGGGAGTGATGGGCTACTCGGTGCTGGTGTTCCTGGTCGTCGGCGCTCTGCCGCCGGCGTTGTTGCTCTGGCACCGCGACCGCGTGGGCTGACTCAGTCGCCGGCGCTCTTGGCCGTCTTCTGGGCGTGCGCGCGCGCGGAGCCGGCCGTCGAGCGGGTCTTGGTGGTGGTGTCGCGGGCCGGCTTGGCGGTCGAACCGGCCGGCGAACTGCTGTCGGCGTCCTGAGTTGATTTCCGGCCGGCCGATTTTTGGCCGGGTGTGCCCGAGTCCTGCGTCGCCGGCGTGCTGTCGGCGGAGGTGACCGCCTCGGCGGAGGTGACCGTAGAGCTCTGGGTGGCGGCGGGGCGGGGGCGCGCCGAGTGCCCGGTGCCGGAGGTGACAGCGGGCGTGGCCGGCTCGTCGGCGGCGGTCGCGGGGGTGGCGCTGGCGCTGGTGGCTGCGGCCGCGGTGGTGGCGGCGGCGGACGGCAGCGGCGGGAAGGGCAGCGGCGGCAGCGGCGGCAGGATCCAGCCGATGAAGTAATTGAACTCCGCCACCGCGGTGTTCACCGTCGCGGCCACGATCGTCTGGGCGACGACGGTCAGCCCGGCCGACCAGACTGCCGGGTTCAGCGGGTCGTTGAGGACCGGGGCGATCAGGCCGTACACCGTCGCGTCGCCGATCGGCGAGCCGAAATTGTCCCAGAGGATGGGGGCCTGGTCGCCGATGAGGCTGAGCGGCCAGACCCAGCCCAGCACGTATTGGGTGAGCTCGGCGCCGTAGCTGATCCAGTAGTCCGCCCAGTTCCATGCGCTGATGACCCAGTCGCTGGCGGCATTGTTGGCCGACGCGGCGGCCACCGCCGTCTGCGACGAGGCGGTGTCGGAGGCAGCCGAAGGGACGGTCGAGGAGGCCGCCGGACTGGGCGCCCCCAGCAATGCCGCGGCGGCGGTGACCGGGCTGATCAGCGGCTGCACCGCGGCGCTGAGCCGGACGGAGTCGACGCGCGACGGCGCGGGCGAGGAGGCCTGGACCGGCGCGATCACGATTGCGCTCGCGGTCAGTGCCGCGACACCTGCAGTCAGGTAGGAACGAGCGGACACGATCATGGCGGGGACCCCCTGTGGTATTCAGCTAACAACGACAATTTACGTTGTCGTCAGCCCAGTGTTACAACTGCGCGTCCCGTGTCGCGCTGGGTGTTGAACTGTCTGACGGGCTGGGCGGCGTCGCCAGCAGCGGGGACTAATGTGTCGATCATGTCAGGCGCACGAGTTTCAGATTGTGAGACGCGCGGATGATTTCTCAGCTGCCGACGGTTACCCGGGAGTGGCCCTGAACTCGCAGCCCAGTAGTCCGCTACCCATTCCGGCCGTTCCGCCGCGGACTGACGCTTCGTCACCTGCCGCGATGAGACGCGTTCTGCGCCGGGCCCGCGACGGTGTTGCGCTCAACGTCGACGAGGCGGCGATCGCAATGACCGCGCGCGGCGACGACCTCGCCGACCTGTGTGCCAGTGCCGCGCGGGTGCGCGATGCCGGTCTGGAATCCGCGGGCCGGCGCGGCCCCGGTGGCCGGCTGCCGGTGACGTATTCGCGCAAGGTGTTCATCCCGGTGACCCACCTGTGCCGCGACACCTGCCACTACTGCACGTTCGTCACGGTGCCCGGCAAGTTGCGCGCCGCAGGCCAGGGCATGTTCCTGGAGCCCGACGAGATCCTGGACATCGCCCGCAGGGGCGCGCAGCTGGGCTGCAAAGAGGCACTGTTCACCCTCGGCGACCGCCCCGAGGCGCGGTGGCCGGAGGCTCGGCAGTGGCTCGACGAGCGGGGCTACTCCTCGACGCTGGCCTACGTGCGGGCCATGGCGATCCGGGTGCTGGAGGAGACCGGACTGTTGCCGCACCTCAATCCCGGAGTCATGAGCTGGTCCGAGCTCTCGCTGCTCAAGCCGGTCGCCCCGTCGATGGGCATGATGCTGGAGACCACCTCGCGGCGGCTGTTCGAGACCAAGGGCCTGGCGCACTACGGCAGCCCGGACAAGGACCCCGAGGTTCGGTTGCGGACACTGACCGACGCGGGCCGGCTCTCGGTGCCCTTCACCACCGGTCTGCTGGTGGGCATCGGGGAGAACCTGGCCGAGCGGGCCGACACGCTGCACGCGATTCGCAAGTTGCACAAGGAGTTCGGCCACATCCAGGAAGTGATCGTGCAGAACTTCCGGGCCAAGGACCACACCGCGATGGCCGGCGCACCCGATGCCGCCTTCGACGACTTCGTGGCGACGGTGGCCACGGCCCGGCTGGTGCTGGGCCCCGGGATGCGAATCCAGGCGCCGCCGAACCTGGTGTCGCGGGCCGAGTGCCTGGCGCTGATCGGTGCGGGTGTCGACGACTGGGGTGGGGTGTCGCCGCTGACCCCGGACCACGTCAACCCGGAGCGGCCGTGGCCTGCGCTCGACGAGCTGGCGGCGGTGACCGCCGAGGCCGGTTTCGACCTCGTGCAACGCCTGACCGCACAGCCGCGGTATGTCCAGGCGGGCGCGGCGTGGATCGACCCGCGGGTGGCCGGACATGTGGCGGCGCTGGCCGATCCGGAGTCGGGATTCGCGCTCGACGTCAACCCGGTCGGGCGGCCGTGGCAGGAACCCGACGAGGCCAGCGAGTCGCTGGGCCGCACCGACCTGCACTCCGCGATCGACTCCGAGGGCCGGCGCACCGAGACGCGCAGCGACCTCGACAGCGCCTTCGGCGACTGGCAGTCCATCCGGGACCGGGTCGAGGAGATGGCCGCCCGCGCCCCCGAACGCATCGACACCGACGTGCTGGCGGCGCTGCGCTCGGCCGAGCGCAACCCAGGTGGGTGCACCGACGACGAGTATCTGGCGCTGGCCACCGCCGACGGTCCTGCCTTGGATGCCGTTACCGCCCTTGCCGATTCGCTACGACGCGACGTCGTGGGCGACGATGTGACGTTCGTGGTGAACCGCAACATCAACTTCACCAACATCTGCTACACCGGCTGCCGGTTCTGCGCGTTCGCCCAGCGCAAGGGTGACGCCGATGCGTTCTCGCTTTCGACGCAGGAGGTGGCTGACCGGGCGTGGGAGGCGCACGTCGCCGGCGCCACCGAGGTCTGCATGCAGGGCGGTATCGACCCCGAGTTGCCGGTCACCGGCTACGCCGATCTGGTCCGCGCCGTCAAATCGCGGGTGCCCTCGATGCATGTCCACGCGTTCTCGCCGATGGAGATCGCCAACGGCGTGACCAAGAGTGGGCTCAGCGCGCGCGAGTGGCTGATCAGCCTGCGCGAGGCCGGGCTCGACACCATCCCGGGCACGGCTGCCGAAATCCTCGACGACGAGGTGCGCTGGGTGCTGACCAAAGGCAAACTGCCCACCTCGATGTGGATCGACATCGTCAGCACCGCCCACGAGGTGGGGCTGAAGTCGAGTTCGACGATGATGTACGGCCACGTCGATACGCCGCAACACTGGGTCGGGCATCTCAACGTGCTGCGCGCGATCCAGGACCGGACCGGCGGCTTCACCGAGTTCGTCCCGCTGCCGTTCGTGCACCAGTCCTCGCCGCTGTACCTGGCCGGAGCATCCCGGCCCGGACCCACCCACCGCGACAACCGTGCCGTCCACGCACTAGCACGAATCATGTTGCACGGCAGGATCTCCCAGATTCAGACCAGCTGGGTCAAACTCGGAGTGGAACGCACCCAGGTGATGCTCAACGGCGGGGCCAACGACCTCGGCGGCACGCTGATGGAGGAGACCATTTCCCGGATGGCCGGCTCGGAGAACGGCTCGGCCAAGACAGTGGCCGAACTGGTCGCCATCGCCGAGGGCATCGGCCGCCCGGCCCGGCAGCGCACCACGACCTACGCCGAACGCGCGGCCTGACGCGGCTTTGCGTGGCTGGTTAATGTACGCAACGTCTAGTATCAGTAACCACCTGAAATGCTTGGATTACCAGGTATGGGGAAGACCAGAAGTTAGGGCACACTGAGTCGGCTATCCCGTAGCCGGCATCGGATACTTGGCTTTCTCTGTAACCACTTACCTGTACCGCGCGAGACCTACAGCCCCACCGAACAGCAGACCGAGGAGAACCTTCGTGACGTACACGATTGCCGAACCCTGCGTCGACATCAAAGACAAGGCATGTATCGAGGAGTGCCCCGTCGACTGCATCTACGAGGGCGCACGCATGTTGTACATCCACCCCGACGAGTGCGTCGACTGCGGCGCCTGCGAACCGGTCTGCCCCGTCGAGGCGATCTACTACGAGGACGACGTCCCGGATCAGTGGTCGTCCTACACCCAGATCAATGCCGACTTCTTCGCCGAGCTGGGTTCGCCGGGCGGCGCGTCGAAGGTCGGCCAGACCGATAACGACCCGCAGGTCATCAAGGACCTTCCGCCCAAGGAAGAAGACTGACGGCTCCCATCCCGTTGCGGATACACCGCAGCCCGCTCTCCGCGCGGCTGCCGGTGTTCCCGTGGGACACCCTCGCTGATGTGACGGCCACCGCCCGGGCCCATCCGGGCGGGATCGTCGACCTGTCGGTCGGCACCCCCGTAGATGACGTTGCCGAGGTCATCCGGGCCGCACTCGCCGCAGCCAGTTCGGCGCCCGGTTATCCGACCACAGCGGGCACCTCGGCACTGCGCGCGGCGGCCGTCGCAGCGTTGCTCCGGCGCTACGGCATCACCGGGTTGGCGGACAGCGCTGTGCTGCCGGTGATCGGCACCAAGGAGCTGATCGCCTGGCTGCCCACCCTGCTGGGGTTGGGTGCCGACGACGTGGTGGTGGTGCCCGAGCTCGCCTACCCGACCTACGAAGTGGGTGCGCGGCTGGCGGGTGCTCAGGTGATCCCGGCCGACTCGGTGACCCAGCTCGGGCCGGAATCGCCCGCGGTGCTGTTCATCAACTCGCCGAGCAATCCGACCGGCAAGGTGTTGGGCCGCGACCATCTGCGCAAGGTGGTCGAGTGGGCCCGCGAGCGCGGAACGCTGGTGGTGTCCGACGAGTGCTATCTCGGTTTGGCGTGGGAGGAAGAGCCGACCTCGGTGCTGCACCCCTCGGTCAGCGGCGGCGAGCACACCGGTGTGCTTGCGGTGCACTCGCTGTCGAAGAGTTCGTCGCTGGCCGGGTATCGGGCCGGCTTCGTCGCCGGTGATCCCGCCGTGGTCGCCGAACTGCTGGCCGTGCGCAAGCACGCCGGGATGATGGTGCCGACGCCGGTGCAGGCCGCGATGGTGGCCGCACTGGACGACGACGCCCACGAACTCGAGCAGCGGGGGCGCTATGCACGCCGCCGCGACGTTCTGCTGGCCGCGTTCCGGTCGGCGGGCTTCACCGTCGACCATTCCGAGGCGGGACTGTATCTGTGGGCAACCCGCGGCGAGCCGTGCCGGACGACGCTGTCCTGGCTGGCCGAGCGTGGCATCCTGGTCGCCCCCGGGGAGTTCTACGGGCCCCGCGGTGCGCAGCACGTTCGGGTGGCTCTGACCGCAACCGACGAGCGAATCGCCGCTGCGGTGGAGCGGCTGAGCTAGCGGATCAGCTCGAGCCGCCCCACCAAGCGGGGGTCGGATTCGCCTTGGGTCAATAAACCTGGGTCAGTTCATGTTCCAGGGGTCGCCGTAGGTGGTGACGCTGTCGCCGGCCTTGGAGATCAGCCGGGCGAACGGGCGCAGCAGCACGCCGCCGGCCGCACCGGTCACGGTGCCGTGGGCGTTGGCCACTGCCACCGAGCCGTTGGGGCCTTCGACGTCGACGGAGAAGGTGGCGACTTCCTGGATGCCGGGGCCGTTGCCCAGGTCGGCGCTGATCGACACACCCGGGAACAGGTTCGGGGTGATGACCGAGCCCAGCGGGTTGAAGCCCGTCGGGGAGATGTCGGCGTCGTCGAGCAGGATGTTGGGGGTGGTGTAGCTGAAGTTGATGCCCACACCCAGCGACCACGGGAAGCCGACCTGGTAGCCCAGCTCCAACGTGCCCGCGAACTCGTCGGCACCCGGGCCGACGACGCTGTAGACGGCCTTGCCGGAGTGGAACCACTCGCGAGTCAGCCGGTTGCGGTCCAGCGGGAACACCCCGTTGAGGAAGGTGTCCCACTGCTGAATCGTCATCGTGCGGCCACCGCCGTCGACCA
>NZ_JBSXPP010000011.1:0-192592 GCF_054073305.1 Mycolicibacterium sp. CBM1 | reverse complement strand
GACGTCGACGGAGAAGGTGGCGACTTCCTGGATGCCGGGGCCGTTGCCCAGGTCGGCGCTGATCGACACACCCGGGAACAGGTTCGGGGTGATGACCGAGCCCAGCGGGTTGAAGCCCGTCGGGGAGATGTCGGCGTCGTCGAGCAGGATGTTGGGGGTGGTGTAGCTGAAGTTGATGCCCACACCCAGCGACCACGGGAAGCCGACCTGGTAGCCCAGCTCCAACGTGCCCGCGAACTCGTCGGCACCCGGGCCGACGACGCTGTAGACGGCCTTGCCGGAGTGGAACCACTCGCGAGTCAGCCGGTTGCGGTCCAGCGGGAACACCCCGTTGAGGAAGGTGTCCCACTGCTGAATCGTCATCGTGCGGCCACCGCCGTCGACCAAACTCAGCTCATTATCCAAACCTGCGTGCGAGGTACCTGTCCCGACGAACAACGCCGCGACTGCAGCGATCATCGCCACCAGTACCCGACCGATAACCTTCATGTTCTCCCTAGCTGTGTCGTCGGCGACCCCGGGGGCTACCGAATTGTGGTTCGTGCTCCGGGTCCCAACATGCTGACACCGTTCACGGCGTTGAGCAGTTCGATGAGAGTCCTCACACCCTGCTCTTACGCTTTGCTCATCGTTGACACGAGGAACATAACGGGACGGCATCCACGCGGCAACGCATAGGGTTCCGGTGCGGCGAAACGGCGCCGGCAGGGTGAAGTTTGCTGGCGACATGGGCCGGACTCACAGGAATCCGAAGGTCCCACCCGACGTCAGCGCAGCAGCGAGCCCACGACAGAGCCCGGCACGACACCAAGGACCGTGACAATCGCGCCTGGTCCAAGCGGCGACCACCGGAAGAACATCACTGGTGGTGGGGCGGAACGTTGTCTCTGAGCCACCGATCCCGGTCTGCGGCGTCGCGGCCGGCATCCGGATCGCGTTCATCGGAGGACTCCTGCGGCAACTCGGAACCGAACACCTTGTTAACTGCGATTCGGTCTTGAGGTGCGGTTCCCATCACAGCGCTCCCGAATTGTGACGAAGATCACAATCTTGATGTTTGTGCAGTTCACAGCTTGTTAACACAAGGCCTCCGACGCAGATTATGGCGCCCTTAATCGACGGTACGCCGTCAGATGCGGCGACCGGATGTGCCCGTTGGGGCTTGCTCAGATCTCGAGGCTGGAAAGCTGGCCGATCACATGGGCGGCCAGCGGGTTCAGCGTCGCCATGCCGTCGCGGACCGCATAGCGCGACCCCGCGATGTTGACGACCAGCGTGCTCCCGGAAATGCCGGCTAGACCCCGTGAGAGACCCGCGTCGGTGATCCCCGCCGACAGACCCGAAGCACGCAGAGCCTCGGCGATTCCGAGCAGTTCACGATCCAGAATGGTCCGGGTGGCCTCCGGCGTGACGTCACGTGGCGTGACACCGGTGCCGCCGACCGAAACGACCAGGTCCACGCCACCGATGACGGCTGTGTTCAACGCATTGCGGATCTCGACCTCGTCCGCGGACACCACGACCACGCCGTCCACCACGAAACCCGCCTCGGCGAGCAGCTCGGTGACCAACGGTCCGCTGTGGTCCTCCTCATCGCCGTGGGCCGTGCGGTCGTCGACGACGACGACGAGGGCACGTCCCACCAGCTCCCCTGGCTGTTCCATGGGAGTCACCGTATATCCGAGCGCCGAGATCCCGGCAGTCGCGCTGGTCAGCGTCACTGGATGTTCACCCACCACGCGCATTATTGGGCCGCCTTGCCAAGCGTGACCGAAACGGTCTGAGGCGACCCGGACGGATCGGTGTAGGTAAGGGTCACTTTGTCTCCGGGAGCGCGCGAGCGTACGGCGGCGACCAGGGCGTCGGCGCTGCCGATCACCCGGTCGTCCACCTTGGTGACCACCACACCGTTGGGCAGGCCGGCCGCCGCGGCGGCGCCGCCCTTGGTGACGTCGACGATCTTGGCGCCGTGGGTGGTCGTGTCGTTACTGACCTGCACCCCCAGCGAGGCATGCGAGGCGGTGCCGGTGCTGATCAGCTCGTCGGCGATCCGCTTGGCCTGGTCGACGGGGATGGCGAAGCCCAGGCCGATCGAGCCGCTCTGCGCATCCGGCGAGTCCCCGCCCAGCGTGGCGATCGCCGAGTTCACGCCGACCAGCTCTCCACTCATGTTCACCAAGGCGCCACCGGAGTTACCCGGATTGATCGCGGCGTCGGTCTGGATGGCGTCGAGCACGGTGTTCTGGTTGTTGACGTCGCCACCGGTAGCGACCGGGCGGTTCAGTGCGCTCACGATGCCGGTGGTGACGGTGCCCTCCAGGCCCAGCGGAGACCCGACGGCCACCACATCCTGGCCCACCCGCAGGTTGGCCGACGAGCCCAGCGTGATCGGGGTCAGGCCGGTGATGCCCTGAGCGCGGACGACAGCGATGTCACTGGCCGGATCGGTGCCGATCACGGTGAACGACGCGGTACGCCCGTCGGCGAAGGTCACCGTGGTGGTCGGGGCGCCGCCGGGCGTGGACGGACCCGTTCCGGGCGAACCGCCCGAGCCGGGTGGGAGGGTGGGCAGACCCGGCACAGCAGGCGGAGCGGCCGGTACCGGAGCGCCCGCCCCCTTGGCGGCGGCCACCACGTGGTTGTTGGTCAGGATCAGCCCGTCGGCGGACAGGATGATGCCCGAGCCTTCCTCGGACTGCCTGCCGAACTCGGTCTCGAGCTTGACGACGCTGGGCACGACCTTGGCGGCGACCTGCTCTACAGATCCGACCGGCAGGTTGGCGGCCGGGACGTTGGCCGGTCCGTTCGGATTCGGCGCACCGACGGCGGTGACCGGTTGCCGGTCGGGGTGGGCCAGCAGGACCACGGTGCCACCGATACCGGCAGACACGACGGCGATGGCCAGCGCTCCCGCCATCAGCGCGCCCGCCCGCGACCGCTTACGCGGGGGCATCGCCGCCATGGGCGGTGCCATGTTGGGGGTTGTGGGCGGGTTCCCTTGGCGCACAGCCTGATACGGGTCATAGGGGTGGCCGTACGGCGGTTGCTGCTGCTGGGTGGCATAACGCCAGTCGTAGGGCTGCTGATAGCCGGCCTGACGGGGCGGTTGGGAATACCCTGGAGCCGCATGCTGATTCGGCCCCTGGTGACCGGGTTGCTGCGGCGGCGAGTACCTCGGGTGCTCGGTCATGTCGTCAGGTCGCTCTTTCTCTCTACGAGATGCACAAAACTCTTGCCACCAGCTTGCCTTGTGCTACTGAGAATCCACTGAGATGACATCCGGCGGGTTCTCCGGTTTTCCCGTGGAATGCGGTCGATGACCGTTGGTGGCCGCTTTGCCGGAGTTGTTTTCGCTATGAGCAGAATCACTGGTGTACGGCGCGGCATCGAGTGGACGGCCCGGCAGCAGGACGAAGAACGACGTTCCCGGCGGTTGTCCCCCGGGCACGGTATCTCCGATGCGGATCATGCCGCCGTGTTTGACCACAACCTGTTTGACGATCGCCAGCCCCAGCCCAGAACCCGGCATGGCCCGCGCTGACGCTGACCGGTAGAACCGCTCGAATACCAGGCCCCGCTCCTGAGGCGGGATTCCGGGCCCCCGGTCGGACACGACCAACTCGGCGTGGGCGGCGTCGACCTGGCGAAGTAGGACGTTGACATGCGCACCGGACGGGCTCCACTTCGCGGCATTGTCGAGCAGGTTCAGCACCGCGCGCGACAATCCCGCCGGGTCGCCGTAGACCTGCCAGCCCATCACGTCGACGTCGAACTGGACGTCGTTGCGGCGGCGGCGGGCCCGCTCCAGGCTGCGATCGATGATGTCGCTCATGTCGACGGCCTCGTGCACCACGCCGCCGGCGTCCTCACGGGTCAGGTCCACCAAGTCGCCGACCAACGTGGACAGCTCTTCGATCTGTGCGATGACATCGGTTCGCAGATCGGTCATTTCGCTTTCCGGCAGCCGCGGGGCGCCGGGTTGCATCGACGCCATCAACAGTTCGACGTTGGTGCGCAACGAGGTCAGCGGGGTGCGCAGTTCGTGGCCGGCGTCGGCCACCAGCCGGGCCTGACGCTCACGGGACTCCGTAAGAGCGCGCAGCATCGTGTTGAACGTCTCGGTCAGCCGGGCCAGCTCGTCGCTGCCGAACACCGGGATGGGCCGCAGATCATCGGTGCGGGCCACCCGCTCGGCGGCCTCGGTCAGCCGGGCCACCGGCCTCAGGCCGGTGCGGGCGACCATCCCGCCGGCGATCGCGGCGATCACCACGCCGATGCCGCCGACGGCGAGCAGCACCCACTTCAGCTTGGTCATGACCGCGTTGGTGGGCGCCAGGCTCTTCGAGATCAGCAGTGAGCTGCCGTTGGGTAGATGCACCGCCAGCACCCGCTGGTTGGCCACCGTGCGGCGGGACATGAACAACTCGCCGCGGATCACCGCTTTCTCCGGCTGGCCGACGGGCAGCGTCTGGCCCTGCTGGTTAGCGGTGTAGATCGACCGGCCCGGATTGACCAGCATGGCGTTGACATCGGAGTACGCCGTGCCCTCGATTGCCTTGCCGGGGTCGGCGGCCAGCGAGCCGCTGGCGATCAACAGCTGAGCCCGGCTCTGCAGCTGGTTGTCGATGTCGGTGTAGAGCGCCGCGGAGACCACCGCGTAGACCGCGACCGCCATCAACACCACGACCAGCGCCACCATCGACATGGCCAGCAACATGACCCGCCATCGCAGGGACAGCGACGTCGTGGACTCTTCGGGCGCCCGCACACCTCGCGTGCGCCACCTCAGCGGGGACATCAGGGCGGTGTCTCACGCAGCACGTAACCCACACCTCGAACGGTGTGGATCAGCCGCGGTTCTCCTTCTGCTTCGGTCTTTCGACGTAGATAGCCGACGTACACCTCGAGCGCATTACCGGAGGTGGGAAAGTCGAAACCCCACACCTCTTCGAGGATGCGGCTGCGGGTGAGCACCCGCCGGGGATTGGCAATCAGCATTTCCAGCAGCGCGAACTCGGTGCGGGTCAGGCTGATCGCCCGCTTCCCGCGGTGCACCTCCCGGGTCACCGGGTCGAGCGTGAGGTCGGAGAACGTCATCACCGCCGAATCGGATTGCTCGTCCGGCGAGGTGCGGCGCAACAGCGCGCGCATCCGGGCCAGCAGTTCCTCCAAGGCGAACGGCTTCGGCAGATAGTCGTCAGCTCCGGCATCGAGGCCGGCCACCCGCTCGGAGACCGAATCCCGGGCGGTCAACACCAGGATGGGTAAGTCGTCGCCGGTGCTGCGCAGCTGCCGACACACCTCCAGGCCGTCCAGCCTGGGCATCATCACGTCGAGGACGACTGCATCGGGCCGTTCGTTGGCGATCGCATCGAGCGCTTCGACGCCGTCCTGGGCCAGATCGACCGAGTAGCCGTTGAACGACAGGGACCGGCGCAGGGATTCGCGCACAGCGCGATCATCATCGACGACAAGAATTCGCACGGCCACCAGTGTCAACCCAACGCCTGAGATTGGCCTGAGAGGCACGCCGCGCGAGCAGGCAATTCGCGGCAGGCGACGGGTGTCAGCGCTTGTCGAGGTCGATCAGACCGAGCCGGGCAGCCTTGAGCAACCGGCGCGGCACCTTGTGCTGGCGACCGGCGACGGAGACGTTGACCAACCCGGTGGCCTCCGTCTTCCACTGCGCGCGCCGACTGCGGGTATTCGACCGCGACATTCTGCGCTTGGGCACAGCCATGACGTACTTCTCCTTGATCAGGGGTGTCGCCGCGCAGAAAGATCTGGTGCCGGCGGCCAACAGTTGCGATTCAGGATAGCCGCTCGCCTGGTTGGGGTCCAAAACGCCCGCATTGCCGGACGCGGGGAAGCGCTGGCTCTTGACTGCCCGGGGGCGCCCCGACGTAACCTACCGGTTGGTTGGCCGTCGACGAGGAGGCAGAGTCCGTGGTCGGTACGGTGCGGATCGGCAACTGCTCGGGCTTCTACGGTGACCGCCTAGCGGCGATGCGCGAGATGCTCACCGGCGGGGAGCTGGATTACCTGACCGGGGACTACCTGGCCGAACTCACCATGCTCATCCTGGGCCGGGACAAGATGAAGGACCCCGGGCGCGGCTATGCCAGGACCTTCCTCACCCAGCTCGAGGAGTGCCTCGGCCTGGCCCATGATCGCGGGGTGCGGATCGTCGCCAACGCAGGTGGGCTCAACCCCGCCGGGCTGGCCGAGGCGGTCCGCGAACTGGCCGGCCGGCTGGGGATCGCGGTGACCGTGGCCCATGTCGAAGGCGACGACCTGCTCCCCCGCGCCGGTGACCTTGGTCTGGGCACCCCGCTGACCGCCAACGCCTATCTGGGCGCGTGGGGCATTGTCGACTGCTTGCGCGCGGGTGCCGATGTCGTCGTGACCGGCCGGGTGACCGACGCCTCGGTGGTGGCCGGACCCGCGGCGGCACACTTCGGCTGGACCCCCGACGATCACAACCGGCTCGCCGGTGCGGTGGTGGCCGGCCACGTCATCGAATGCGGCGCCCAGGCGACCGGGGGCAACTACGCCTTCTTCACCGACATCCCCGATCTCGCGCACGCCGGCTTCCCGCTGGCCGAGCTGTCCGACGACGGATCCGCGGTGATCACCAAACATCGCGGCACCGGCGGGCGGGTCAGTGTCGGCACCGTCACCGCACAGCTGCTCTACGAGATCGGCGGCGCCCGGTACGCCAATCCCGACGTCACTGCCCGGTTCGACACCATCGCCCTGGCCGACGACGGCCCCGACCGGGTGCGGATCAGCGGCGTGCGCGGCGAACCGCCGCCACCGTCGCTGAAGGTGTCATTGAACAGCATCGGCGGATTCCGCAATGCGGTGACGTTCGTGCTGACCGGGCTCGACATCGATGCCAAGGCCGATCTGGTGCGCCGCCAGCTCGAGGCGGCGCTGCGCGTCCGGCCCGCCGAACTGGGCTGGACGCTGGCCCGCACCGATCACGCCGACGCCGACACCGAGCAGGGCGCCAGCGCTCTGCTGACCTGCGTGGTGCGCGACCCCGACCCCAAGCCGGTCGGTCGCCAATTCTCCTCGGCCGCGGTGGAACTCGCCCTCGCCTCCTATCCGGGGTTCACCTCGACCGCGCCGCCGGGTGACGGGCAGGTCTACGGGGTGTTCACCGCCGGCTACGTGCCCGCCACCGAGGTGACCCACATCGCGGTGCGCCCCGACGGCAGCCGTGCCGTCATCCCGGCCGCCCACGACACTCTCGAACTCGCCGATGTCGACGCGCCGCCGCTACCCGCCCCGCTCGCGCCCGGACCGACCCGGCGGGCGCCGCTGGGAACCGTGGCAGGCGCACGCAGCGGGGACAAGGGCGGCTCGGCCAACGTCGGCGTGTGGGTGCACACTGACGAGCAGTGGCGCTGGTTGGCGCACACGCTGACCGTGGACGCCCTTCGCGAATTGTTGCCCGAAGCAAGGGAATTGCCGATCACTCGACATCTGTTTCCCGCGCTGCGCGCAGTGAACTTCGTCATCGAGGGCATCCTCGGGCAAGGCGTGGCCTACCAGGCGCGCTTCGACCCACAGGCCAAAGGCCTCGGCGAATGGTTGCGCAGCCGTCACGTCGAGATCCCGGAGGCGATCCTGTGAGCATCTGGACCAGCCCGGAACGTCAGCAACTGCGCAAGACGGTGCGGGGCTTCGCCGAACGCGAGATCCTCCCCCACGTCGACGACTGGGAGCGCGCCGGCGAACTGCCGCGCGATCTGCATCGGCGGGCCGCCGACGCCGGTCTGCTGGGCACCGAGCTGCCCGAATCGGTAGGCGGCGGTGGCGGAGACGCCGCGGACGCCCTTGTGATCTGCGAGGAACTGCACGAGGCGGGCACCCCCGGCGGGGTATTCGCGTCGCTGTTCACCTGCGGCATCGCGGTGCCGCACATGGCGGCCTCCGGTGACCGGCGGTTGATCGAGAAGTTCGTGCGCCCAACGCTTGCCGGCGAGCTGATCGGCGCACTGGCCATCACCGAGCCCGGCGGCGGATCCGACGTCGGGCACCTGCGGACCACGGCGGTGCGCGACGGGGACGACTACATCGTCAACGGCGCCAAGACCTACATCACCTCCGGTGTGCGGGCCGATTACGTCGTCACCGCGGTCCGCACCGGAGACGACACCATGCCTGGCGCCAGCGGCGTTTCGCTGCTCGTGGTCGAGAAGGGCACGCCCGGCTTCACTGTGACCCGCAGACTGGACAAGATGGGCTGGCGCTCATCGGACACCGCCGAACTGTCCTATGCCGACGTTCGGGTTCCGGCGGTCAATCTCGTCGGCACCGAGAACACCGGCTTTGCCCAGATCGCGCAGGCTTTCGTAGCCGAGCGGATCGGGCTTGCGGCCCAAGCCTATTCGTCGGCGCAGCGCTGCCTGGATCTGAGCGTGCAGTGGTGCCGGGACCGCGAAACCTTCGGCCGCCCGCTGATCTCCCGGCAGGCCGTCCAGAACACGCTCACCGAGATGGCGCGGCGCATCGACGTGGCGCGGGTGTACTCCCGCAACGTGGTCGAGCGGCAGCTGGCCGGAGCCGCTGGCCCGGCGACACCGGGACTGGGCGGCGCCACCTTGATCGCGCCGGTGTGCTTCGCCAAGAACACCGCCGTGGAAGCCGGTGAGTGGGTCGTGCACCAGGCCGTCCAACTGTTCGGAGGGATGGGATGCATGTCCGAATGTGAGGTCGAGCGCCAGTACCGAGATATGCGGATCCTGGGCATCGGCGGCGGTACCACTGAGATTCTGACCGGGCTGGCCGCCAAGGCGCTGGGATACCAGGCATGACCCCAGCAAGAAGCGGAGCGGATTGCGCATGACCCCAGCAAGAAGCGGAGCGGATTGCGCATGACTGTAGTACGCAGCACCCTGGATCCGAGCGCCCCCGCCCACCTCGAGGCGGCCGCGGCCATGTCGGCCAAGCTGGCCGAGATCGATGCGGAGCTCGCCAAGGCGCTGTCCGGCGGTGGTCCGAAGTACGTCGAGCGCCACCACGCCCGCGGCAAGATGACCGCCCGCGAACGCATCGAGTTCCTCGTCGACCCCGACTCGCCGTTCCTGGAGCTGTGTCCGCTGGCTGCCTACGGCAGCGACTTTCAGGTGGGCGCCAGCGTGGTCACCGGCATCGGTGTGGTCGAAGGCGTCGAGTGCCTGCTGGTCGCCAACGATCCCACCGTCAAGGGCGGCACCAGCAACCCGTGGACGCTGAAGAAGATCTTGCGCGCCAACCAGATCGCTCTGGAGAACCGACTGCCGGTGATCTCACTGGTGGAGTCCGGCGGTGCCGACCTACCCACCCAGAAGGAGATCTTCATCCCGGGCGGACAGATGTTCCGCGACCTGACCCGGCTCTCGGCAGCCGGGATCCCGACCATCGCATTGGTATTCGGCAACTCCACCGCCGGCGGGGCCTACATCCCCGGCATGTCCGACCACGTCGTGATGATCAAGGAACGCTCCAAGGTGTTTCTGGCCGGGCCCCCGCTGGTGAAGATGGCCACCGGCGAAGAGGCCGATGACGAATCCCTCGGCGGGGCCGAAATGCACGCTCGCGTATCGGGTTTGGCCGACTACTTCGCCGTCGACGAACTCGACGCCATCCGCATCGGCCGCCGCATCGTGTCCCGGCTGAACTGGGTCAAACAAGGCCCGCGGCCGAAGCCCGTCACGGCACCGCTGTACGACCCGGACGAACTGCTCGGCATCGTTTCTGCCGAACTGCGGATCCCGTTCGATCCTCGCGAGATCATCGCTCGCATCGTCGACGGCTCCGACTTCGACGAGTTCAAGCCGATGTACGGCTCGTCGCTGGTGACCGGATGGGCCACACTGCACGGCTATCCGCTGGGCATCCTGGCCAACGCCCGCGGTGTGTTGTTCAGCGAGGAAGCCCAGAAGGCCACCCAGTTCATCCAGCTGGCGAACCGGTCCGACACGCCGTTGTTGTTCCTGCACAACACAACCGGCTACATGGTGGGTAAGGCCTATGAGGAAGGCGGGATGATCAAGCACGGCTCGATGATGATCAACGCCGTGTCGAACTCAGGGGTGCCGCACATCTCGCTGTTGGTCGGCGCCTCCTACGGCGCCGGGCATTACGGCATGTGCGGGCGCGCCTACGATCCGCGGTTCCTGTTCGCCTGGCCCAGCGCGAAATCGGCGGTGATGGGCGGCGCGCAGCTGGCCGGCGTGCTGTCGATTGTGAACCGCGCGGCTACCGAGGCCCGCGGCGGCACCGTCGACGAACAGGCCGACGCCGCACTGCGGGCCGCCGTGGAGGCGCAGATCGAGGCCGAGTCGCTGCCGATGTTTCTGTCCGGCCGGCTCTACGACGACGGGGTGATCGATCCGCGCGACACCCGCACCGTACTCGGAATGTGTCTGTCCGCCATAGCCAGTGCGCCGATCGAGGGGACGTCGAACTTCGGCGTCTTCAGGATGTGAGCTCCCATGGTCACTCGAGTTTTGGTCGCCAATCGCGGGGAGATCGCCCGGCGGGTTTTCGCCACCTGTCGTCGGCTCGGCATCGCCACGGTGGCCGTCTACACCGATCCCGACGAGGCATCGCCCCATGTCACCGAGGCCGACGCTCGGGTGCGGCTCGACGCTTCGGGATATCTGGATGTGGCTGCGCTGATCGCCGCGGCCCGCTCGGCCGGTGCTGACGCTGTCCATCCCGGGTACGGATTCCTCTCGGAGAACGCCGAATTCGCGAGCGCCGTCATCGATGCCGGGTTGACGTGGATCGGACCACCGGTGGCGGCGGTGCGCGCCATGGGGTCCAAGATCGAGGCCAAGAAGATGATGGCGGCGGCCGGCGTGCCGGTGTTGGCCGAACTCGATCCGGCGACAGTCACCAACGCCGAGCTGCCGGTGCTTATCAAGGCGTCAGCGGGCGGCGGCGGCCGTGGCATGCGGGTGGTCACCGACCTTGCCGAGCTTTCCGCGGCCGTGGCCGCGGCCCGCCGGGAAGCGGAGTCGGCGTTCGGTGACCCGACGGTGTTCTGCGAGCGGTACCTGCCCAGCGGCCACCACGTCGAAGTGCAGGTCCTCGCCGACCAGCACGGCACCGTGTGGGCGGTCGGCGAACGGGAGTGCTCGATCCAGCGTCGCCATCAGAAGATCATCGAAGAGGCACCCTCTCCCCTCGTGGAGCGCGTACCGGGAATGCGAGACCGGCTGTTCGACGCGGCGCGGCTCGCGGCCGAGGCCATCGGCTACACCGGGGCGGGCACCGTCGAGTTCCTTGCCGATGCCTCACCTGATCGGGCTGGGCAGTTCTACTTCCTGGAAATGAACACCCGCCTGCAGGTCGAACATCCGGTTACCGAGCTCACCACGGGCCTGGACCTGGTGGAACTGCAGTTGCTGGTCGCCGACGGCGAGCGGCTCGATCCCGAGCCCCCGGCCGCTGGCGGCCATGCCATCGAGGCACGCATCTACGCCGAGGACCCCTCGCGCAGCTGGCAGCCGCAGGCCGGTCGCGTTTATCGCTTCGACATCTCGGGTGTGACAAAGGAATTCGGCCTCTTCCACGGCACAGGTGTGCGCCTCGACTCGGGCATCGTCGACGGCTCGGTGGTGTCGATCCATTACGATCCGATGCTGGCCAAGGTGATCTCCTATGCATCGACCCGCAGTCGGGCGGCGCAGGTGCTCGCCAGCGCGCTGGCCCGCGCCCGGCTGCACGGCGTCGTCACCAATCGCGACCTGCTGGTCAATGTGCTGCGCCACCGATCGTTCCTCGATGGCGCCACCGACACCGCATTCTTCGCCACCCACGGACTCGCCGAGTTGGCCCGGCCGCTAGCCGACGACCGGACGATCCGCTTCGCGGCGGTGGCGGCCGCGCTCGCCGAGGCCGCATACAACCGGGCTACGGCGGCGGTGCTCGCCGAGATCCCCAGCGGCTGGCGCAATCTGGTGTCGGGCAATCAGTACAAGACCTACCTCGACGGCACCGGGCAGGAGCACCACGTCGCCTACCGGCACACCCGAGAGGGCCTGTTGTTGCCCGACGACGACGGCGTACACCTGGTATCGGCCACCGCCAGGGAGGTAGTGCTCACCGATGCCGCCGGGGTGTCTACCGCGTTCGCCGTGTCCCGCTACGGCGCCGAGATCTTCGTCGACTCCCCGCTGGGCCCGGTGGCGCTGACCGCCGTGCCCCGGTTCCCCGAACCCGGTTCGGCCGTGGAGAAGGGTTCGCTGCTCGCACCGATGCCCGGGACGGTCATCCGCCTCGGCGCCGCGCGGGGCAACGCGGTGACAGCCGGCCAGCCGCTGGTCTGGCTGGAGGCGATGAAAATGGAACACACCATCGCCGCGCCGGCCGACGGCGTGCTGGCCGAACTCAATGTCGCCGTCGGCCAGCAGGTCGACGTAGGGACGATCCTGGCCCGGGTGGAAGATCAAAACGAAACACAAGGAGAGCTGTGACCGCCTTCAGGAGCGACAGCGGATTCATCGAGAGCGCCGAACGCCAGGAGTTGCGCAAGGCGGTCGCGGCGCTGGCCTCCAGCTATGGCCAGGAGTACTACCTGGCCAAGGCCCGCGCTGGCGAATACACCGACGAATTATGGTCTGAAGCAGGCAAACTCGGCTTCATCGGGGTGAATCTGCCCGAGGAATACGGCGGTGGTGGGGCCGGCATGTACGAGCTGTCATTGGTAATGGACGAGATGGCTGCCGGCGGTTGTTCTCTGCTGATGATGGTGGTCTCACCCGCCATCAACGGCACGATCATCAGCAAATTCGGCACCGACGACCAGAAGAAGCGCTGGCTACCCGGAATCGCCGACGGTTCGATCACCATGGCCTTCGCCATCACCGAGCCCGATGCCGGTTCCAACTCACACCGCATCACCACCACCGCACGCCGGGACGGCAGCGACTGGATCCTGTCGGGGCAGAAGGTGTACATCTCCGGCGTCGACCAGGCGCAGGCCGTGCTCGTCGTCGGTCGGACGGAAGACGCCAAGACCGGCAACCTCAAGCCCGCGCTGTTCATCGTGCCGACCGACGCACCAGCCTTCACCTTCACCAAGATCGACATGGAGATCGTCAGCCCGGAGAACCAGTTCTCCTTGTTCCTCGACGATGTCCGACTGCCCGCCGATGCGCTGGTGGGCTCGGAAGACGCCGCGATCGCGCAACTGTTCGCAGGCCTGAATCCCGAACGGATCATGGGTGCGGCCAACGCCGTCGGGGTCGGCCGTTTCGCGCTGAACAAGGCGGCCGACTACGTCAAGACCCGGCAGGTGTGGAAGACCCCGATCGGCGCTCATCAAGGTATCGCCCACCCGCTGGCACAGAACCACATCGAGCTGGAGCTGGCCCGGTTGATGATGCAGAAGGCGGCCACGCTGTACGACCACGGCGACGATCTCGGCGCCGCCGAGGCGGCCAACATGGCCAAGTACGCCGCGGGGGAGGCATCCACGCGGGCCGTCGATCAGGCCGTGCAGTCGCTCGGAGGCAACGGACTGGCCAAGGAGTACGGCGTCGCGTCGTTGCTTACCGCCTCGCGGCTGGCGCGCATCGCCCCGGTGAGCCGGGAAATGATCCTGAACTTCATCGCCCAGACCTCACTGGGCCTGCCCAGGTCGTACTGACGTGCATCCCGGCGGGCAGGAGCGAAGCGACCCGGGGAAAAATCCCGGCGGGCAGGAGCGAAGCGACCCGGGGAAAAATCCCGGCGGGCAGGAGCGAAGCGACCCGGGGAAAAATCCCGGCGGGCAGGAGCGAAGCGACCCGGGCGATGGGATGACCCTGGTCTCCTATGCCGGCCCGAATGAGATCGGCGGGCACGTCGCGCGGCTGACCCTGGATTCGCCGCATAACCGCAACGCGCTGTCCGCACGGCTGGTCGACCAACTTCAGGCCGGCCTGCGCCGGGCCGGCGCCGACCCGGCGGTGCGGGTAGTGGTACTCGGGCACACCGGCGGTACGTTCTGCGCGGGTGCCGACCTGAGCGAAGCCTCCGGCGATGACCCCTTCGAGGCCACGGCCGAACGGGCCCGTGAACTGGCGAGGGTGCTACGCAGCATCGTCGAGTCCCCGGTGCCGGTGGTGGCGGCCGTGAACGGCCACGTCCGCGCCGGTGGCCTCGGCCTGATCGGTGCGTGCGACATCGCGGTCGCAGGACCGCGCAGCACCTTTGCGCTGACCGAGGCGCGCCTCGGCGTCGCGCCGGCGATCGTCTCGCTGACTCTGTTGCCCAAGCTGTCGCCGCGCGCGGCAAGCCGCTATTACCTCACCGGGGAAACCTTCACCGCGGTGGTGGCCGCCGACATCGGACTGGTCACCGAAGCCGCCGACGACGTCGAGGCCGCGGTCGCCGCGCTGACCGCCGATCTGGGCCGCGCCTCACCGCAGGGCCTGGCGGCGTCGAAGGCGCTCACCACGGCTGCTGTCCTGGCGGGATTCGACCGTGACGCCGAATCTTTGGCGGTGGAGTCGGCGCGGCTGTTCGTCTCCGAGGAAGCGCAGGAAGGGATGGTGGCGTTCCTGCAGAAACGCCCACCTCCTTGGGTGCGATAACACCACCGTGACAGATCACCGGACGCTCTTGCGGTTGCGTTCCAGAGTCGTACCCTCATAGGCGATGAGCAACTTGACGCCAAGGGACGCCTCGACGCGGGCCGCCGACGCCGACCGTATCCAGGTCGCCCAGCTGCTCAGCGATGCCGCCGCCAAAGGCCGTCTGCCACTCGAGGAGTACGAGCGTCGACTCGCCAGAGCGTACGCCGCGCAAACTTACGAGGAACTCGATCGGCTCACCGAGGATCTGCCCGAAGCCACCGACACCGTGCATCGGCGCGGAGCGTCCAAGCCGGCGCCGAAGACGCTTCTGCTAGCCATCCTCAGCGGCTTCGAACGGCGTGGCCGGTGGAACGTCCCGGAACGGATGACAACCTTCACTCTCTTCGGTGGGGGCGTCGTCGACCTGCGCTATGCCGACTTCACGGCGGCCAACGTGGAGATTCACGCCTATTCGATCATGGGCGGCCAGACCATCCTGCTTCCCCCTGAGGTCAACGTCGCGGTCCGTGGCGTCGGCGTGATGGGCGGCTTCGATCACGACGTCGACCGCCAAGGTGCCCCCGGCGCACCGAAGGTCACCATCAAGGGCTTCGCACTGTGGGGCGGCGTCGGTGTCAAGCGCAAGAACCGCACCTCGGGCGGACCCGAACAAACCTGAGCCTGGTGAACAAAAACTTCGGCCCCTTCCGAATGGAAGGGGCCGAAGTTTTTGTTCAGCGGTTGTCAGCTGGCGCTGTCCGACGAACCCGAGCTGCTGCTGGAGGAGCTCGAGCTGGAGCCGGCCTTCGCCTTCTTCGGGCTCAGCGCATCGGAGATCTTCTTGCCCAGTTTGGCCAACGGGTTCTGCGGCTTGGTCTTCGTCGTCGAGGTCGAGGTCGAGGTCGAGGTCGAGGTCGACTTGGCGGAGCTGGCGGTACCGGTCGACTTGGTCGTGGTGCCGGTCTCGGTCGACGCCGTGTCGGTGTCGGTCGACTTGGTCGTGGTGCCGGTGTCGGTCGACGTGCTGCCGGTGTCGGTCGACTCGGTCGTGGTGCCGGTCTCGGTCGACGTGCTGCCGGTCTCGGTCGACTCGGTCGTGGTGCCGGTCTCGGTCGACGCCGTGTCGGTCGTGGTGCCGGTCTCGGTCGACGCCGTGTCGGTCGAGGTGGTGCCGGTCGACTCGGTCGTGCTGCCGGTCTCGGTCGTGGCCGAGTCCGTCGCTTCGGTGGAGGCCGACTTGACCGCGGCCGTGACGGCCGTGGTCACCGCAGCAGGCGTCAGGGCCTTCTGCACATCGGTGACGGCGGTCTTGACGGCGGACTCGATGGAGGCGGCCGCGCTGGTCAGCGAAGCCGAGGCCGAGGGCAGGCTGTCGGAGATCGAGGTGGAGATGTAGGCGAACACCGCCGAAAGCCCCGTGGAGCCGTAGTCGAACGAACCGTCCGGCGTGGCGCCGGTGAAGTACAGGCTGGCCAGGATGCCCCCGCCGACCTTGACCGGGCCGATGTCGAAGGTCGGAAGCGCTTCTGTCAGGCCAAGAATCGCCGAGTTGACCAGGTTGGGGATGCCGTAATAGAACACCGCCTGCGCGGCCTGGTAGATCGGCGAGGAGGTGCCGAAGATTTCACCGCTGGCCACGTAGAGCGCCGCCGGGAGGCCACCACCGTAGTTGGCGCCGATCTCGAAGTAGTAGTTGTCGAGGTTGAAGCTGGAGTCGAAGCTCTCCATGATGTTGTCGACGAGGTAGTAGAGGACGCCCGAATAGCCCGAGACGTAGAGGTCCTTCAGACCGGGGTAGTAGGTGTCCTCCGGCGTGTAGGTGCACTCGCCGTCGGTAACGGTGCCGCAGCCGACGTAACCGCCCCAGCCGAACCAGTAGGCGTCGTTGATGCCCTGGATGGTGATGTCGCTGATCGCGGTCAGCGCGTACTTGGCGTTGGACAGCGGCAGAGGGCTGGGTGCGCCCGCCACCGTGATGTCCTGGGTGGTCGGAAGTAAGGCCGGCGACGCGGTGACGATCGCGGCGGCACTCGCCAGTGCCACACCGGTCAAAACGAAGGGTCGAGTTCGTGACGCCATTGCTAAGTCCCCTTGCTAATGCGGGTTCGCCCAGTTCGTGACGAACTCGATGCTTTGCTGATACGAATCTTAGAAGATCCTGATAGATACTAAGGGGCTGTTTGCCCTTCAGCAAGCGGAATGGGCGAAAATTCCACCCGCCGGAATTCGCAGTTGTCACTCTCATCACGCAGGTTGGACGCCTGCCGAGTAGCCAGCTGACACCGTGGGAACCACCAGGTGAACGACAACCACCACGTGTTCGCTGTACCCGCCCTCAATCGGCGCGCTTGAGTGACCGCTCAGCGCTTTGCCGCGCTCCCGACCGACATCCTGAGCCGAGCTGCCCCCACTGAGCCGCTGCGTGGGTTTGCTGACCAGTTGAGGCGCGCCGCTCAGCCGCGACGGCGCCGTGACCGCAGGTAATCGCCGACCACCGCCGCGCCCAGACCGTCCAGGTCCGGGACGACCACCCGGCCCCCGACCCGGCGAGCAACCTGATCGATGAACCGGGCCAATCCGGCGTCGTTACCGAGCCGGAAGATCGTCACCTGCGCTCCGAGCCGGGCTACTTCGTCGAAGCCGCGCACGGTGTGGGCGATGGTCCGCGGATGCGGTGGGTAGTCAAAAAACACCGACGAACCCTGCCCGTCGAAATCCTCCAGGTGCGCGGTCGGTTCCCCATCCGTGACGACGAGAACCACCGGCTGGGCGTTCGGATGACGGCGCAGATGCCGAACCGCCAGCGCCAGCGCGTGATGCAGGTTCGTCCCCTGCTCGTACACACCTTCCAGCCCCGTCAATTCGGCGGCGCTGACGGTGCGGGCGTACCGACCGAAAGCGATGATCTCCAGCGCATCCGACCGAAACCGCGTGCTTACCAGGTGATTGAGTGCCAGCGCCGTCTGCTTCATCGGCAGCCAGCGGTTCTCCATCACCATCGAGAACGAGGTGTCGACGAGAAGGGCCACCGCCGACTGGGTGCGCGTCTCGGTCTCTGACACCTCGACATCGTCGACGGCGATACGCAGCGGCCCCTCGGCGTCGGTGCCGGCGCGTCGCAACACCGCATTCGTCAGCGTCCGCGTCACGTTCCACGGCTCGGTGTCACCGAACGCCCACGGCCGGGTGGCGCCGGTCAGTTCGCCAGCCGCGCCGGCCCGGCGAGTGTCCCGCTCACCATGACGTCCCGAAAGCTGTTGGGCGACATCACGTAGCGCGGTCTGTCCGAGCTGCCGCATCGCCTTGGGTGACAACCGCCACTGGCCGTCCGACCCGCGGTCCAGGAAGCCCTGGTTCATCAGTGCGCGCTCGAGGTCGGCCAGCGTGCGCGCGTCGATCGCGGCTTGGTCGCCCAGCTGCCGGGCCAGCGCGTCGAGGTCGACATCGTCCATCGTGGCCCCGGCGTAGCTCTGCGACAGCTGGTCGGCGAGTTGTTCCAGTTCGGCGATGTCGGCGAGTGCCTGCGTCCCCTCCCCCATGCCCATGGGGTCGTCGCCGGAGAACTCCGACGAGCCGTCCCAATCCTCGGCGGGTCGGGCCGCCTGCAGGTGCG
Organism: Mycolicibacterium sp. CBM1; assembly: GCF_054073305.1. Taxonomy (NCBI): domain Bacteria; kingdom Bacillati; phylum Actinomycetota; class Actinomycetes; order Mycobacteriales; family Mycobacteriaceae; genus Mycobacterium; species Mycolicibacterium sp. CBM1. The sequence continues at coordinate 174,418 of NZ_JBSXPP010000011.1, read as the reverse complement.
AGTCGAGCCGGTTGAGCGCGTTCATCAGCTCCGGTGAGCCGAACGCCTGCTGCGCCAATGCATCCAGCTCGGCGCGCTGGTCGGGGGTGAGGCTGTTGCGGAACCGCTGCGCCGCCGCGGCACGCTTGGCCAGCGAGTCCAGCAGCTCGTCGACGTTGCGGGGATTCTCCGGGAAGTAATGGCCGTGCTTGCGCATGAAGTTCTGGAAATCCTCGGCGCTGTCCTCGCCGCGAGAATGCTTGTCCAGCAGCTCGTTCAGAGCATCGAGCATCTCATTGACGGCTTGACGTTCCTCGTCGGTGGCATTCTCCAGCGCCTTTTTCATACCGGCGAACCGCTGATCGAGCATCTCCCGGCCGAGCAGATCCTTGATCTGGTCGTACTTCTGGCGCGCTTCGGGGCTGCGCCAGTTGTAGTCCGACAACTCCTCAACGGCCTTGGCCGGGGAGGGCGACAGCGACTCGATCTGCAACTCGGCAAACCGGGCGTCGTCGTCGAGAGCGCGCGCCAGTTCCTTGCGTTCCGCCAGCACCGCCTCGTCGAGCAACTTCTTGATCTCCCGCAGAGTGCCATCGAGGTTGTTGCGGTTCAACAACTCTCGGCGGCGACGATTCACCTCCGCGGCGAGCCGGTCGGCGCCTCTGGTGTCCTTCGTCCCGCGGCGCAGAAGTTCGGCCAAGGCCCGCCGCGGCGAAGTGCCCTCCATGACGTCCTGGCCGATCTGTTCGAGCGCATCACGCAGGTCCACCGGCGGCGCCAACGGATCGGGTCCCCCGGTGTACGGCGCATACCGGGTGTCGTGCGCGTGCCCCCGCGCGGGTTTAGCCATAGACGGTTTCGCCTTCTCCGGTCACCTTGTCGATCCGCTTGGCCAAATACAAGGCCTCGAGTGCGAGCTCCAGCGCGGCGGCACGCTGGCCGTCGGTCGCTGCGTCAAGCCGCTGCGCGATCGCATCGATGACCGGCAGGTCGGGTAACGCGGCCAGCACGTCCTTGGCCGAGACCTGCTCACCGGTGGTCACCGCCGAGCCGCCCTCCACCGCAGCCACCAGCGGTCCGACGTCGATGCCGCCCAGGACCCGCTGCGCGGTGTCGGCCGTGGCCCGCCGCAGCAGGTGCTCCAGCACCGCCTGCTCGCGGCCCTCCTCACCGGACTCGAATTCCAGCTTGCCGCGCAGCACGTCGACGATGGTGCCGAGGTCGACGACCCGGGCCACCGGCTCGTCCTCGCCCAGCACCGCCCCGCGGTGCCGGGCCGAGGCGGCGACCGTCTCGGCGGCGGCGATGGCGAACCGGGCTGAGACCCCCGACCGCTGGTCAACCGAACTCGACTCCCGCAGATAGCGCGCGAAGCGCGCGATGATTTGCATCAGGTAGACGGGAACCTGCGCCGACAGGTGCGCCTCCTGGGTGATGACATCGACCTCGGCGTCGAGCTCGCGCGGGTAGTGCGTGCGGATCTCGGCGCCGAACCGGTCCTTGAGCGGCGTGATGATGCGTCCGCGATTGGTGTAGTCCTCCGGGTTGGCGCTGGCCACTACGAGCACGTCCAGCGGCAGCCGCAGCGTGTAGCCACGCACCTGGATGTCACGTTCCTCCATCACGTTGAGCATCGATACCTGGATCCGCTCCGCCAGGTCGGGCAGCTCGTTGACCGCCACGATGCCGCGGTGTGCTCGCGGGATCAGCCCGTAGGCGATGGTTTCCGGGTCACCGAGGCTGCGGCCCTCCGCGACCTTGATGGGGTCGATGTCCCCGACCAGATCGGCGACGCTGGTGTCGGGGGTGGCGAGCTTCTCGGTGTAGCGCTCGGAGCGGTGCCGCCAGCCGATCGGCAGGTCATCTCCGGATTCCTGAACCCGCCGGATCGACTCGGGAGTGATCGGTGAAAAGGGATGCTCGCCAAGCTCAGAGCCCGCGATCACCGGTGTCCACTCGTCGAGCAGGTTCTGCAGCGAGCGCAGCAGCCGGGTCTTGCCCTGCCCCCGCTCGCCCAACAGGACGAAGTCGTGACCGGCGATCAATGCCCGCTCCAGCTGCGGCAACACGGTGTCCTCGAAGCCGAAGATCCCCGGCCAGACATCCTCGCCCTCGGACAGTGCGGCCAGCAGGTTCTCCCGGATCTCCTGCTTGACACTGCGCTCGCGGTGGCCGGAAGCGCGCAGTTCGCCGAGTGTGCGGGGGAACTCGTCAGGTGAAGTCACCACTCCACGCTACGACTGCCGCCGCGGGTAGGCACCCGGTACCTCCCTTGCCCGTGCGTGACAGATGCTCGGGCTAGCGCGGGGAGAGCAGCTGGAATCCGGTGAGGATCGCCTCGGCGTCCCGCTGGAACGTGGGGTTGTCGGGGTCGGCGCTCTGCACCGTCACTGTCACCGCGTAGGTGCGACTCCCGCTCTGCAGCGCCGCACACAGCACTCGCGCCGGGTGCGGGGGCAGGCCGCCGATCGGCGGCATCTGATAGACGATGATCTCGGCCGGCAACCCGCACAGTGTCGTCTTCGCGAACTGCATGTCCGTGGCCCCGAGGCCGGACCGCAGGACTCGACGCTGTGCGTCGTAGATGTCGTCGGGCTCGGTCAGACCGGGCTTGCTCTCCAGCGTCACCACCGCCGTCGGGGAGAACCCGCCGGTGGCCAGGCTGGTGTTGCGCATCGTGTAACGGATCAGTTCGGAGTCCATCATCGTCACCCGTTCCCAGCCGTCGGGCTGGGGAATCTTGAGCACCGGCTCGCCCTCGCCGCGGGGCGGGATCGGGGTGAGCGGGACGTCGACGGCCGCACAGTCCGCGGCGATGGCTCCCGGACTGCCCAGGTTCGGCGCGGCGACCCCGCGGGCATCGTCGACCACCCGGGTGCAGGACGTGACCAGCACCAGCGCCGTCGTCACGACCACCACTACCCGAGGGGTCCTCATCGCCGACCTCAGTGCGCGAAGTGTCGGGCGCCGCTGAGATACAGGGTGACGCCCGCCTGGGCGGCGGCCTCGGTGACGAGTTCGTCGCGCACCGAACCGCCCGGGTGGACGACGGCCTTGACCCCGGCCGCCATCAGTGTCTCGAGCCCGTCGGGGAACGGGAAGAACGCATCGCTGGCGGCGACAGCACCGCGGACCCGCTCACCGCCACGCTCGACGGCCAGCCGCGCCGCGTCGACCCGGTTGACCTGTCCCATGCCCACCCCGACGGTGGCACCGTCGGCGGCGACGACGATGGCGTTCGACTTGACCGCACGGCAGGCACGCCACGCGAACTGCAGATCGGCCAGCGTCGCGGCGTCGGCGGGTGTGCCGGTCGCCAGCGTCCAGTTCGAGGGGTCGTCTCCAGCCGCGTCGAGGGCATCGCGCTGCTGCATCAGCAAGCCGCCGCTGATCTGGCGGATCTCCACGCCGCCGACCTGCGGCTCGGCCGCAAGCAGCACGCGAATGTTCTTCTTACGAGCCAGGATCTCCACGGCGCCCGGCTCGTAGGCCGGGGCGATGATCACCTCGGTGAAGATCTCCGAGACGAACTCCGCCATCTCTACGGTCACCTCGGCGTTGGCCGCAATCACCCCGCCAAAGGCGCTCAGCGGATCGCATTCGTGCGCCTTGCGGTGTGCGTCGGCCACCGAGATCGACGAGATCGCGATGCCGCACGGGTTGGCGTGCTTGATGATCGCCACGCAAGTCTGCTGGTGGTCGAACGCCGCCCGCCACGCCGCGTCGGCGTCGGTGAAGTTGTTGTAGGACATCTCTTTTCCGTGCAGCTGCTCAGCCTGGGCCAGCCCCGGCCAGCCACCGTCGTCGCTGTAGAGCGCGGCCTGCTGATGCGGGTTTTCGCCGTAGCGCAGCTGGGCGGAACGCCGCCAGGTCCGGGCCGACCACGGCGGCAGGAACTCCGGCGCCTCACCTTCTTCGGGGGCCAGGACAGAGCCCATCCAGGTGGCGACGGCGACGTCGTACTCGGCGGTGTGGCGGAAGGCCAGTGCTGCCAGCTTCTGCCGTTCGGCCAGCGTGAACCCGCCGGAACGGACCGCCGCCAGCACTCCGTCGTACCCGAGCGGCTCGACCACGACGGCGACGCTGGCATGGTTCTTGGCCGAGGCGCGCACCATCGACGGGCCACCGATGTCGATCTGCTCGACGCATTCCTCGACCTCGGCCCCGGAGTCGACGGTCTCACTGAACGGGTACAGGTTGACCACGACGAGGTCGAACGGCTCGATCTTGAGCTTCTCCAGCGCCTGCAGGTGTTCGATGTTGCGGGTGTCGGCGAGCAGACCGGCGTGGATGTGCGGGTGCAGGGTTTTGACCCGACCGTCGAGAACTTCGGGGAACCCCGTCACGAATTCGACCGGCGTGACCGGAATACCTTTGGAAGCAATCGTTTTCGCGGTCGAACCGGTGGAGACGATGTCCACCCCGGCATCGTGCAGGCCTTGAGCGAGCGGAATCAGGCCGCTCTTGTCGTACACGCTGATCAACGCTCGCCGGATCGGCCGCTTTCCGATCAATGTCCCCGAAGTCATCCTATGGTCGCCTTTCTGCCGGTCCAGGTCACGCCGCGCGTCGCGAGCGCGGCCAGCACGTCCACCAGCAGTCGTCGTTCCACGACCTTGATGCGCTCGTGCAAGGAGTCTTCGCTGTCGCCGTCGAAGATCTCGACGGCCTCCTGCGCCAAGATGGGGCCGGTGTCCATGCCGGCGTCGACCAGGTGGACGGTGCACCCGGTGACCTTCACTCCGTAGGCCAGGGCATCGGGAACCGCATGGGCGCCCGGGAAAGCCGGCAGCAGCGCCGGGTGGGTGTTGACGACCCGTCCGATGAAGCGCGAAAGGAACGCCGGTCCAAGAATTTTCATGAATCCGGCGGACACGATGAGGTCTGGATCGTGCGCTTCGGTGGCGTCGGCGATCGCGGCGTCCCAGCCGGCGCGGTCGGGATAGTCGCCCAGCCGCACCCGGAACGTCGGGATCGCCGCCGCCTGGGCGATCTCCACAGCGCGGCAGTCGCGGTCGACCCCGACCGCGACCACCCGCGCCGGATAGTCCCCGACGGCGGCGGCAAGCAGCGACTGCAGCAACGAGCCGGTCCCCGAGGCCAGGACGACGAGCCGCGCCGGCGCGCTCGGCGGGACCTGGATCGGATGCTGCACGGCGATGAGCCTAACGGTGGTTTGTCCTGCGCGGTCCCCGGGCATCCGAGATCCCACCGTCGAGCGCGCGGAGCAACCGACAACGGCCCTCTGCGACACGTGCGGAATCACTACGACCGTGTGCAGTGCGCGGCCGCCGAGCTGGCCCCGCAAAGCCAGCAACGCCGACGTCAACGACCGGTATCCGGTGCCCGCCGGCGGCTAGCCTCAGCGGTCGGGTTCGGCCTCGATGTCGTCGTCGACCACCATCAGGTCCTCGACGTCCTCCAGGTCGGGCGCGGGGCGCACCGGCCGCGGCGGCCGCGGCGGCACCGGCGGTGCCGCCGGTTCTGGTTCTGGTTCAGGGTCGGGTTCCGGCTCCGCGGCGCCGGCCGCGGACACATCGGCGGGCGCATCGGCCGGTACATCGGCGGCATCGGGTATCGGCGTAGTGAGCGCCTCGACATCGCCGAACTGCGGCTCGTCGAATTCCAGTTCGGTGGACACCGGCACCGCAGGCTTGATCCGTTTCGGCCGGCGCGCCAACCCACCGGTCATCAGGACCGTCACCGATCCGACCGCGAAGAACCAGAAGAAGACCCCCGGGCCGAACGTGGCCTGGTCCACCCCGACGTCGCCGAAGTTGCCCAGCTTGCCGCCGCCGGCATAGCCCAGCACCGCCATCGTCACCGCCGCCAGCACCGAGGCCACCGCCAGCTTGGCCAGCGCCGCCGGCCACGGCAGCGGCCGGCGGGCGCACTGCTGGCCCACCGCCACGCCGGACGCCGCGCCGACGATCAGCAACGCCACCCACACCGGTCCCAGCGGGGGCGTGGGAACGGCAGCCAGGATCGGTAGCGCGGGAATGTCGCCCCCGAAGACCGTGAACGAACTGAACGTGGCAAACCCGATGTGCGCACTGGAGCCCACCGCGACCGCGGACGTCCCGACAATGACGTTCGGCACGTACAGCGCCGACAGGACCGTCAGGCTGAACTGCCCGAACAACGAGTCGGTCACCGCGTACAACTCGTGCATGGTGGCCCAGTGCACAACCAGCGACGCGGCGGTCACCGCCCCCGACAACCCGAACAGGGCCAGCAGACCGGCCGTCGCGGCGCGCACCGTGTCGCCCAGCCATAACGGCAGACCCAGCGACCGCAGCGCGCGCCAGCCCACCCGGGAACCGACACCGATCAGCGCACCGACGCCGTGCACGCCCAACACCCCGGAGAACGCGCGCAGGGCACTCGGCGTCTGCAGCACGGTGATCACCGACGAGGCGTCGTGGATGACGGCCAGCGCGATGGCCGCCAGCAGCAACGGCCCGCCCAACGCCGAAGCGACGATCCAGCGGATGACGAACCAGGATGCCCGCGGCGAGGTGGCCTGCGCGGTAGTGCGCGCCGTACCCCACACCATCAACAGCACCGGCAGCAACGGCAGCACCGCCAGCTGGTGGCCGGCGATCGAAATCGGCACCTGGTGAACAGCCAGCCAGATGCTGGCAACGGCGCCCAACGTGCCGGTCATGTCGCTGTTGGCGATCACCAACTGCATCAACGTCACCGCGGCGATCACGCCCAGCGCGACGACCGACGGGCCGAAGGCGACCCGCACCAGGTCACGCGCCTGCCGGGCGCCGACGGGCCGCGTGTTCTCCATCCGTGTCACTCGACGCGCCAGCTAGGCGAGTTGCGCGAAGAGCGTCGGGTCAGGACGGGTTGGGGCCAGCCGACGGCGACGATGACGGCGCCTGCGACTGATGTTCCGGCTGTCCGGACGGCTGCTGGCCCGATCCGACCGAGGGTGGCGGGCTGAAGCTCGGGAATCCGGTCGGCGGGGTGGGCGGACCGCTCTGGGGTCCGTGGCCGCCGAAGCCGCCGGTGGACGGGCCTGAGGAGTACCCACCGCCGTACTGAGAGGGATAGCCCGGTCGCTGCGGCGGGCCTTGGGACGGGCCCGGCTGACCTGGCTGACCCTGCTGGCCGTAGTAACCACCCGGCGGGGGCCCGTACTGCCCGAACTGTTCGTAGCGGGGCCGCGGCGCCGGCGCGGTGATGATGCCGGCCTCCAACAACAAAGCCGCGACCGCGACGACGGCCTGGAACAGGACGAACGCCAGCACCAGCCACAGCGCCCAGCCGATCGAGAACCCGGCGGGCTTGCTCACCACCTGGGCGATGACCAGCAGGACCGCGAGCACCGACGCCGTGGCGACGATGCCGTCGTAGTTCTTCGCTTTCGGCAGCAGGCTGACAGCTGCCAGCAATGCCGCGATGAGCGCGGCGATCACCGGGTAGCCGCCACCGCTTCCGGTGAGTTCGGCGCCGCCGAACGGCCCCATCTCGGCGCTGACGGTGAACACCGGGCCGAAGCTGGCCAGGTACGCGGCCAGGCCGAGGACGACGACGGCGATCGTCAGGTACTGGGGCAGCTTGCTCGGTCCAGCCTCGGCCGGTGCGTACGACGGCCCGGGAGCGCCATAGGAGCCGGGTGGCTGCGACGGTGGGTAGCCCGGATTGGTGGGCGGGTAAGTCATGGCCTCTCCTTCAGCCTTGTCACGCCGCGCATCCCCGCGGCGCTGCGTCGGTTGTGGCGCGCGAACGGACCCGCAGGCCCGGTTCGCTCACCACGCTAGCGCACCGCGCCGCGGGGATGATGACCATCGGCGTGTCACACCGGCGGTCGGCGACCGGCGGTGTCGGCTCAAGCAGAAGCCAGCAGCGGCGCCCCCACCGAATCGCTTTCGGCTGACTCGATCTCGCGCACCAGGGGCAGCACCTTGGCACCGAAGTACTCGATCTCCTCCTGGAAGTGCAGGAAGCCGCCGAGAATGAGGTCCACCCCGCGCTTGCGATAGGTGGCGATGCGTTCGGCGATCTGTTCGGGGGTGCCGATGAGCTGGGTGCGGAATCCGTCGTTGTACTGAACCAGGTCCTCGAATGCGGAGCCGGCCCACATGCCGCGCTTGTCGCCGGTGGAGCTGCCGGCCTGCTGCACCGCCGCGTGAAAGCCTTCGACGGCGGGCCGGTCGGCCTTGGCGATGATCTCGCGCAGGACTTTCTTTGCCTCCTTCTCGGTGTCCCTGGCGATGATGAAGCCGTTGAGGCCGAACTTGACCTCGCGCCCCACGCCGCGGGCGTGCTCGCGCACGTCGACCAGCTGCTCGGTGACTCCGTCGAAGTCCTTGCCGTTGGAGAAGTACCAGTCCGCATACAGCCCGCCGTTACGGCGCGCCGCGGTGGAGTTGCCGCCCTGGAAGATCTCCGGGTTCGGGCGCTCGGCGGTGTTCAGCGGCTTGGGCTTGAGGGTGAAGTCGTGGATGCGGTAGAAGTCGCCGCGGAAGTCCACGTCGTCCTCGGTCCAGATCTTGCGCAGCACCTGCAGGAACTCGGCACTTCGCCGGTAGCGCTCGTCGTGCTCCAGCCAGGGTTCGCCCAGGTGGGTGAATTCGTCCTTGAACCAGCCGGAGACGACGTTGACGGCGAATCGTCCACCGGAGAGGTGGTCGGCGGTGGAGCCCAGCTTGGCCAATACCGCCGGTTGCCAGAGTCCGGGATGTACGGCGGCGATGAGCTTGAGCCGTTGCGTCGCCAGCAACAGCGCCAGCGAGAAGCTGGTGGACTCGTGCTGGTATTCCGCGCCGTAGCTCGCCTCGTAACGCACTTGGCTCAGCGCGTATTCGAAGCCGTTGTTCTCGGCGGTCTGCGCGAGCTTGACGTTGTAGTCGTAGTTCCAGTCGGTGCGCTGCTCGATGGTGCTGGTCACCAGGCCGCCACTGACGTTGGGCACCCAGTATGCGAATTTCACCTGATCGGCGATGCGTTCGGTCGTCATGGTGTTGCATCGTGACGACACCGCGCCTGCCGGTCACCCCTTTAACTCGCCGAGAGTGCAGGTGTTGCCCGAACGTCGCCTGTTGTCCGGACGTCGCCGCTGGTGGCGTGAGCGCGCCTCGGGTCTCGGCGAATGAAACGCTTCCTTGCCCGGGTCATTGCCACACGTTCTAATGCACCGCATGGACTACGGGCTCGTTCTGTTCACCAGTGATCGGGGCATCACCCCGGCCGCGGCGGCCAAACTCGCCGACGATCACGGGTTCACCACGTTCTACGTGCCCGAGCACACCCACATCCCGGTCAAGCGCGAAGCCGCCCACCCGACCACCGGCGACGAGTCGCTGCCCGACGACCGCTACATGCGCACCCTGGATCCGTGGGTCAGCCTGGGTACCGCGTGCGCAGTCACCTCCAGAGTCCGGCTCTCGACCGCGGTGGCGTTGCCGGTGGAGCACGATCCGATCACGCTGGCGAAGTCCATCGCCACCCTCGACCACCTCTCCGGCGGACGGGTCAGCCTCGGAGTCGGATTCGGTTGGAACACAGACGAGTTGACCGATCACAACGTACCGCCGGGCCGCCGCCGCACGATGCTGCGCGAGTACATCGAGGCCATGCGTGAACTGTGGACCAAGGAAGAGGCGTCGTTCGACGGCGAGTTCGTCAAGTTCGGCCCGAGCTGGGCGTGGCCCAAGCCGATCCAGCCGCACATCCCCGTTCTTGTCGGGGCGGCCGGCACCGAGAAAAACTTCAAGTGGATCGCCCGCAGCGCCGATGGCTGGATCACGACGCCGCGCGACTTCGACATCGACGCACCGGTGAAGTTGCTGCAGGACACCTGGGCGGGCGCCGGCCGGGACGGTACTCCGCAGATCGTGGCGCTGGACTTCAAGCCGGTTCCCGAGAAGCTGGCGCACTGGCGTGAAATCGGCGTCACCGAGGTGCTTTTCGGGCTGCCCGATAAGCCGGCCGACGAGGTCGCCGGCTATGTGGAGCGGCTGGCTGGCAAGCTCGCCGCGATGGACCTCTAGACCCCTGGCGTTGTTCTGCGCGATCAGGCCAGTGTCGCGCGGTTGATCCCATCCTCACCGGCGGTGACGGCGATGCCCACACCCAGCGGGTCGCCGTCTGTCATCAGGCTCAGCAGATCCTCGTCGGTGCTGATGGCCATGAAACGGCTTTCGTCGGCGTCCAGGCGGCCGACAATGACGCCGGTGCGCTCCGGCCAGTCATAGCGCACCGAGTACGTCTCGATCACCCCGGTACCGTCTGCATTGCGGGTGACGGGTACCTTCGGCAGTGCGGCGATGTCCGCCTGCAACACCTTGCTGCGATCCGGCGCCCAATCGACGGGGGTGGTCGAGTAGACGCCCACCGAGTACTTGCTCATGATGCCACCGTTGGCGCCGACAAGACCGAATACACCTGGCTTGTACCGCATTTCGGCGACGGTCTCGGCGATCGCGTGCAACGAGTAGCTGTTGCCGGGACCGCCGAAATACGGCAGGCCGCCGGTCAGGGTGAGCCCGCGCGGGTCGTCGGCGGCCAACCCGAAGTCGTCGCACACCGCGAAGACCGGGAACGGGAAGCAGCTGTACAGGTCGAGGGTGCTCACCTGGCCCATGTCGATACCCGCGACGCGAAGGGCTTCTGCCACAGCCTGTTGCGCCGAGACGCTGGTGCCGAGATCGACGCGATCGAGCATGTCCTGCTCGATCTGGTCGGCATGCCCGTGCAGGTACACCCACTTTTCCTCGGGCACAGCGAGTTTGCGTGCGGCCCCGACTGACATCACGATTGCTGCGGCCCCTTGGTTGACCGTGTCCCGAGCCACCATCAGCCGCGGATACGGGTCGCAGATCATCCGGTTGTCGGCGGTGACCGTGGCCAGCTCCTCGACCGAACGCTCGGCCAGCGAGGACGAGAAAGGATTCTTGGCAGCCACTTTCGAGAACGGTGCGAACAGTTCGGCCATCTTCAGCCGGTAATCGTCGACGCCCAAGCCCAGCCGGCCACGCCGGGCGTTGTCCAACAGGCCGTACTGCACCGGTGCGCCGGTGAGTCCGTGCTTGGCGGTGTACTCGCTCATGTACTGCTCGAAGCCGTATCCGCGGTCATCGAGCTGCCCGCCTACGGTCTCGCTGTGGTCGGGTGCATTGTCGCGACCGGCGAAGGTCTTCAGCGTCGAGCCGTTCTCCGAGCCGAGGATCAACGCCACCTCGATCTCGCCGGCGGCAATCAACCCGGCGAACTCCGTCACCAGTTTCTGCGGGCCGTTGCCGCCGATCGGCTCGAGCACCGCCCGCGCAGGATCCGAGCCGACCCGCGCCGCCACCGACCGGACGTAATTGTCGGAGGCACCCAGCGGCGGCTTGGTGAACGGCGTGCAGATCTCGAACTGCCGCAGCCCGGCGAACACCTCGATCGCCCGTGCGACAGCGGCAACGTCCGCTGCGGTGTCGGCCAGGGCGGCGCGAACCGCCTCGGTGGCCAGGTCCACCGACGACATCCCGTGGTAGGCCGAATCGCCGAGTCGCTCGGTGAACTGACCGACGCCGACGATGACGGGAGTGCGCGGATCGACCATAGTTCGACAGGCTAATAGAACACGTTACTGTTGCGCCAACTCGCGCCCGCGCTGCGCACCCCGATGGTCGGATATGAGCTGCCCGCCAGACGCAAATGTCCCCGACACGCCGGGGCGTGCGGGGACATTGCGTCTGCTCGCGCAGAGGAGTTGCTACAGGCTCTGCAGGATCTCTCGAGCCAGCTTGGCGGTCTCCGACGGCGTCTTGCCGACCTTGACCCCGGCGGCCTCGAGGGCTTCCTTCTTGCCCTGCGCGGTGCCCGCACCGTCGGAGACGATGGCGCCTGCGTGGCCCATGGTCTTGCCTTCCGGCGCGGTGAACCCGGCGACATATCCGACGACCGGCTTGGAGACGTTGGCCTGGATGTAGGCGCCCGCCTTCTCCTCGGCGTCGCCACCGATCTCGCCGATCATCACGATGATCTTGGTCTCAGGATCCTTCTCGAACGCCTCGATGGCGTCGATGTGGGTGGTGCCGATGACCGGGTCGCCGCCGATGCCGATGGCGGTCGAGAAGCCGAGATCGCGCAGTTCGTACATCATCTGGTAGGTCAGCGTGCCGGACTTCGACACCAGACCGATCGGCCCCTTGCCGGTGATGTTGTTCGGCGTGATGCCGACCAGCGACTCACCGGGGGTGATGATGCCGGGGCAGTTCGGCCCGATGATGCGGGTCTTCTCGCCCTTGTCGACGTTATAGGCCCACGCATAAGCGCTGTCCTGCACCGGAATTCCCTCGGTGATGACGACCAGCAGCGGGATCTCGGCGTCGATGGCCTCGATGATGGCGTCCTTGGAGAACGCCGGCGGCACGAAGGCGATCGACACGTCGGCGCCGGTCTCCTTCATTGCCTCGGCCACCGAACCGAACACCGGTAAATCGACGCTTTGGCCCTCTTTGTTCACATGCGACACCGTGGTGCCGGCCTTGCGCGCGTTGACGCCGCCGACCACCTGAGTGCCGGCCTTGAGCATCAGCGCGGTGTGCTTGGTGCCCTCGCCACCGGTGATGCCCTGGACGATGACCTTGCTGTCCTTGTTCAGAAAAATCGACATCTGTTGTGTCCCTTACTTGTTGGCCAGCTCGGCGGCCTTGTCGGCGCCGGCGTCCATGGTCTCGGCCTGGATGACCAGGGGGTGGTTGGCCTCGGCAAGAATGCGGCGGCCCTCCTCGACGTTGTTGCCGTCCAGGCGGACCACGAGCGGCTTGTTGGCTTCGTCACCGAGGATCTGCAGCGCCTTGACGATGCCGTTGGCCACCGCGTCGCACGCGGTAATGCCGCCGAAGACGTTGACGAAGACGCTCTTGACCTGGCTGTCGCCCAGGATCACGTCGAGGCCGTTGGCCATCACCTCGGCCGAGGCGCCGCCACCGATGTCGAGGAAGTTGGCGGGCTTCACGCCGCCGTGGTTCTCGCCGGCGTAGGCGACGACGTCCAGAGTCGACATGACCAGACCCGCGCCGTTGCCGATGATGCCGACCTCGCCGTCGAGCTTGACGTAGTTGAGGTCGTTCTCCTTGGCCTTCAGCTCGAGCGGGTCGGTGGCGTCGCGGTCCTCGAACTCGGCGTGGCCGGGCTGGCGGAAGTCGGCGTTGGCGTCGAGCGTGACCTTGCCGTCCAGCGCCAGGATCTGATCGTCCGGCGTGCGCACCAGCGGGTTGACCTCCACCAGGGTGGCGTCCTCGCCGACGAAGACTTCCCACAGCTTCTGGATGGTCACCGCGGCGGCGTCGAGCACCTCAGCGGGCAGGTGGCCCTTCTCGGCGATCTCGCGCGCGAAGGCCAGGTCGACCCCCTTGACGGCGTCGACGGGCACCTTGGCCAGCCGCTCGGGCTTGGTCGCGGCGACCTCCTCGATCTCCATGCCGCCCTCGACCGAGCACATGGCCAGGTAGGTGCGGTTGGAACGATCGAGCAGGAAGGAGATGTAGTACTCCTCGGCGATGTCGCTGGCCTCGGCCACCAGCAACTTCTTGACGATGTGTCCCTTGATATCCAGCCCGAGGATGTTCTGGGCGTGGGTGAACGCGTCATCGGGGGTGGCGGCGTACTTCACGCCCCCCGCCTTGCCGCGGCCACCGGCCTTGACCTGGGCCTTGACCATCACGGGCTTACCGATCTCCTCGGCGATGGCCTTCGCGTCCGCTGGGGAGTCGGTGACCCGGCCCGGGGTGGTGGGAACGTTGTGCTTGGCGAACAATTCCTTCGCCTGATATTCGAATAGATCCATGGGCTCACTGTCTGGTCGGCGCTGACTGCTTTTTGATGAGTTGGTTGAGGAAGTCGCTCCGGGGGAACTGTATCGAGAGGGTCCGGAGCCGCCCTCCTCGCCCACCACTCATGTGGCACATCTCACCGTGCGGTGCAAGTGATTCAACTCACAATCCACCGTGGAATAACCGCATGGGTTGCCACCCCCCGCGCATCTTCGTTACCGTCTTCGTGGTCTGAGATAACGCTTTGGTCACGACTAGAGGGACATTAGAGTTTTGACGCAGCATCGGTCGGCAGGATCTCTGTTCGGAGACAACCCGGCCTCGCGTGCCAAGACCGGGTCCTACGACCGCCCAGCGCCATCGAGCCGGGCCGCCGATCCCGACCGAGTCGACGTCACCGACATCATCCCGTTCAACGAATTCGGCGATCTCTGCGACATCGATCTCCGCGAGCACACCGCCTTCGACACCGAGTCCCGGGTCGTGCACTGCCCCGAGCTCGACGACATGCACGACGTCGACGACCTGAAGCCGCTGCGATTGGTGGTTCCCGCCGAGTTCGCCACCCCCGATGCCCGCCGCGACACCCGCCGCGCCGAAATACCGCGCTACAGCAACACCGAGAACACCGATGTGCTGCCCCGGACCCCGCAGCACCGCAGGCAGCCGACCGGCGCCGTCAAGGGCCGCGTGATGATCGCCGCCATGGCAGCCGGGGCCGCCGCTGCGGCCGCCTACACGGCCGTCAAGCCTGCCACCGAGGCCACCACGCAGACCGTGCTGGCCGCCGACATGACCCCGATGGACGGCACCTTCACCACGCCGCGCGGCATGCAGCTCGTCGCGGTCAAGCCCATCGCCGACGCTGCCGTCCACGGCGAAGAACTCGCCAACGGCGTGGCCTACGCCCAGGAACGGGCCGAGCGCGAAGCCCGCCTTGCGCGCCCCTTGTTCGTCATGCCCACCAAGGGGGTCTTCACCTCCGGCTTCGGTTACCGGTGGGGCGCGCTGCACGCCGGGATCGACCTCGCCGCCCCGATCGGCACGCCGATCGTCGCCGCCTCCGACGGTGTCGTCGTCGACGCCGGCCCGACAGCCGGGTACGGCGCCTGGGTCAAGATCCGGCACTCGGACGGCACGGTCACGCTGTACGGCCACGTCAACACCTGGCTGGTCCAGATCGGTCAGCGGGTCTTCGCCGGCGATCAGATCGCCACCGTCGGCAACCGCGGTAACTCCACCGGTCCGCACCTGCACTTCGAAGTCCTGCTGGGCGGCACCAACCGCACCGATCCGGTGCCGTGGCTGGCCAAGCGCGGCCTGGCCGTAGGGCCGTACGTCGGCTGACCCGGTGTCAGAACCGCACGACCCGCAGACCCGCATCATCCGGCGCCAGCCGTCCGGCCCCATTCCCAGGTCCGAAGAGCCCCGCACCAGCATCATCCGTCGCGCCCCGACCGGCCCGGTACCGCAGGCGGCCGAGGCGCAGACCACCAACATGCCGCGCCCGCCCGCCGACGACGTCCCCACCGGGCTGATCCGCCGCGCCGCACCGGTTGCCGTTCCGGCCCGTCCCGCCATCGTCGACATCGGCACCGGAGGCACCGCGATCGCGGCCAGCGCCGTGAGCATCATCGGCGGATGGGCGACCGCGGTGGTGGCCACCGACCTGGTCACCGGCTGGTGGCGTACCGACCGATTGTTCTGTCTCGCAGTCGGTTTCCTGACGGTGCTGTTCGGCGTCACGACGGTGTCGGGAGTGATCCTGCTGCTGCTTCGTCGGTCGGTGGGCCGCTATCTACTCGCGTTCGGCGCCGTCGTCGCGCTGCTCACGTTCGGCAGTGTTTTCGTCGCCGGGGCACGCACTCCCTGGCCGGTGTACCTGATCCCGGTGCTGCCGCTGGCCAGTCTGGCGCTGGCGTTCCACCCGTCGACACTCCGCTGGTGCCGGCTGCGCTGAGGCTAGAGCTTCTGGATCGGCGCGTGGTTGTGCATCAGCTTGACCCGGCCAGCGCTGCCGAAGTCGATCAGCGACATGGCCGATTCGCCAGCGCCGGAGACTTCCTCGACGCGGCCCAGACCGTACTTGTCGTGGTTGACCCGGTCCCCGGGTACCAGTGTGATCGGCGGCCGCTTGCTCCCGCCGGACGCCCGGTTCGGCGACGGTCGGCCGGTGCCACCCACCCCGCCGCCGGCTGAGAAGCCGCCCCCACCCGGCGAGTACCGGCCCGGTGCACTGAACGACGGGGCCGGATCGGTGCGGCGCCAGTCCAGGAGGTGCTCGGGAATCTCACGCAGGAACCGTGATTCGGGGTTGAGCATCGGCTGGCCCCACGAGGAACGGACCTTCGCCCTGGTGAGATAGAGCCGCTGGCGGGCGCGGGTGATGCCGACGTAAGCCAGCCGGCGTTCTTCGGAAAGCTCCCCCGGGTCGCCCAGCGCCCGCATGTGCGGGAACATTCCGTCCTCCCAACCGGTCACGAAGACCACCGGGAACTCCAGTCCCTTGGCGGTGTGCAGGGTCATCATCGTGACCACGCCGTGATCGTGCTCGGGAAGGTCGTCGGAGTCGGCAACCAGTGACACCCGCTCCAGGAATTCGGCGAGGATCCCGGTCTGCGGGACATCCTCGTCGTCGCTGTCGGCGCCTTCGTCCTCATCGGCCAGGGCGGCGGCGTTCGCGCGATCGATGCTGAATTCGTGTGCGACGCTGACCAATTCGTTCAGGTTGTCCAGTCGCGCCAGGTCCTGCGGATCGCCGGAGGACTCCAGTTCGCGGCGGTAGCCGGTGCGGTCGAGCACCGCCTCGACGAGGTCGCCGAGCTCGTCGTCGAGCTTGCCGCGCAAGTCGTCGAGCAGGTTGACGAAACTGGCGATCGCCTTCTCCGAGCGCGTGTTCAGCATCGGCACCTTGCCGGCTGCCGCGGCGGCCAGCGCGTCGGCGAAATTGGAGCCGGTGTTCTCGGCGTACACCGCCACGCACGCCTCGGCGCGATCCCCGATGCCCCGGCGGGGAGTGTTCAGGATGCGCCGCAGGCTCACCGCATCACCGGGGTTGTCCAACACCCGCAGGTAGGCAACGATGTCGCGAATCTCCTTGCGCTCGTAGAACCGAACGCCACCGACGACCTTGTAGGGGATGCCGGCCCGGATGAACACCTCTTCCAGCGAGCGCGACGAGTTGTTGGTCCGGTAGAACACCGCGAAGTCGTTGTAGGAGAACCCACCGCGATCGGCGAGCGCGTCGATCTCGCTCGCGACGAACCGTGCCTCGTCGTGCTCGTTGTCGGCCACGTAGCCGACGATCAGTTCACCCTCGCCCGCATCGGTCCACAGCCGCTTGTCCCTCCGGTTGGCGTTGCGGGAGATCACCGAATTCGCCGCCGACAGGATGTTCTGGGTGGAGCGGTAGTTCTGCTCGAGCAGGATCGTGGTGGCGTTGGGGAAGTCGCGTTCGAAGTCCTCGATGTTGCGGATCGTCGCACCACGGAAGGCATAGATCGACTGGTCGGCGTCGCCGACGACGCACAGCTCGCTGGGCGGCACGGTGTCGGTGTCGGGGGCGGCGGCGCCGACGAGTTCACGCACCAGCACGTACTGGGCGTGGTTGGTGTCCTGGTACTCGTCGACCAGGACGTGCCGAAAGCGCCTGCGGTAGTACTGGGCGATCTGCGGGTAGTTCTGCAGCACCGCGACCGTCTCGCCGATGAGGTCGTCGAAATCCAGAGCATTGGCACCACGCAGCCGGCGCTGGTATTCGCCGTAGACGCTGGCGACCGTTCGGGCCAGTTCGTCGGCGGCGGGCTCCAGCGCGGCGAGTGCGTCCTCGGGGCTGATCAGTTCGTTCTTGAGGTTGGAGATGGCATTGGCCAGCAGCCGCGGCGAATACCGCTTGAGGTCCAGGCCCATGTCCTTGCCGATCATCAGCAGCAGCCGGCGTGAGTCGTCGGCGTCGTAGATCGAGAAGTTGGAGTTCAGCCCGGGCAGCAGGGAGGCCTGGTTACGCAGGATCCGCACGCACGAAGAGTGGAAGGTGGAAATCCACATATTGCGGGCCCGGGGACCGACCAGCGAGACGACCCGCTCGCGCATCTCGGCGGCGGCCTTGTTGGTGAACGTGATGGCCAGCACCTGGCCCGGCCCGACGTCCCGGGCCGCCAGCAGGTAGGCGATGCGGCGAGTCAGCACCGCGGTCTTACCCGAACCGGCGCCGGCCACGATCAGCAGCGGGGACCCCTCGTGTAGCACCGACTGGCGCTGCTGCGGGTTGAGACCGTCGAGGAGTTCGGCTGCTTGGGCTGGGGGCTGGAAGTCCGTTACGTGCACACTCATGTCCGACCCAACTTACCGCTGCACGGCGACAGT
This sequence comes from Mycolicibacterium sp. CBM1, assembly GCF_054073305.1. NCBI lineage: Bacteria > Bacillati > Actinomycetota > Actinomycetes > Mycobacteriales > Mycobacteriaceae > Mycobacterium > Mycolicibacterium sp. CBM1. The sequence goes on along the minus strand of NZ_JBSXPP010000011.1, from coordinate 156,293 downwards.
TTTTTGCGAAGCCGGGCTTCGAGGTGGCAGACTCTATACGTGCTTTCTCCGCAGCGTCGATTTTTCTACGGGTACCGGTCCGCGGTGCCCGTGGGTGTCTAGCTGCTCAACCCGAGAGCCCCGCGGTCCGCATCCGGATCCGGGGCTCGTCTCTTGTGTGAGGCCCGGAATCGAATGAGACCAGACCCACACACGAGGAGAACGAAGCGATGACTTTGGAAATGGTCCCAGAAGCCGAACCCGACATCGACGCACTGCGCAAGGAGATCGACCGGCTCGACGCCGAGATCCTGGCCGCGGTCAAGCGCCGCACCGAGGTCTCCCAGGCGATCGGTAAGGCGCGGATGGCCTCCGGCGGCACCCGACTGGTGCATAGCCGCGAGATGAAGGTCATCGAGCGTTACGGCCAGCTCGGCCAGGACGGCAAGGACTTGGCGATGCTGCTGCTGCGGATGGGCCGCGGCAGGCTCGGGCACTGAGCCGTTTCTCGCCGCGAGCAGACGCAGAATCGCGCTCAACGCCCGCTGTTGCGGTGAGTTTGTGTCTGCTCGCCAGGCGCTGTCGGCTCAGCGCACGGCGTCGACGAGCCACGGCGCCAGCCAGGTGACCGCGTCCTTGGTCGGGTGCACGCCGTCGCTGCGTACCCGTACCCCGTTGATCTTGTCGGTGTAGACGCCGCCCGGCCCGAGCTTCTTGTTCAGGTCGAGCACCGTCACATCCGGTCGGTCGCCGACGACGTTGCGCAGCATGGTGTTCCAGCGTTTGACCCGGCTCGGCTGATCCTCCGGATACAGGTTGCCGTTCGCCTGTTCGCCGTGCCGGTTGAACGGCTCGGTGGTGACCACCACTCGCGCACCCGTGGACGTCAGGATCTTCAGCGCCCGCCGTAGTTCGCCGGTGAGGTAGTCGTCGTAGTCGGACTGCCCGATGTGGCTCCACTCCCCCCGCCACTTGCGGTCGACCACCTCCCAGCGGCCGACGACGAGCAGCACCACGTCGGGCCGGTCGTGGGCGATCCGCAGCGACCAGCGCTGCGGCCAGTCGTCGCACTCGTGCTTCTGTTCGAGGACCTTCCCGCTGTAGCGGTACGGACCGCCGCGGGCCAGCCCGCAGCCGATCGTGGTGCGGTCCAGAAACGTCATGCCCGGTGTCGGCGGCAGGTAGCGCATCATCGTCCAGGCCACCGAGTCGCCGAACACGGCCACGGTGTGCTGGCGCGGCCCGCGCTGGACCGGCGCCGCCATCCTGACCTGTTCGACCGGGGATGTCATCGCGGCCTGGGAGACGTCCGGGCCGGGCTCTGCGTCGAGCCGCGAACCCACCGGCACGGCGAGCATCGTCACGATGACGGCAGTGGCGACCGTCGCGCCGGCCAGCCGCAACGGTGGTACGTGCACCGGTTGCCAGCGACGCACCGGCTGCTCGATCAACCACCAGGACAGCCCTGCGACCGCGAGCGTGGCCGCACACCGGGCCGCGAACAGCGGATAACCCGCCCATCCGGTGCGCTCACCGTTGAGCAGCAGGAAGATCGGCCAGTGCCAGAGGTAGACGCCGTAGGAGATCAATCCGAGCCACACCAGCGGCGGTGCTGCGAACACGCGGGCCACCGGACCACTCGGGTCCAGCGCCACCGACGTGATCACCGCGGCGGCGGCGAGCGCGACGACAGTGAGCAGACCGTGGCGGAATTCGACGGCGCTGCCGGTGACGAAGTGGGTTGCCGCGGCCAGCACCGCCACCCCAGCCACCGGCAGGATGCGCACCAGCCAGCGGCCCCAGCGGGACCGGATCAACGACCAGCCGGCCATCGCCGCCGGCCAGTCCCGCACGAACAGTGCCGCCGTCGCGGCACCGATCAGCAGCGCCTGCGCGCGGGTGTCGGTACCGAAGTACACCCGGGTCAGTGCATCGTCCGAGGACATCACGACCGCGGCCGCGGCTGACGCGACTGCCGCGACCCCGGCCACCGAGATGACGGCCAGCCGTACCGCCCGAACGCTCACCCCGGTGTGCCGGCGCCGCGCGATCAGGACGAGCAGCAGCACGACGGACACGATCAGCACCGGCCACACCAGGTAGAACTGTTCCTCGACGCCGAGTGACCAGGTGTGTTGCAGCGGTGAGGGGGCGGCGCCCTGACTGAAGTAGTCGGTCTTGTGCGCGACGAAGGCCCAGTTCGACACCCACAGGAACGCCGCCACGGCGTCGGCGCGCAGCGTGCTCACCGAGTCCGGTGCGAACAACGGCCGGATGGCCACCACAGCCAGCCCCAGAAGCAGGGCGGCCGGCAACAGCCGCCTGGCCCGCCGAATCCAGAACGCTCCCAGGTTGATTCGGCCGACGCGGGTCAACTCCTCGAGCAGCAGCGAGGTGATCAGGAATCCGCTGAGCACGAAGAAGATGTCGACGCCGATGAATCCGCCGCCGAGACCGGGGATGCCACCGTGACCGACCAACACCAACGCGACGGCCACGCCGCGGATGCCGTTGAGGGCAGGGATTCCAGCGCCACGACCAGGGTCACGACGACGCGCCGGGCCGTGAGTCGCCGCGCTGGGCACGGCATCGACCCACCGGCGTCGTGCAGACAAACGCACCGGAGCCGCGGTCACCTCGCTCCCTCCAGTCCGGTCTGTGAGTTTAGGGGCAGACCGGCGCGAAGCCCGGTGGGCGCGCGGGTGCGATCAGCAGCGGGTCAGATTTTTGTCGACGATCTTGTAGCGCTGCGGAGGGTGCGGGAGGAGCTGGTCGAGGGCGAGCATGAGGCCGCCCACCGCTCCGGCGAGCTGAGCGACCACCAGTTCGGGCATTCCCCTGCGTTGAGTGCGACTCGCGACGTTCATAGCCGACTAGATACCCCATGCTTGCAATTGCAAGCATGGGGTAGGCCACAGCTAGCGTCAGTTGGTCAGCGCGATGTACTTGGTGTCGAGGTACTCCTCGATGCCCTCGTAGCCGCCTTCACGCCCGAATCCGGACTCCTTCACCCCACCGAACGGGGCTGCCGGGTCGGAGATCACCCCGCGGTTCACGCCCACCATGCCGGACTCGATCGCCTCGGCCACCCGCAGCGCCCGGTCGAGGGACTCGGTGTAGATGTAGGACGCGAGACCGTATTCGGTGTTGTTGGCCGCGGCCACGCCCTCTTCCTCGGTGTCGAAGCCGATGATCGGGGCGACCGGCCCGAAGACCTCTTCGGTGAGGATCCGGGCGTTCGGCGGGACGTCGGTGAGCACCGTGGCCGGGTAGAAGTTGCCCGGCCCACCGGGAGCCTGACCGCCCAAAGCGACCTTCGCTCCCTTATTCACGGCGTCGTCGACGAGTTCCTGGACCTTGGCCAGCTGCTTGGTGTTGACCAGCGGGCCGAGCTTGGCCGAGGGGTCCAGGCCGTTACCCAGATTGACCTCGCCCATGCGCTTGACGAACTTGTCGGTGAACTCCTCGATGACGGCGTTGGCGACGTGCAGGCGATTCGCTGCGGTGCAGGCCTCGCCGCCGTTGCGCATCTTGGCCAGCATCGCGCCTTCCACCGCGGCGTCGACGTCGGCGTCGTCGAAGACGACGAACGGCGCATTGCCGCCGAGTTCCATCGAGGTGCGCAGCAGCTTGTCGGCGGACTGGGCGACCAGGGCCTTGCCGACTCCGGTCGAGCCGGTGAAGGTGAGCTTGCGCAGCCGGCCGTCGTCGATCAGCGCCTTGGTGACGTCGCCGGGATGGCTGGTCGGCAGCACCGAGAGCACACCCTTGGGCAGGCCAGCCTCGTCCATCAGCTTGGCCAGCAGCAGCATGGTCAGCGGCGTCTCCTGGGCCGGCTTGACGATCATGGTGCAGCCGGCGGCGAATGCGGGCCCGATCTTGCGGGTGCCCATCGCCAGGGGGAAGTTCCACGGGGTGATGGCGTAGCAGGGGCCGACGGGCTGCTTGGTGACGATGATGCGGCCCGTGCCGGCCGGCGAGGGCGTGTAGCGGCCGCCGATGCGCACCGCCTCCTCGGCGAACCAGCGGAAGAACTCGGCGCCGTACTTCACCTCGCCCATGCTTTCCGCGACGACCTTGCCCATCTCCAGTGTCATCAGCGTCGCGAGGTCGTCGGCCTTGGCGATGATGGTCTCGAACACCGAGCGCAGGATCTCCCCGCGCTCGCGGGCCGGGGTGGCGGCCCAGCTGGCCTGCACTGCGCACGCGGCGTCGAGTGCGGCGACGGCGTCGGCAGCGGTCGCGTCGGCCACCGTGGTGATGACGGTGTCGTTCGACGGGTCGTAGACCTCGAACGTCGATGAGCCGGCCCGCTCCTCACCACCGATCCACAGTCCGGTCGGAACCGACGACAACAGCCGTTCAATGTCTGGGGTGCTCATGCCTCCATCATGTACACCTTTGGACATCTCGTCACACTAGGGTCGACGGAATGACTGGAGACATTTCCGCCACGCCGGAATGGAACGCACTGCGTCGCCACCATGACCAGATCGCCGGGAAACAGCTCCGCGAACTCTTCGCCGAGGATCCCGCCCGCGGCAGCGAACTCACCCTGACCGTCGGCGACCTCTACATCGACTACAGCAAGCACCGGGTGACCCGCGAGACGCTGGGCCTTCTGGTGGATCTGGCCCGCGCCGCGCACCTTGAGGAGCGCCGCGACGCCATGCTGTCCGGGGAACACATCAACACCTCCGAGAACCGCGCCGTGCTGCACACCGCCCTGCGGCTGCCGCGTGACGCCGAGCTGGAGGTCGACGGTCAGGACGTCGTCGCCGACGTGCACGAGGTGCTCGACGCGATGGGCTCCTTCACCGACAAGCTGCGCAGCGGCGAGTGGACCGGCGCCACCGGCGAACGGATCACAACCGTGGTGAACATCGGCATCGGCGGCTCGGATCTGGGCCCGGTGATGGTGTACCAGGCGCTGCGCCACTACGCCGACGCCGGCATCTCGGCGCGGTTCGTCTCCAACGTCGACCCAGCCGACCTGGTAGCCAAGCTCGACGGACTCGATCCGGCCACAACGCTTTTCATCATCGCTTCCAAGACGTTCTCGACGTTGGAGACACTGACCAACGCCACCGCCGCGCGCCGCTGGCTGACTGACGCCCTCGGTGATGCCGCGGTGGCGAAGCATTTCGTCGCGGTGTCGACCAACGCCAAGCTGGTCGACGGCTTCGGGATCGACACGGCCAACATGTTCGGGTTCTGGGACTGGGTCGGCGGCCGCTACTCGGTGGACTCGGCGATCGGCCTGTCGGTGATGGCGGTGATCGGCAAGGAGGCGTTCGCCGACTTCCTGTCCGGCTTCCACATCGTCGACCGCCACTTCGCGACCGCACCGCTGGAATCCAACGCGCCGGCTCTGCTCGGCCTCATCGGGCTGTGGTACTCCGACTTCTTCGGCGCCGAGACCCGCGCGGTGCTGCCGTATTCCAACGATCTGTCCCGCTTCGCGGCGTATCTGCAGCAGCTGACGATGGAGTCGAACGGAAAGTCGGTGAAGGCCGACGGGACCGCTGTAACAACCCCGACGGGCGAGATCTTCTGGGGCGAGCCGGGAACCAACGGCCAGCACGCCTTCTATCAGTTGCTGCATCAGGGCACCCGGCTGGTGCCGGCGGACTTCATCGGGTTTTCCGAGCCCACCGACGACCTGCCGACGGCCGACGGAACCGGCAGCATGCACGACCTGTTGATGAGTAACTTCTTCGCCCAGACCCAGGTGCTGGCGTTCGGCAAGACGGCCGAGGAGATCGCGGCCGAGGGCACCCCCGCTGATGTGGTGCCGCATAAGGTGATGCCGGGCAACCGGCCGTCCACGTCGATCCTCGCGAACCGGCTGACCCCGTCGGTGGTGGGTCAGCTGATCGCGCTCTATGAACATCAGGTGTTCACCGAGGGCGTGATCTGGGGTATCGACTCGTTCGACCAGTGGGGTGTGGAGCTGGGCAAGACCCAGGCCAAGGCGCTGCTCGGGGTGATCACGAGCGACGGCTCGCCGCCGGAGCAGACCGACAGCTCGACCGACGAGCTGGTGCGCCGCTACCGGCAGGCACGCGGCCGGGTTCGCTGAGCCGCCAGGCGAAGCGAGGCCCGGCCAACAACCGAGCCGGGTTCGCTGAGCCGCCAGGCGAAGCGAGGCCCGGCCAACAACCGAGCCGGGTTCGCTGAGCCGCCAGGCGAAGCGAGGCCCGGCCAACAACCGAGCCGGGTTCGCTGAGCCGCCAGGCGAAGCGAGGCCCGGCCAACAACCGAGCCGGGTTCGCTAGGCGAACGGCTTGGTAAACCGCGGCGGCAGCACCTTGAGCAAGGCCACCAGCGGGATCCACGGCCACCCCGGGACGATGGCCCGACCCTTCTCGCGTTCGATAGCGTCGACGATCTGGCGGACACCGGTCTCGTTGTCGACCATCAGCATGGTGCTGTTCGACTTCGCGGTCATCTCCGACTCGATGTAGCCGGGCTCGATGACGGTGACTTTGATTGGGCCCGAGGAGTATTCGCCCCGCAATGATGCGCCTAGCGACGAGACACCAGCCTTGCTGGCCGCGTAGGCGACCTTGACGCCGGGGACGCCCTTGTTGCCGAGCACGCTGGAGATCAGCACCAGATGCCCGGAGCCGGCCGCTTTGAACATCTCCAGCGCCGTCTCGGTCTGCACCAGCGCGGCGACGAGGTTGGTGTCGATGGTGGCCTTGTTGGCCCACAGCTTGCCCGACCCGAGTGGCGCTCCCTTGCCGATTCCGGCGTTGACGATCACCCGGTCGAGGCCGCCGAGTTCGTCGGCCAGCGCGGCGAACACCTTGGGCACCTGCTCGTGATCGGTGACGTCGAGGACCGCGACGGCGACGGTGATGTGCGGATAGCGCTGCGTGAGTTCGGCCTTGAGCTCATCGAGGCGGTCCCCCCGGCGCGCGCACAGCGCCAGGTCGCGGCCCTTGGCGGCGAACGCGCGGGCCATACCCGCCCCGAGTCCGGAACTCGCACCGGTGATGAGGATCTTCTGCCGGGTCATCCGGGCAGCTTAACGCCAGGCCGGACGGCTACTTCAGCAGCTTCGACATGCGCCGGTCGGCCAGTACCTTGCCGCCGGTCTGGCAGGTGGGGCAGTACTGGAACGACTTGTCGACGAAGGACACCTCGCGCACCGTGTCCCCGCAGACCGGGCACGGCAGTCCGGTGCGGGCGTGTACGCGCAGCCCGGATCGCTTCTCCCCCTTCAGCGTCGCGGCTTGCTGACCCACCGAGCGTTGCACCGCGTCGGAGAGCACCGAGACCATCGCGTCGTGCAGGGCGTCCAGCTGTGCGGCGGTGAGCTTGTTGGCGGTCGCGAACGGCGAGAGTTTCGCCACATGCAGGATCTCGTCGCTGTAGGCGTTGCCGATGCCGGCGATGACCTTCTGGTCGGTGATCACCGTCTTGATGCGTCCGCTGTGCGGTGCGAGGATGTGCGCCAGTTGCCCGGGGGTGATCTCCAGTGCGTCGGGTCCGAGGGTGGCGATGCCGGGCACCTTGGCGGGGTCGTCGACGATCCACACCGCCAGCCGCTTCTGGGTGCCGGCCTCGGTCAGGTCGAAACCTTCGCCACCGCCGAGGTGCACGCGCAAGGCAATGGGCCCCTTGCCGGGTTTGAGTGGGGCGGGGGCGAGTTTGTCCGACCACCGCAGCCAGCCGGCGCGCGACAGATGGGTGATCAGGTACAGGTCTCCCACCTGGAGTCCGAGATATTTGGCCCAGCGGTGCGCGCCGTTGACGGTCACTCCGTGCAGGGCCGACGTCGGCGGGTCGAAGGTCTTGAGTGCCGAGAGTGCGCCGATGTCGACCCGCTCGACGGTTTTCCCGACGGCGTGCCGGCGCAGGTGGTCGGCGAGGGCCTCGACTTCGGGCAGTTCAGGCATGTCCTCAGGCTAGCCGCGCAGCGTCATACCCGGTCGGCACTGCGAAATGCCAATGACAGCACCCAGCTGACGATTGACAGGACGATGGCGGCCCACACCGCGGTCCACCAGAAATTGTCGATCTGCAATCCCCAGTGCGTGGTGCGCTCGGTGATACCCGCCGTAATCCACAGCATCAGCGCATTGATGACGATGTGGATCAGCCCGAGCGTCAGGATGTACAGCGGCAGGGCGAGGAACTGCACGATCGGTTTGATGATCGCGTTCACCACTCCGAAGATGACGGCGACCACCAGGACGATGCCGGCCCGCTGCAGACCTGTCTGGCCCCCGACGAAGCTGATGCCGGGCACGAGCAGGGTGACGACCCAGAGTGCCAGTCCGGTCACCGCGGCACGAAGGAGGAAGGGTCCCATGCCTTGATCCTCCCAGACCGGACGGCGGTCAGGACGGTGACGCGAGCATCTGGTCGAGCCAGTCGAAGATCACCGCGTTGGACAGGGTGAGGTTGGCCAGCTGACAGTGGGTGTCCGCGCCCTCCTCGCCGGTGAAGGTCCGGCCGGTGACGGGTCCGCCGGCGCGACGACAGAACTCCTGGTATTGGCGGATCGGTTCGCTGCCTTCGCCGGTGCCGACGAGCGCCAGCGCCGGGCAGCGGATCTGCACCGGGTCGACGGTGAACTCCCGCAGATAGGCGAATGTTGCCAGAAAGGTGTCCTGGCCGAAACGGCGGATCAGCGAGCGCGACATCTCCTTGATCGTGGGTGGCATCTCCTCGTCGGGAATCTCGTCGATGTCGGCCGCGCTGAAATCGTCCTCCGCTGTCAGCACCTCTTCGGGGTCGCCGCCGAGGCCGGCGACGAACGCCACCATGTAGGCGCGCAGATCGATGACCGGTGAATTAGCCACCAGCGCAGCCACTCTGGTGTCGTGCGCCGCGGCGCGCGACGCGAAGTAGCCACCGAAGCTGATGCCGAGCAGGGCCAGCCTGCGCGGGTCGACGCCGGGTCGGTCGAGCGCCAGGTCGATCCAGGGCGACACCCAGGTCTCGGTGTCACCGACGAAGTGGGTGTCGGCTTCGGTTCGGGTGGTGTCCATCTGGCCGGGCCCGCAGATCAGCATCACGTTCCAGCCGCGCTGCCGGGCCGCCACGCCCACCTGGAAGTAGGTCTCCTCCAGTGTGCCGTCGAATCCGCTTGTCGCGAGCAGAGTTCCACGCGCGTTCGGTGTGCCGAACCAGTAGCCGGGCAGTCGCTGACCGTGCCAGGTCAGCCACAACTGCTCCATCTCGATATCGTCGCGCTCCATCGCTGCCAGGAAGGCGGCCCGGCTGGCCAGGCCGAGCTGCACATGGACCTCCGTTCCGAACGGCGCGAAGTACTCGGCGCTGCGAAAACTGTTGGCCGCGTGCAGGTAACGGTCACGCGCGCTGACGAGGTGGCCGGCTGCCGCGCGCGCGTCGGCGTCGGCACGCTGACGTTCGGCTAGGTCGGCGAACGCCGCACTCCACAGCCGGGCGCCACCATCGCGAATCTGCGCCGCCACCGCCAGGCACTCCCCCACCGACGCGCCACCGTAGACGGCAGAGCCGAGTTGGCGGAGCAACTGGAAGTCGAGCTCGGGATCGTCGAATCCGGCAACTCTGGTTGTGCTGCGTAGTGTTTCACCCACCCGCACGACGGTAGCCGACTACTACTCCCGCAGCAGGTAAGTGTCCATAATCCAGCCGTGGCGCGCGCGAGCGTCGGCCCGCAGCTGCGCGATCCGCTCGCCGACCTCACCGACAGTGCCCGACATCAGCAGCTCGTCGGGCGTTCCGAGGTAGGCACCCCACCAGATCCGGGTCTGCGGCGGGCAACCCAGGAACGAGCAGTCGCCGTCGAGCATGACCACCGCCGTCCCTGTCACGCCGCTGGCCCGCAGTTGACGTCCGGTGGTGATGAGGACCGGCTCGCCGACGTCGTTGAGCGGGATGCGGTGTCGTGCGGTCAGCGCCTGCACCGCGGTGACGCCGGGGATGACGTCGAAGGTGAACTCGACATGCTCGGTCACCTGGTCGAGGATGCGCAGTGTGCTGTCGTACAGCGAGGGATCTCCCCACGCCAGGAAGGCGCCGACACCGTCCGGGCCCAGTTCGGTTTCGATGGCCTGGGCCCACAGCCGAGCGCGGGCGGTGTGCCACTCGGCGACAGCCTGGCCGTAGTCGCCGTCGGCGGCGCGTTTCGGGTCCGGCAGTTCGACGAACCGGTAACCGGGCTCGGCGATGAACTGCCGGCAGATCTGCCGTCGCAGCGCGACGAGGTCGCTCTTGGCTTCGCCCTTGTCCATCGCGAAGAACACATCGGTGTCGTTGAGCGCGCGAACCGCTTGGGCCGTGACGTAATCGGGATCGCCGGCTCCGATGCCGATGACGTGGATGGCGCGCATGCCGGTGAGCCTATCGAGGTCGCCGAATGGCCAATGGAACCAGGAGCACCACCGCGAAGAAGGCGCCCGCCGCACCGGAGATCAGCAGCGGCAGGTGGCCGTCGGCGCCCCACAGCAGTCCCGCCCACACGCCGGCGACCAGAACCGCGATCCCGGTGGCACCCTGGAACACGCCTTGGGCGCCGGCCTGGTGGTCGGTGCCCGCGAGCGAGGAGATCCACGCCTTACCGACTCCGTCGGTGCATGCGGTGAACAATCCGTAGGCCGCCAGCAGCAGCCACGCGGTGACAGTGTCGGTGGTCAGGCCCAGTCCGATGTAGCCGACAGCGAAGAACACCAGCCCGATGCCGAACACGGCCGAGCGGGGCAGTCGGTCGGCCAGCACCCCGGCCGGGAAGCTGCCGAGCGCGTACACCAGGTTGTAGCCGACGTAGGCCAGGATCACCCCGACGACGCTGAAGCCGATCTCGTTGAGCCGCAACAACAACAGCGCATCGGGGAAGTTGACGACACCGAAGGCGACCAGCAGCGCGGTCACCCGCCAGTAGCGTCGTGGCAGTTCCCGCAGCCCGCGGAACACCGGTTGGCGTTCGGGCCGGGGGCCGGTCTTGGGGCGTTCGCGCACCAACACGACCAGCAGCACGGACAGCACCGCGGGGATGATCGCGATGTAAAGCAGCGGCGGGATCCGATGGTCCAGCAGTTCATAGCCGACGAGCCCGAGCAGCGGACCGACCACCGCCCCCAGGGTGTCCATCGCCCGGTGGAAACCGAACACCTTGCCGCGCGCGGACGCATCGATTCCCTCGACCAGCAGCGCGTCGCGGGGTGCGCCGCGGATGCCCTTGCCGAGGCGGTCGACGACCCGGCCGGCGAGCACCCCGGACCATGCGCCCGCGACGGCGATGATGATCTTGCCCAGCGCGGCCATGCCGTAGCCGGTGGCGATCAGCGGACGTTTGGTGAACCGGTCACCGAGTGGCCCGGCCACGAGCTTGGTCAGCGAGGCGGCGCCCTCCGCAGCACCCTCGATGGCGCCCACCACCGACGGCGGCGCGCCGAGTACGGCCGTGAGGTAGATCGGCAGCAGCGGATAGAGCAGCTCGCTGGCGGCGTCCTGCAGGAACGACACCGCCGAGAGCACCCGGACGTTTCGGGTCAGCCAGGACCTCACGTCTGGTCCGTGCCGTCGAGAAAAGCCGGCGCGAGCACGAAGAAGTTCTCCTCCTCCTGCACGAAGTGCAGACGCAACAGGGCATACAGGCCGTAGAGGCAGGCCAGCAGGTCGTCGCTCTGTTCGGGTCGCACCGCGCCGGCGGCGTCGGCCAGTTCCCGATGAGTGTGCAATCGCTGGGCCAGTCGGTGGATCTCGGCGTGCATCCGGCTCATGGTCGCGGTGGCTTCGCCGCTACCCAGCGGCCGGGCCAGCGCCGGATACAGCGCACTGTCTTCGGCCTCCTCGTGCGGCAGCAGAGTGTCCTGGAGGAACGCGTCGGCCGCGCGTAGCGACAACAGCGCACCGTCGAGCGATCCCGAGGCGATCTGGTGTGCGGCATCGCGTAGGACCGCAAGGTCGTCGCGCATCTGATCGTGCTCGGCGGAGAACCGCGCGACCAGCGCTTCGCCGTCTCGGCTCAGCGGCGGCGGCCCGCCGCGGTCGCCGCCGAGTGCGCGCAGGGCGTTGAGGATCACCGCCAGATCGATGCCTTCCTGCAGTAGTGCACCCGCGGCGGGCGGCAACCAGCCGAACGCCGCGAATCCCATGGCGACCAGCGACAGGCTCATCCCTACCACGGCACTCTGGACGGCGATACGCCGCGAGCGGCGCGCGATGAGTTTGGCGTCGGCGATGCGGTCGAGCCGGTCGGCGGTGAGCACGATGTCGGCAGCTTCGGAGCTGGCGGTCGCCCCGCGGGCACCCATCGCGATGCCGACGTCGGCGGCGGCCAGGGCGGGCGCGTCGTTGACGCCGTCGCCGACCATCGCCGTCACGGCCCGCTCGCTTTCGGCACGCACCCGCGCGACTTTGTCGGCGGGGGTCTGTTGGGCTGCCACCTCGTCGAGACCCAGCACGATCCCGATCTGTTGGGCGGGAGCGGGCTGGTCGCCGGTGAGCATCACCAGCCGCGTCATACCGGCCTCCCGCAGCCGGCGCAGGGTGCGGGGAGCGTCCGGCCGCGGCGGGTCGGTCAGCAGGATCGCACCGGCGAGATCGTCGTCGATGCGCACCCAGGCGATCATCGCGCCGTCGAGCGAGGCGCTGGAGACCACCGCGGCCGCCCAGTGCGGCAGCTCACCGCCGAGTGTGAGATTGCCGACGCTGACCCGTTTTCCGTCGACGACCGCCGACACGCCAGTACCGGCCTCCTCGGTGGTCGAGGTCGGTACCGTCAGCGGCAGCCCACGCGCCCGCGCTTCGCGGACGATAGCGGCGGCGAGCACGTGGGGCGAGAGTTGCTCGGCCGATGCGGCCAGGGCCAGGATCTCGTCGACGGTGCGACCCGGCGCCACCACAATGTCCGTGCCGCGGGGCCGCCCGGAGGTCAGGGTTCCGGTCTTGTCCAGCACCAGTGTGGTTGCCCGGCCGAGTGTTTCGAGTGCACCACCGCCACGGACCAGCACGCCGATCCGCGAGGTCCGGGACAGTCCCGACACGATCGCGACAGGGGCCGCCAAGAGCAGCGGACACGGGGTCGCGACCACCAGCACGGCGACCGCACGTTCGGCGGTTCCGCTGAAGATCCAGGCAAGGCCGGCAACGACGAGCGCAACGGGCAGGAACCACGCCGCGACGCGGTCGGCAAGTCGCACCACGGGCGCCGATTCGGCGGCCGCCTGCCGGGCCAGCCGGACGATACCGGCGTAGGTGCTGTCCGCAGCGCTCGCCGAGGCCCGCAGTTCCAGTCCGCCCCCGGCGTTGACGCTTCCGCTGCGGAGCTGGTCGCCGCGCGTGCAGCGGACGGGCACCGATTCTCCGGTCAGTGCCGAGTCGTCGAGCACGGCCGACTCCGAGAGGACGACGCCGTCGACGGGCAACACCTCCCCAGGGCCGACCAGCACGACGTCGTCGACGACGATGTCGTCGACCCCCACCACTTCGACGCCGTCACCCCTGCGTCGGCGCGCGGTCCGCGGGACCCGGTCCAGCAGGGCCCGAAGGTCTTTGGTCGCCCGGCGTTCCGCGGCCGCGTCGAGCGCCTGTCCGGTCGCGAGCATGACGCCGATCAGCGCGCCGGCCAGATACTCCCGCACCGCCAGCGCCCCGCAGAGGGACAGCACCGCGAGGACATCCACGCCGACCCGCCCGCCGCGCACCGCTGCCACCACCCACCACAGGGCTGGCACGACTGCAGCGACCGTCCCGGCGATCCAGCAGGCGTCGGCAACCGTGGCTGCCCCCATCAGCCAGGCGACGCCGCCGGCCAGCAAGGCGGTGAACGTCACCGCCAGGAGCGCCCAGCGCGTGAACCGGCCGAGCGCGTCCGCTTCGCGCGGCGTGGCGGAATCCATATCAGTCATTGTGAACCGGCATGTCTACTACATCGTATGTAGTATTCGCAGCCGAAGCGCTGCTTCCCCGTCAGGCAGGAGTACAAGTGTCGACTTTCAACGGCCTTCCCGCGCATGTGCTGTTCGTCCACTTCATCGTCGTTCTCGCCCCACTCACAGCGATTCTCGCGATCCTGTGCGCGGTGTGGCCGGCAGCTCGGCAGCGGCTGGTGTGGCTGGTGCTGGCGCTCTCGTTGGTCACTGCCGTGCTGACGCCGCTGACCACCGAGGCCGGCGAATGGCTCGAGCACCGCGTCGAGCGCTCACCGCAGTTACACACGCACACCGAGCTGGGTGACACGATGATCTTCTTCTCGGCGGCCCTGCTCGTCGCCGCGGTGCTGCTTGCCGTCATCCACGTCAGCGAGGGACGCGGCAAGTCGGTGTCGAAGGTGCTGTCGGTAATCGTCGCCGTCTTCATCGCCGCGGCCGGAGTCGCGACGATCGTGCAGGTGTACCGCATCGGCGACTCGGGTGCGAAGGCCACCTGGGCGGACGTTCCGATGGTGCCGTCCGGGCCTGGCGGCGACGACGACGATTAGGACGCCGAATAGTCAGCCGAAGATCTGACCGGCCGACTCCCCGGCTTCCGGGGCTATCCGGTCCTGGGTCAGGTCGGCGGCGACGACGACGTTGGTGCCGAGTGCTGCGACCACCGCCGCGGTCGCGATCAACAGCCACACCCGCTGCGGCCGGGGCCGCGGCCCTTGCAGCGCATCGACCCGGCGCACCACCTCGCCGGGCTGCCCGCCGATGCCGGGCCAGCCGGCCGGAGACGCCGCCGAACACAGCAACGCCACCCGTGCGATGGCCCGCAGTGCCGTGGGCCGGTCGTCGTGCGCGGCGCGTTCGTCGGCGGCCCGCTCGGCCGCGAAGCGCACCGCGTCGGTCCACGAGGTCAGGAGTGGATTGAGCTGTGCTGCCAGCGCAACCGCCTGGATGAGCAGCGGATGCCGACCGGCGAGATGGGTCCGCTCGTGGGCGAGCACCGCGCGTAGTTCGCGGGTGTCCAGCGCCGATACCAGGGCGCTGGTGACCACCACAACGCCGCGGCGGCCCGGCACCGCGAAGGCGTCGGGTATGTCGGAGTCGACGTACAGTACGTCACCCACGCGGGCGGGGCTGCGGCGAAACAGCCGGCCAGCTCGCATGTTGAGACCGACGCACACGGCATGCCGAATACAGCTCACCAGCGTCCACGCCAGGTAACCGCCCACGGCGACACCGACGGCGCGCGCTGCAATCGGCCCCGCGTCGACGGCGATGGTCGCCAGTGCCAGCGCCGACGTCCACGTCGCCAGCGCCACCGCCACACCGGTCGCGGCCAGGACTCGGGTCAGCCACTGCGGGGTGAACAGGCCCTGCACCCGCGGCAACCACAGCGTCAACAGCGCTGCCACCGTCCAGGGCGCGACCAGCACCGCCCACAGCATCATGACGTGCTGGAATCGTTGTCGGTCAGCAGCTTTCGCAGCACCGCCTCGTCGGCGGGGTCCAGCGCGGCGACGAAGCTGGCGAGTACTCCGGCCCGGTCCGGTTCGCGCCGGCGGTGCAGCTCGTTGCGCATCCTGATCGCCGAACGAAGAGCAGGCAGTTCCTGGGCGGGTGCGGCCAGGGCATAGACGTAGGCCCGGCCACTCTTGCGCCTGGTCACCAGCTGCTTGTCGGCCAGCCGCACCAGGGCGGTCATCACCGTGGTGTGGGCCAGGTCGCCGTCGAGCTCAGCGCGCACCTCGGCGACGCTGAGCCCGGGGTGGCGCCCCAGGACGGCGATGATGGCGTCTTCGAGACTGCCGGGTTGTCTGCGCACGGGTGATCCTCCATCGACAACAATAGGCAGCCGGCACGGTCCACACCGATTCTGATACGTCACGCCCAGATTCGAAGATCGAGCGCTGATCGGCGGCCAGTCCCTCGAGCATGGAAATCGTCGGCGCGATCTGTCGGGCGTGGGGTGCGCCACCAGGCCGGAGAACGCTCTGGCCGAACCGCGTCCAGCTAGGTAGAACGCGTTCTACTATCGCGGCATGCGATTCACCTACGCCGAGGCGATGACCGATCCGGCGTTCTACATTCCGCTGGCCAAGGCGGCCGAGGCCGCCGGCTATGACGCGATGACCATCCCGGACAGCGTCGCCTATCCGTTCGAGTCCGACTCGACCTATCCCTACACCCCGGACGGGAATCGCGAGTTTCTCGACGGAAAGGCGTTCATCGAGACGTTCGTGCTGACGGCCGCGCTGGGGGCGGTGACCTCGACGCTGAAATTCAACTTCTTCGTCCTCAAACTGCCGATCCGCCCGCCGGCCCTGGTGGCCAAGCAGGCCGGGTCGCTCGCGGCGCTGATCGGCAACCGGGTGGGCCTAGGCGTCGGCACCAGTCCGTGGCCCGAGGACTACGAGTTGATGGGTGTGCCGTTCGCCAAGCGCGGCAAGCGCATGGACGAGTGCATCGACATCATCCGTGGGCTGACCAGCGGTGACTACTTCGAGTACCACGGCGAATTCTTCGACATCCCCAAGACCAAGATGACACCCGCACCGACCGAGCCGATCCCGATTCTGATCGGTGGGCACGCCGACGCGGCGCTGCGCCGGGCCGCGCGCAACGACGGCTGGATGCACGGCGGCGGCAACGAAGACCTCGACGAGCTGCTGGCCAAGCTCAAGCGCTTCCGCGAAGCGGAGGGCACCGCCGACAAAGACTTCCAGATCCACGTCATCTCGATCGACGGGTTCACCGTCGACGGCGTCAAGCGGTTGGAGGACAAGGGCGTCACCGACGTGATCGTCGGATTCCGGGTGCCCTACGTCAAAGGCCCGGACACCGAGCCACTGGACGCCAAGATCCGCAACCTGGAGTGGTTCGCCGAGAACGTCATCGCCAAGACCTAGGTCTCACAGCGGGTCCCACCTCGGCGCGCGCTTCTCGCGGTGGGCCATCGCGGCCTCACGGGGGTTGTTGGTGAACCCCGTCAGCACCTGCGTGCGGTTCTCGATCTCCTTGGCGTGCCGCAGACTCGGGGCGTCCAGCGCGGCGTTCAAGCCGGTCTTGGTCTGCCAGACTCCGAAAGCGTTGTTGGCGGCGATGTTTCGTGCCATCACCAGGGCGGCGTCGGCGAGCTGGTCGTCGGGCACCACCTCGTGCACCAGGCCGATGCGGTAGGCCTCAGCCGCATCGATGATCCGTCCGGTGAGCATCAGCTCTCGGGCGGCACCCGCGCCGACGATCTTCGGCAGTAGGTAGCTGGTCCCCATGTCCATCGAGGAGAAGCCCGCCTTGATGAACACCGACCCGAACCGCGCCGATTCCGAGGCGATCCGGATGTCGCAGTGCAGCGCGTAGGCGAGCCCGCCGCCGACGGCCACCCCGTTGACCGCGGCAATCACCGGGACAGGCAGCTCGTAGAGCCGGGTCATCTGATCGGCCAGCCGCACCTGGGCGTCGTAGGTGGTTTTGAACGGAGCACCGGCCGGTTCGGTCCACGGCTGCCCGGTGCCGCTGAGATCGGCGCCCGCGCAGAACCCGCGGCCGGCGCCGGTCAGGACGGCCACGCGGTACTGCCAGGAGCTCAACGCGTCGAGCGCCTCGTCCAGCCCGTCGAGCAGGGCGCCGTCGATTGCGTTGAGCAGGGCGGGCCGGTTCAGCGTGACCCCGGCGATGCCGTCTTCGAGTTCGGAAAATTCCACAGCGGACATTCGTGCACGTTAGCGGTGGCACGCGATGGGGTATAGGCCGCCCATGGCGACCGTCGACGTATCCGTTCCCTCCGATGTCACGCCGCAGCAAGCCTGGAAGCTGGCCTCGGATCTGGGCCGCTTCGACGAGTGGATGACGATCTTCGGGGGCTGGCGCAGTCCACTGCCCGAGCAGATCGGTGAGGGCACCGAGGTGTCGTCGCTGATCAAGGTCAAGGGCTTCCGCAACACCATCAACTGGCGCGTCACCAGCTACCACGAGCCCCATTCGATCGAGCTGGCCGGCACCGGCTGGCCAGGCATCAAGATCTACATCACCATGAAGGTGAAGGATGCCCGGGATCGCACTTGCTTTCACCTGGTCGCCGACTTCTCCGGTGGGGTGCTCAACGGTCCGGTCGGCCGGCTGGTAGCCAGGATCCTCGAGTCCGACGTCCGCATGTCCGTCACGAATCTGGCAGCGCTGGCCTGACGCGCCGCTTGGCGCAGAACTGCGTGCGTTCGGCGACAAAACCCCCGGGGCTGAGACTTGGGCCACGCCCGCGCGCTACCGTGCTCTCACCCAACGACGGGAAGGAGCCGGTATGGGCGCATATCGCAGACTGTTCGACGCCAGCGTCGCCGATCCCGCGGAGTTCTGGGCGCAGGCCGCCCGCGCGGTGACGTGGACCCGGGCACCGCAGCGGATCCTCGATGACAGCAACCCGCCGTTCTACCGGTGGTTTCCCGACGCCGAGCTGAACACCTGCGCCAACGCGCTTGACCGGCACGTCACAGGGGGTCGCGCCGGTCAAGCCGCGCTGATCTACGACTCCCCGGTAACCGGCACTAAGCGCGCATATACCTACCGCGAATTGCGGGATGAGACAGCATGTTTCGCCGGCGCCCTGCGTGATCTCGGCGTCGGCAAGGGTGACCGCGTGGTGCTCTACATGCCGATGATCCCCGAAGCGGTGATCGCCATGCTGGCATGCGCGCGCCTCGGTGCGGTGCACTCGGTGGTGTTCGGCGGATTCGCCGCTCACGAGCTGGCCACCCGGATCGACGACGCGCAGCCCGTGGTCGTGGTCTCCGCGTCGTGTGGCATCGAGCCGACGCGGGTCGTGCAGTACAAGCCCATGCTCGACCATGCCCTGGAGCTGGCCGCGCACAAGCCCGATGCGTGCGTGATCGTCCAGCGCGAGCAACAGCCGTGCGACCTGGTCGCCGGCCGGGACGTGGCCTGGACCGACGTGATGACGACCGCCTCACCCGTCGACCCGGTGCCGGTCGCCGCGACCGACCCGCTCTATGTGCTCTACACCTCGGGCACGACCGGCAAGCCGAAGGGCATCGTCCGCGACAACGGCGGCCATGCCGTCGCGTTGCTGTGGAGCATGAAGCACATCTACGACATCGAGCCCGGCGACGTGTTCTGGGCGGCCTCCGACGTCGGCTGGGTGGTCGGCCACTCCTACATCGTCTACGCGCCGCTGCTGGCCGGCGCGACGACTGTGCTGTACGAGGGAAAGCCCATCGGCACACCGGATCCCGGCGCGTTCTGGCGGGTTTGTTCCGAGTACGGGGTCAAGGCATTGTTCACTGCGCCGACCGCGATCAGGGCGATCCGCAAGGAGGATCCCGACGGCTCGCACATCGGCCGCTACGACCTGTCGGGGCTGAAGCATCTGTTCCAGGCGGGCGAGCGCCTCGATCCGGACACCTATGCGTGGGCGTCGGCGCAGCTGGGCGTGCCGGTGGTCGACCACTGGTGGCAGACCGAGACCGGCTGGGCGATTGCCGCCAATCCTGTTGGTATCGAGCAGCTTCCGCTCAAGCCCGGCTCACCGACGGTGCCGATGCCCGGGTACGACGTGCAGATTCTGCAGGTCGACGGTTCACCGTGCGCACCGGGCGAGGAAGGTGCGATCTGCATCAGCCTTCCCCTGCCGCCCGGCACGCTCCCAACGTTGTGGGACGACGACGCCCGCTACGAGGCGTCGTATCTGTGTGAGCACCCCGGCTACTACCTGACCGGCGACGGTGGCTACATCGACGACGACGGCTACCTGTTCGTGATGGGCCGCATCGACGACGTGATCAACGTTGCCGGACACCGGCTCTCGACGGGGTCGATCGAGGCGGTGTTGGCCGCGCATCCCGCGGTGGCCGAGTGCGCGGTGATCGGTGTGGCCGACGAGATCAAGGGCCAGGTACCGCGCGGTTTCGTCGTGCTCAAGGCCGGGGCGTCGGCCGAGGGGCTGGCCGAGGAACTGGTGGCCTCGGTGCGCGAGGAGATCGGTGCGGTGGCGTGTTTCCGGCTGGTCGACGTGGTGCCCGCGTTGCCGAAGACCCGGTCGGGCAAGATCCTGCGCAAGACGATGCGCGGGATCGCCCACGGCAAGGACGAGCCGATGCCGTCGACGATCGAGGACCCGGCGGTGCTGGATACGTTGCGGCCGATCCTGCAGGGCTAGTCGACGAGAGGACGGTGGTTGCGGCGATACTCGCGAGGACTCACGCCATAGGTCCGCCGGAAGGCCCAGGCGAAGTTGGACTGGTCGGAAAAGCCCCAGCCGGAAGCGATTTCGGCGATATTCGACGCAAGTACATGCATTCGTTCCCGTCTGGCCACGTCACCGCGTGCGGGACATTGCTCGGGATGATCGCGGTATGCCTCGGCACCGGACGCAGTCGAGTCGCGCAAGCAGCGCTGGCAGTTCCAGCTGTGACCGGAGTCTTGTTCGTCGCCGTCCTGGCCTTGCACAGCCGCGCCCACATCTTCACCGACGTCCTGGGCGCCATGGTTCTTGCCACGGCCATCGTGGCCGCGGGCGCGGCCGCTCTGGGTCCGCCGAAGCCCAGTCGTGTGCGGACATAATTGTCAAAGCTGCTCTGTGCGAGAGCTTTCCACAGATCCTGATTGATCCACAGGGCACCGATTTTAGTCGGTAGGGTGCGATAGCATTCGAACATGCGTTCTATGCTGGCGGTTCTCGACGACCTCGACGCCCTTGTCGCCGAACTCGCTGCCGCTGACCTGGACGCAGTGGAGGCGGTTCAGCGCTACCGGGTCCTCGACCGGCTCGAAATCGCTCGGCGCCGCCAGATCGCAATCAGCCACGATCACCTGGCCCGGTTGGAGCACATTCCGGGCTGCCCGCCGCCACCGATCAGCCTGGCCGACATGCTGCGGATCAGTCGCACCGAAGCCCGCCGACGGCTCAAGGATGCCGAACAGCTCGCGGCGCGCACCACACTGACCGGTGAACCACTACCGGCACTGCTACCCAAGACCTCGGCAGCCTGGCACGACGGCCTGCTCGACGCCGAGCACCTACGGGTAATCCAGAAGTTCTTCCGCGAACTGCCCGACCACGTGGGGTCCGCCGAGATCGAGAAAGCCGAACGATCGTTGGCTGAACACGCCACGAGCCTGCGTCCCGATCAACTGGAGAAAGTGGCTAGCCAACTCGCCCTGATGCTCAACCCCGATGGCAACTTCTCCGACGACGATCGCGCTCGCAAGCGCGGGTTCAGCTGGTGCGGCGGACAGCGCCCCGACGGCATGAGCGTCGGCAAACTCATCGCCAACCCCGAACTGCGCGCCATGCTCGATGCCTGGTTCGCCAAATTCGCCGCCCCCGGCATGTGCAACCCCGACGACCACACCCCCACCGTCACCACCGAACCCCCCGACCAGGTCGCCGAACGCGACGCCCGCAGCCACCCCCAACGCCAACACGACGCCCTCAGCGCCCTGGTCCGCGGACAACTCGGCAACCCCACCCTCGGCCAACACAACGGCCTCCCGGTCACCGTCATCGTCTCAGCCACCCTGCAGGACATCCAAGCCCAGACCGGACACGCCGTCACCGCCGGCGGCACCCTGCTACCGATCCCTGATGTGATCCGGATGGCTACCCACGCCTACCACTACCTCGCGCTGTTCGACAAGGCCACCGGCCAAGCGTTGTGGCTGGGTCGCAGTAAACGCATCGCCACCGGGGATCAACGAATTATGCTGCACGCCAAGGATCGTGGCTGCACGAGGCCCGGCTGCGACGCCCCCGGCTACCGCACCGAAGTCCACCACATCGACGAATGGGCCAAAGGTGGGCTGACCAACATCGACAAACTCACCCAAGCCTGCCCACCCGACCACAAACTGCTCGACGAAGGCTGGAGCACACGACAACGCGCCGACGGCACCACCGAATGGATTCCACCACCCCAACTCCCCTTCCTCGGCAGCGGCATCAACACCTACCACCACCCCGAACGATTGCTCGAAGACCGCGAAGGGCCCTGAGCCTGTCCTGGGTGTGATGATGTCGGCATGACAGTCAGCGTCGATGAGCTTCTGGTCGCCGACCCGGCCGACGCGTGGCGACAAGCAGGGTTCGATGTCGACGCCGACTCGGTATGCCGGGTCGGTGGGGTTCGGCTGCGACTCGTCGGGCGCGACCGCGGCGCCGGCATCATCGGCTGGTTCCTGAGCGGTATCGAACGAACCGGTGACCTCGACGGCATCCCGACGACGACCTCCAACACCGCACCCGCGGACCCGGGCACTCATCCCAACGGTGTCACCGGAATCGACCACGTCGTGCTGCTGTCCCCCGATCTGAGCCGCACCGTCGAGTCGCTGGCCACGATCGGGGTGCTACCCCGCCGGGAACGCGACACGGAGATGGGCGGGCGGCCGATGCGGCAGATCTTCTTCCGCCTCGGCGAGGTGATCGTCGAGGTCGTCGGCTCGCCGGACACGGCGGGTGACGGCCCATCCAGCCTGTGGGGCATCACGTACGTCGTCGACGACATCGACGCGACAGCCGAATTCTTCGGGGACCGGACCCTGCCGGTTAAGGACGCCGTCCAGCCCGGGCGCCGGATCACCACGCTGCGGCACAGCGACCTCGGGATCTCGGTGCGCTCGGCGATGATCTCGGCGCGCCGGTGAGCGACGCACCGCAGTTGATGCCTATTCTCGCGGGCATGCAAGACGACATCGTCGTCATCCACACCGACGGTGGATGCCGCCCCAACCCAGGCCCGGGAGGCTGGGGCGCGGTGCTGCGCATGCGTGAGCACGTCCGGGAGATGTGCGGCGGCGAACCCAGCCAGACCAGCAACAACCGCATGGAGCTGACGGCGCCGATCATGGCGTTGGAAGCGCTCACCCGCACCGTGAGCGTGCACCTCTATACCGACAGCACCTACGTCCGTAACGGCATCACGAAGTGGGTGCACGGCTGGGAGCGCAACGGCTGGCTGACCGCAGCCAAGGAACCGGTCAAGAACGTCGACCTGTGGCAGCGGCTGCAGATCGCCTGCGCGCGCCACCGGGTCGAGTGGTTCTGGGTCAAGGGCCACTCCGGTGTCGGCGACAACGAACTGGCCGACGCCCTGGCGACCCGCGGTCTGCAGGAGGCGCTGGCGCTGAGTTCCACTGGTATCCAAGGCTTCTGAGGGAATTCTAGTTAACGTTCGCATCATCGGCCGATCACCGACTCCCTTGACTTGGCATTGAGCCACTAAGGGATCCTGACGAGACGAGCAGTTGCCGCGACGCTCGGTTCGTTTGGAACGTGACGTCCTCTAGATTCTGCCGAGATATGGGCATTCCAAGCCGAATGGGCAAACCCGCACACCTTGTCGCAATACGTCGGTATTGTCCCGCTCGGAAATAGCCGCCAGGGCATCTGGCCAGGTCATCGGGGAGACGAGAGTATGCCACTTGCTGGTTGGTACCCAGATCCTTGGAGGCATGCCCCCCTACGTTGGTGGGACGGGCATCAGTGGACGTCCGCAACACATGGGGCACACCCGATAGCAGCCGCACCGCAGCATGGTCTCCACCGACTCATGGGCGATGCCGACCGCATAGCGGTCGTAGACGTCGAAGCCACGGGCTTGTACAACAAGGACCGCGTGGTCGAGATCGCTATCGTCACCCTGGACGGTAATGGCACGGTCACGGACGAGTTCGACACCCTCATTAACCCCTCGCGCGACGTGGGTCCGACGTGGATACACCAAATCACCCCGTCGATGGTCAGCAACGCGCCCACATTCGACCAGGTTGTTGGCCACATCGCCGCCCGACTCCATGGTGCTGTTTGCGTCGGTCACAATCTGAAGTTCGACTCTCGCATGATCGGGGGTGAGCTTCAGAGAGCAGGTGTCGAAATCGACTGGGGCTGGGGCCTCGACACGCTGTCGGTCACAGGATGCAAACTCGGCCAAGCATGCAGCGAACATGGAGTGCAACTGGATAACGCGCACCGCGCACTGGCTGACGCTCGAGCTACGGCGCGCCTAATGGTCGCCGTCGCTGATTACTTCAACCAGGAAAGCAGGGCAGCACGCGCCCATCCGATCCAACTCGCTCCGATTCGGATCTGCACACGCGATGGCCACAGCAATGCGGATGCGCCCGCCCCTTATTTAGCGCAGCTCGCCGCGGGCATGCATACTCAGCCTGACATCGCTCCATACGTTGCACTCCTCGACTCTGCACTCGCCGATCTTGCGCTCACCCACGACGAACGAGACGAACTGGCCTCGTTGGCGACGCAACTCGGACTCAATGACCACCAGATCCGTTTAGCACATCGCACTTTCCTCGACGGTCTCGTAAACGCAGCGCTAGAAGATGCGGTTGTAACCGACGATGAGATCGATCAATTGTGCAGAGCCGCAGCACTGCTGGGCCTTGATCTGGAACTTGTCACCAAGCGCACCGACACGTTCCGAACAGTCTCCGACAGCATCCAACTTGAATCAGGGCTAGAGGTCTGCTTCACCGGGTCGGCTGTAGACGAGTACGGGAACGAGCTTGATCGCACTCGGCTCGAGTCTCTTGCTGCTAGCCACGGCCTGATTCCAAAATCTTCGGTAACAGCGAAAGGTTGCCAACTAGTGGTCGCCGCAGACACAGCATCCAGATCCGGCAAAGTGGAACAGGCACGACGCTTCGGCATCCCGATCGCAAGTGTCGGCGACTTCGTGATGGCGATACGGACCAACACTCCTCTCGATGTCATTCGACTCGAGGCCGCCGGCGTTGCCCTGGTATGCGTGAATTGCGGTCATTCGTGGGTTGGCAAGCGCCGCAAGCGTGAACCGCTCTGTACGACTTGCACTACGTAGGCAGATCATCCTTCCCTAACGGGCACACGCAAACTTCTTAGGTCCGAGCCAGTCGGCGTCATAGGTGCAGGAAGATGACCGGAACGCACCGCGCAACGTTGAGCGTGACGCTACTTCTCGACGACTACATCGGCAGGCTCCTTGTCCGGCCGCAGGCCGCGCCAGCTCGGGTGGCGCAACCGGCCGTCCGAAGTCCACTCGCCGTAGCGCACCTCCCCCACCAGTTCCGGTCGCACGTAGGTCACACCTTTGGCGTCGAGCCTGGGAAGTACTGTGGCAAAGGGTGATTCGTCGGTGTGCAGCGGCGCGAGGATCTCCTTCAGCCGCGCCAGCTCCTTGTCGGAGAAACCTGTGCCGACCCGGCCGACGAAACGCAGTCCGCCGTCGTCAGGAATGCCGAGCACCAACGCACCGATACCGCTGGAGCGTTCGCCGTTGCCCGCGCGCCACCCGCCGATCACGACCTCTTGGGTGTTCCAGTTCTTGTCTTTGATCCAGGCGGCCGACCGCCGTCCCGGCTGATAAGTCGAGTCCCACCTCTTGGCGACGACACCCTCCCACTTCCTCTTGCGGGAAAACTCGATCGCATCCGGTCCGTCACCGTCGATCAGCGGTGGCACGATCAAATTGGTTCCCTCGGCGAAGGCGTCCAGCACCTGGCGCCGGTCGCGGTACTTCGCCTTCAGCAACGAGCGGCCGTCGAGCCGCAGGATATCGAACGCCCAGAACTCGATCCTGGTCGCGCGCACCCGGTTCTGCATCTCGCCGAAATTCGGTACCCCGTCGGCGTCGAGCGCCACCACCTCGCCGTCGAGGATGACATCGTGATCGGCGAGATCCGCAGCCAACGACTGCAATTGGGGATAGTCAGCGGTGAAGTCTCGTCCACTGCGCGACTGCAACCGCAACCGACCGTGGTCGGCCTCCAGGAGCAGCCGGTAGCCGTCGAACTTGCCCTCGAACCCGTACTGCGCCGCAGTCAGTTTCTCGACCGAACCCAGTGTCGCCAGCATCGGCGAGTAGTCCGCCAGCCTGGGTCTGGGCTGTTCCTTCATCCGATGCGCCAACCATTGGTCGCCCTTGGTCTGGATCAGCGCGTAACGCCCCGAGATCCGCGCACCGTGCAGATCGACGATCACCTCGCCACCCTTGTCGGCACCGGAGTCCCTGAACTTCTCCGCCTCGTACGTGCCGGAATCCCAGATGGTCACCGTGCCGCCGCCGTACTCGCCCTTCGGGATCTCCCCCTCGAACGTCGCGTACTCCAGCGGGTGATCCTCCGTATGCACGGCCAGATGATTGACCGCTGGGGTGTCCGGCAGGTTCTTGGGCACCGCCCACGACACCAGAACGCCGTCGCGCTCCAGCCGGAAGTCGTAGTGCAGCCGACGGGCGTGGTGCTCCTGGATGACGAAGCGGTCATTGTTGCCGACCACCGGTGGCGGCGTGGGCACCGGTTCAGGCGTCTTGGCCGAATCACGCATGCTGCGGTAGGTACTCAGCCGGTCTTCTCGTGGGACGTCAGCATCCAGGTCGGCCAAGAGATCACCGTGCTCGGCCACCCGCGCCAGCACCTCGGTGTAGTCCAGGTGGCGCAACCCGGGATCGCCGATCTCATCCCACGTGCGCGGCGCCGCAACCGTCGGATGATCCCGGCCCCGCAGCGAGTACGGCGCGATGGTGGTCTTGGATCCGTTGTTCTGGCTCCAGTCCAGGAACACCTTGCCTGCCCGCAGGCTCTTGGTCATCGTCGCGGTCACCAGTGTGGGCATGGTCTGCTCGAGCTGCTGGGCCGCCCGACGGGCCAGCACCACCGCACCCTTGCTGCTGACCGGCTCGGCCAGCGGTGCGTAGAGATGCAAACCCTTGCTACCGCTGGTGAGTGGATACACCGTCAACCCGATGTCCTCCATCAACTCACGCACAGCGTTGGCGACCTCGCACATCTGCGGCATAGTCACCCCTTCACCGGGGTCCAGGTCGAACACCAACCTCGTTGCGGGCCCGGGCTTTCCCGCGGAGGTGAATCGCCATTGCGGCACATGGACTTCCAGCGAAGCCTGCTGCGCGATCCAGGCCAATCCGGTCGACGAGTCGATGATCGGGTAGGTGGTGGTGCCCGATCGGTGCACCACCGTGGCGCGGTTCAGCCAGTCCGGTGCCGAACTGGCAAGCTGTTTTTCGAAGAATGCCGGCTCGGACACGCCGTTGGGCCAGCGCTTGCGGGTGACCGGGCGCCCCGCGATATGCGGCAGCATCACCTCGGCTATTGCGGTGTAGTACCCGAACACGTCGGCCTTGGTGGTGCCGGTCGCCGGGTAGAGCACTTTGTCGGGGTTGGTCAGCGCAACACGGGGTCCGCGCGTCGCTCCCGGCGGCCACACCTCATTCACCATCCCACGGTAGTACCCGCTGCTAGGTTGGACTAGTGACCAAGAGGGTGGTGGCAGCACTGATGGCGCTGCCCGCACTGATCGGCGTGCCGCAGGCCGGCGCCGATCCCGAGGATCACGTGCCCTACTGCTCGGGCGACCAGACGCCGATGAACAGCAACTGTCGGCTCGCGCCGTCGCAGAGCAACGGGGGCAGTGCGCCGGGGGCCAACCCGGACCTACCCGTCGGGGTGAATCCGGGAGTGCAACCCGCCGTCTGACCCCGGTTCGGCCCGTCTCGCCTGCATACTGGACTTATGCGTTCCATCTGGAAAGGCTCGATCGCCTTCGGTCTGGTGAACGTCCCGGTCAAGGTGTACAGCGCCACCGAAGACCACGATCTGAAGTTCCATCAGGTGCACGCCAAGGACAACGGCCGGATCCGCTACAAGCGGGTGTGTGAGGTATGCGGCGAAGTCGTCGAATTCCGCGACATCGCCAAGGCCTTCGAGTCCGACGACGGACAGACCGTCGTGATCACCGACGAGGACATCGCCACCCTGCCCGAGGAACGCAGCCACGAGATCGAGGTGGTCGAGTTCGTGCCGGCCAGCGAGATCGACCCGCTGATGTATGACCGGAGCTACTTCCTCGAGCCCGACGGCAAGTCGCCGAAGTCCTATGTGCTGCTTGCCAAAACACTCGCCGATACCGACCGGGTGGCGATCGTCCACTTCGCACTGCGCAATAAGACACGGTTGGCGGCGCTGCGCGTCAAGGACTTCTCCAAGCGCGACATCATGGTGGTGCACACCCTGTTGTGGCCGGACGAGATCCGCGACCCAGATTTCCCGGTGCTCGACAAAGAGGTGGAAATCAGGCCGGCCGAGTTGAAGATGGCCGGCCAGGTGGTGGAGTCGATGACCGACGACTTCCACCCCGAGCAATTCCGCGACACGTATCAGGAACAGCTCAAGGAATTGGTCGAGGCCAAGCTGGCCGGCGGCGAAGCGTTCACCTCCGAGGACCAGCCCGCCGAACTCGACGAAACCGAAGACGTCTCCGATCTGCTGGCCAAACTCGAAGCCAGCGTCAAACGCCGGCGCGCACAGTCGGGCGCTTCCGAGGACGACTCCGACGACGCCGTGGCGAAGAAAGCCCCCGCCAAGAAGGCACCGGCAAAGAAAGCTCCCGCGAAAAGGGCTCCCGCCAAGAGGGCCGCCACCAAGAAATAACTCGCCCCAAACCCGTTCGTGACCGAATTAGAACGTGTTTCAATTGGCTTCCGAAATCGGGGCCATCCGATCCCCCGGTCTTGTTACGGTGTTCGGCGACAAGGGAAGAGACACACGTGATCCTCGATAAGTTCCGCCTTGACGGTCAAGTTGCAGTAGTCACCGGCGCCGGCCGCGGGCTGGGCGCGGCGATCGCCGTTGCCTTCGCCGAGGTCGGCGCCGACGTGGTCATCGGCTCCCGCACCCAATCCGAGTTGGAGGCCGTCGCCGCTCAGATCGAGGCCGTCGGACGCCGTGCCCACATCGTCGTCGGCGACCTCGCCCACCCGGAGACGACGGCCGAGCTGGCCGGAAAAGCGGTCGAGGCGTTCGGCAAGCTCGACATCGTCGTCAACAACGTCGGCGGCACCATGCCCAACGCACTGATGAACACCAGCGTCAAGGACATGAAAGACGCGTTCACCTTCAACGTCTTGACCGCCCACGCCCTGACGCTCGCGGCTGTGCCGCTGATGCTGGAGCATTCCGGCGGCGGCAACATCATCAACATCACCTCGACCATGGGCCGGCTGGCCGGTCGCGGGTTCGCCGCGTACAGCACTGCCAAAGCCGCGCTGGCGCACTACACCCGGCTCACCTCACTGGATCTGTGTCCGAAGATCCGGGTCAATGCCATCGCCCCGGGATCCATCCTGACCTCGGCGCTTCAGATCGTCGCCTCCAACGACTCACTGCGCGACCCGATGGAGAAGGCCACCCCCATGCGCCGCCTCGGCGATCCGCTCGACATCGCCGCCGCGGCGGTCTACCTGGCGTCACCGGCGGCGAGTTACCTCACCGGCAAGATGCTTGAGGTCGACGGCGGTCTCATCGTTCCCAACCTCGACCTTCCGATCCCCGACCTGTAAGGAGCGCCATGCCCATCCGCGTCGCACAGATCGGCACCGGCAACGTCGGTGTCCACGCCCTGACCGCCCTGATCAGCAACCCCGAGTTCGAGCTGACCGGCGTCTGGGTGTCGTCGGAAGCCAAAGCGGGCAAGGACGCCGCGGAGTTGGTCGGGCTGGCCGGCTCCACTGGCATTACCGCGACCACCGATCTCGACGCGGTACTTGCGACGAAGCCGGATTGTGTCGTCTACAACGCCTTGGCGGACAACCGGCTGCCCGAGTCGCTGGAGGACTACCGGCGCATTCTGGCTGCCGGCGTCAACGTCGTCGGCAGCGGCCCGGTGTTCCTGCAGTGGCCGTGGCAGGTGATTCCCGACGAGATGATCAAGCCGTTGGAAGATGCTGCCCAGCAAGGAAATTCGAGCCTTTTCGTCAACGGCATAGATCCCGGCTTCGCCAACGATCTGCTGCCACTGGCGCTGGCCGGCACCTGCCAGAGCATCGAGCAGATCCGGTGCATGGAGATCGTCGACTACGCCACGTACAACAGTGCCGCGGTGATGTTCGAGGTGATGGGCTTCGGCAAGCCGCTCGACGAGATCCCGATGCTGTTGCAGCCCGGTGTGCTGAGCCTGGCCTGGGGCTCGGTGATCCGTCAGATCGCGGCCGGCCTCGGCCTCGAACTCGACGGCATCGAAGACATGTACGTGCGCGAGCCCGCACCCGAGGACTTCGACATCGCCTCCGGCCATATCGCCAAGGGCACCGCCGCGGCACTGCGATTCGAGGTGATCGGATTGGTCGGCGGCGCCCCCGTCGTCGTCCTCGAACACGTCACCCGGCTGCGCGAAGACTTGTGCCCGGACTGGCCGCAACCCGCGCAGGAGGGCGGCAACTACCGCATCGAGATCACCGGCGAACCTTCGTACGCCGTGGATGTCTGCCTGAGCTCACCCAACGGCGACCACAACCACGCCGGGCTGGTCGCCACCGCTATGCGACTCGTCAACGCCATTCCGGCCGTCGTCGCAGCACCGGCGGGCATCTGCACGACCATCGACTTGCCGCTGGTCACGGGCAAAGGGCTGTACGCTGCTGGGTAGGGGACCAACCAGGAGGGACAGACCTATGCGGCTCACAATCGGCTACGCGTTTGCGATCGTCATCGCGGCCGGTGGCGCAGCGGGCGTTCTCGCTCCGCAGGCACTGGCCGACACCACCCTGATCGCCCCCTCAGTACCCAATTGCGTCGAGACCGGCGGCAGCTCCGTCATCGGTGGCAACTCCACCGAGTGCGGCACCCCCGGCAACGTCCAGCTCAACGCCACCCCGGAAGTGCCCGAAGACTTCGCCTACCCCTGGGGCGACGAGTTCTACGGTCCCGCACTGATTTTTGGCGCCCCCGGCGCTGGAGGCGGCGGCGGCGCCCACGGCGGCGGCGGTCGCTAGCTCCTTCACTGCGCGGCCACTTAGGAGGCCCACCATGCGTGCCACGATCGTTCTCAGCGCCCCGATACTGATTGCCGCGGCTGTTCTGCTCGCTGCCCCGGCAGCAGCGGCACCACCGCAGTGCGTCGACACCGGACCGAACACCACGGTCTGCCAGACTCCGGGCCACTCCCAGATCACCACCTCACCGAACCCCGCCCTGCAGAACCCGCTCGCCGGCTGGGGCTTCGGCGGCATCGGGATCGGGCTGGGCGGAGTGTTCATCGGGCTGTGACGCCGCCCGCCCTCCCCCGGTAGCCGGTCGCCTTCAGGCTCTGGGTAGATTTCGGTAGACCTTACTTTTTACTTCGTCGTCCCGGACAGAAAGCGCGACGGTTGGCATTGGTCACCCGCTTCCCCAAGGTGGGCTGGTCCCTGTTGGGCCCCGCCTTCGTCGCCGCCATCGCCTACGTCGATCCGGGCAATGTCGCCGCCAACGTCAGCGCGGGCGCCCAATTCGGCTTCCTGCTGGTTTGGGTCATCGTGCTGGCCAATGCGATGGCCGCCCTGGTGCAGTACCTGTCGGCGAAACTGGGACTGGTCACCGGCCGTTCGCTGCCCGAAGCCGTTCGCGACCACACCCGCACACCCACCCGCATCGCCTTCTGGCTTCAGGCCGAGCTGGTCGCGGTGGCCACCGACCTCGCCGAGGTGGTCGGCGGCGCGATCGCACTGCACCTGCTCTTCGGGCTGCCCCTGCTGCTCGGCGGCGTGGTGACCGGCGCGGTGTCCCTGGTGCTGCTCGCGATCCAAGACCGCCGCGGGCAACGGGTCTTCGAACGGGTGATCACCGGCCTGCTGTTGGTGATCGCCATCGGATTCCTGTCCAGTCTGTTCGTCCACACACCGCCGGCCCGAGACGTCATCGACGGGCTGGTCCCCCGCTTCGACGGCCCGGAGAGCCTTCTGCTGGCCACCGCAATGCTCGGCGCGACGGTGATGCCGCACGCGGTGTACCTACATTCCGGCCTGGCCCGTGATCGCCACGGGCATCCCGCTGCAGGGGCGGCACGCTCACGGCTGCTGCGCGTGACGCGCTGGGACGTCGGGATCGCCATGCTGGTCGCCGGCGCAGTCAACATGGCGATGCTGCTGGTTGCGGCCACCAATCTGCAGGGTCGTCCCGACACCGACTCGATCGAGGGTGCGCACGCGGCGGTCCGCGACACCCTCGGACCAACCGTCGCACTATTCTTCGCCATCGGGCTGCTGGCCTCCGGCCTGGCGTCGACGTCGGTGGGGGCCTACGCCGGCGCAATGATCATGCAGGGGCTGCTGCGTAAATCCTTCCCCCTGCTGCTGCGCCGGGTGGTCACCCTGATCCCCGCGCTGGTGGTGTTGGGGGCCGGCGTCGACCCGAGCCGCGCGCTGGTCATCTCCCAGGTGGTGCTGTCCTTCGGTATCCCGTTCGCGCTGGTCCCGCTGGTGCGACTGACCAGTAAGCCGACGCTGATGGGCGCCGACGTGAACGCGCGGCTGACGTCGGCCTTCGGCTGGACCGTCGCCGCGGTCATTACGCTGCTGAACGTGGTGTTGATCTATTTGACCCTCGCCCGCTGATCGCGGCCCCGATGTCGCCGGCCCAGTGGCCCCTCCCGAGGCACCCGTACTTCGCTTACGGGTCGAACCTCTGCGTGCAGCAGATGGCCCGGCGCTGTCCCGAAGCCATCGACCCGCGCCCAGCCGTTCTCACCGACCACGACTGGCTGATCAACGAACGCGGGGTGGCCACCGTCGAACCCTTCGCCGGCGGCACCGTGCACGGTGTGCTGTGGTGGGTCTCCGACCACGACCTGGCGACGCTCGACAGCGCCGAAGGCGTCCCGGTCCGCTACCGACGCGACCGGCTGACCGTGCACACCGACAGCGGTCCGGCACCGGCCTGGGTCTACATCGATCACCGGACCGAACCGGGCCCGCCCCGGCCCGGCTACCTCGAGCGCATCGTCGACGGCGCGCTGCACCACGGTCTGCCGCGACGCTGGATCGATTTCCTGCGCCGCTGGGACCCGGCCCACTGGCCCGGCTCCAGAGTCGCGAATGATCATGGCCCGCAGACACTTTCCGAACTCCTCGCCGATCCGGCAGTGACCGAGGTGAGCCGGTTGCGATCCCGGTTCGGGTTTCTGGCCATCCACGGCGGCGGTCTGGAGCAGATGACCGACGCCATCGCCGAGCGCGCCGCCGACGCCGCCGGCGCATCGCTGTACCTGGTGCGCCATCCCGAGGACTACCCCCACCACCTGCCGTCGGCGCGCTACCTGGCCGCCGAATCGGAGCGGCTGGCCGAATTCCTGGACCACGTCGACGCGGCGGTGTCGGTGCACGGATACGGCCGCATCGGACGAAGCACCCAGCTGCTGGCCGGCGGTAGCAACCGGGCGCTGGCCCGGCATCTGGCCGCCACCATCGAACTGCCCGGCTACCAGATCGTCGCCGACCTCGACGACATCCCCGCCGAGCTGCGCGGCCTGCACCCGGACAACCCGGTCAACCGGGTTCGCCACGGCGGAGCACAGCTGGAACTGCCGGCACGGGTGCGGGGCACCAGCCCGCGCAGCCAACCACCCGAGCGCGACGGACTGTCCGCGGCGACGTCGGCGCTGGTCGCAGGGTTGGCCGCGGCCGCGCGATCCTGGCAGTAGAAAACTCCGCACGGCCACCCATCCATCGCGGCGGGTGCTCCGAATACCGGTTGTGGAACCGATGAGCACCCGTGGAGGCCCTCCGATGATGACCCCTGCGCTGTACCGGACCCGGATCACCCACCTGCGCAGGTCGCCGGTGCATCACTACGCCGAACATCGCAGCTACGCCTGGTACGTCGACGTAGACGAGCTGCCCCAGCTGCCCCGGTGGCTGCGACCCTTCGCCCGCTTCGAGGCGGTCGACCACTTCGACGGCGGCCCGCAGGACACCCTGCGGCAGCGCGTCGACAAGGTACTCGCCGAGCACGGCATCCATCTGGCCGGCGGGCGCGTCACCGCTTTGCTCATGCCGCGCGTTCTCGGCCGTGCATTCAATCCGCTGAGCCTGTACTGGTGCCACGACGGCGACGGCACGCTGCGCTGTGCGATTGCCGAAGTCCACAACGACCACGGCGAGCGGCATGCGTATCTGCTTCCCCCCGAAGAAGATTCGCCGGTCATGGTGATGAAGGAGTTCTACGTCTCGCCGTTCACCGGCGTCGACGGCTACTACCTGGTGAAGGCGCCGCGGCCCGACCAGAAATTGGACCTGACGTTGTCGCTACACCGGGAGAACCAGCCCGCGCTGGTGGGCACCGTGCGTGGGACCCGGCGGCCGGCCACGGCCGGTCAGGTCCTGCGCATGCAGTTCAGCGCACCGCTGGCGCCGCAGGTGGCCGCCCTGAGCATGCGCATGCAGAACCTCATCCTGCGGCTGCGTGGGGTACCCGTCGTTCCGCGCCCGGCGCACGACATGCCGCGGGTTCCGCAGTCCGTCAGCGTCCAGCCGGCCACTCCCGGCTGGACCACGCCGAATTGCTCGTGGATGCCATCGTGACCTCCGTGGTTGACGCGCCCGCTACGCTACGGCTCGATGCCAGTGACAACTTGCGGACAGCGGCGTTGACCACTGCCGAACTCGACGTCCTGCTGCGCCGGGTGGCGCAGCGGGACGCGGATGCCTTCGCTGCCCTGTACGACGCCACCCGGTCGCGGGTCTACGGCCTGGTCACCAGGGTGCTGCGGGACCCCGGCTACAGCGAGGAAACCACCCAGGACGTCTACCTGCAGGTGTGGCGGACGGCCGAGAGTTACGACCCCGCATCGGGTAGCGCCCTGGCCTGGCTGCTCACAGTGGCGCACCGTCGCGCCGTCGACCGGGTGCGCTCCGAGCAGGCCGCCACGCAACGGGAGTCCCGCTACGGCGCGGCGACGGTGGAGACACCCTCGGATCACGTTTCCGACGACGTCATCAGTGCGGACGAGCGTCGCCAGGTTGCCACCTGCCTTGACGGCCTGACCGAGGTGCAGCGCGAGTGCATCGACCTCGCCTACTACCAGGGGCTGACCTACGTGCAGGTGTCCGAACGGCTGGCGGCCAATCTGGCCACGGTGAAATCGCGCATGCGCGACGCACTGCGCGGCCTGCGCAATTGTCTGGGCGTGCGATGAGGGTGCTGCGATGACTCGACCACACGGGAGCTCAGGAGGCTCCGACGGCTCCGGCGACTCGGACAGCGGGGACCTGCTGGAACTGGCGGTGCCGTATGCCCTGCATGCGGTGTCCGACGCCGAACGCGACGAGATCGAGAGTCAGCTTGCCCGCGCCGGGCGCGAACAGGCTGACGCGTTCTACGACGAGGTGCGGGCCGTGCGCGAAACCATGGCCGTGGTGTCGTCGGTCAGTGCCACCGAACCGCCGTCGGCTCTGCGCCAGCGGCTGCTGTCCGCTGTCGCCGACGGCAACGTGCGCACGTTGCCGGTCCCCGAGCGGCCATCCCCGGCCGGCCGCAGTCGACGCACAGCGCTGCTGTCGGTCGCGGCGGCGCTGGTGATCGGTCTCGGCGCCGTCGGCGTCGGGCTGTCGCTGCGGCCAGAGCAGGCGGCGCCGTCGACGGCACAACAGGTGTTCGCCGCACCGGACGTGCACACCGTCTCCGGCGCCATCCCGGGTGGCGGCACCGCCACCGTGGTGTTCTCGCGCGAGAAGAACGCCGGCGTGCTGGTGATGAACGACGTGCCGAAGCCCACCCCCGGCACCGTCTATCAGATGTGGCTGGTCAGCGACAAGGGTGACACCTCGGCCGGGACGATGGACGACAAGGCGGTGACGCCGTCGACGACGGCCGTACTGCCCGACCTGGGCAACTCCAAGGCCTTGAAGTTCACCGTCGAGCCGGGCAGCGGCTCCACCCAGCCGACCGGCCAGGTGGTCGCCGAACTGCCGCTGGTCTAGCCGAATTCCAGCGTCGCCGCCGCTGGGGACATTCACGATGTGCGGGCATGCCCGCGCGGGTTGCGCGCCGAACCTGGTACGGCGCGCGATGCCGCAGACCGGGACCGCTGCTGTCGGCGCGTGATGCCGCGGCCCTAGCATTCGCCGATGGGCAGAGACTTTCGCTTCGGTATCGGTGTCCGATCGGTGAAGTCGGCACAACGGTTGCGCGAGACCGTGAAACGGTTCGAAGACCTCGGCTTCGACGTGTTGCACGTGCCCGACCATCTCGGGCGCTTCGGAGTTCCCGCGCCGTTTCCCACCATGGTGGCCGCCGCCGAAGCCGCCAAGACCATGCGGGTCGGCACGTTCGTGATCAACGCGGCCTTCTACAAGCCGGCGCTACTGGCCCGCGACGCGGTGGCCGTCGACGTCCTGACCGACGGCCGCCTGGACTTGGGCCTGGGCACCGGGTATGTCCGCGAGGAGTTCGAGGCCGCCGAGATGCCGTACCCGAGCGCCGGGCAGCGGGTCGACCATCTTCGGCACACCACCGAGTACCTCAAAGCCACCGCGCCGACCATCCCGATCCTGGTCGCCGGCAATGGCGATCGCGTGCTGCGCATCGCCGCGCGGCACGCCGACATCATCGGACTGACCGGTGGCGGGGTGCCCGAACACCCCGGCCACGACCCGCTGGCCGAGCGCATCGAGTTCGTCCGCGCCGCCGCCGGTGACCGGTTCGACGAACTGGAACTGAACATCGCGATCACCGGGGTGCCGACCGATTCGTCGGGAATCCCGGATCTAGCCTTGACCCGTGGCTACGCGCCCGAGGCCACCGAGGACCAGCTAATGGCCCTGCCGACGGTGCTGACCGGAACTCCCCGTGACATCGCCGCCACCCTGCGCGACCGTCGGGATCGCTACGGCATCACCTACTTCACCGTGCAGGATTACCACGCCGAGTACTTCGCGAAGGTCATCGCCGAATTGCGGTGAGCCGCACGTTGTTCAGCGTTGTTGGCGCTCATCTGTATAGTACGGGGCGCGCCCGACGCGCGAGGAGATCAGCGACAGCACCACGCCCGCCAATGCCAGTCCGACCCCGAACGTGAGCTCGATACCGGTCAGCGATCCGGTGGCGATGGCGTAGACGATGACGAACGCCATGAACAGCGCACCCAACCCCGGCAGTAGCCCACCCAACACGAAATCGGTTGCCGAGGCGGTGATTTGACGGCGGTAGCACCAGATCGCGGTGGTGGCTGTCAGCAGGTAGAACATCGCCGCCATCAGCCCCAGGGTGCTGACGATATTGGACAGGGCATCGCCGATCGCGCCGATCAATGTCGAGCCCCACAGGAAGACGATGTTCAGTAGGCCGAACAGAATGGTGGCGTTGAACGGGGTGCGGAACGGCGCTCGCACTCGGCCGAACCACGACGGGATGACTCGGTCGCGGCCCATCGCGTAGCCGATGCGCGAGGCGCTGACGATCGCGGCCAGCAGTGAGGCCAGCGTTCCGCCGAGCACCGCGACGATCATGACCTTGCCCCAGAACGAGCCGCCGAGCCGCTCGCCGATGAAGGCCAGGATGTTGGCCGCATGGTCCTGCATGTCCTGCATCGAGGCGACGCCCTGGAAGGCCAACACCGACACCGAGTAGATGACGAAGAGGATGACGACACTGGTGACGGCGGCGCGCCCGGCCTTCTGTCCGGAGGACTCCTCGCCGACGTAGGCGGCGGTGTCCCAGCCGGAGTAGAGGAACACGGCCAGCAGGATTCCCGAGACCAGTGACTTGAAGCCGCCCGCGCCGCTGATGGTGAACCAGTCCGCGTTGGGGGTGACGACGTCGGGGTGGCCGTGGGCGATGTAGACGATCGCCGCCACGGCGAAGCCGATCAGCAACGCGTATTCGAAGATGGCCCAACCGAGTTGGAAACGCGCCGAGAGCGATGCGCCGAGGGCCGCCACGGTCATCACGACGAGGTTGAAGACGGTGCCCACCGCCGCGACCGCGACGGTGTTGTTGGCGGCGTCGTCAGAGAACAAGCTCAGCAGGTAGCTGCCCAACGGGATGGTCAGGCTGGTGGTGCCGACGGTGTAGTAGAGCAGCATGATCCAGCCGGCGAAGAAGCCCGCGTGAGGGCTGAGGACCCGGCCCACCCACGAGTAGGTGGCTCCGGCGCTGGGTTGCCAGGCGTGCAGTCGCTGGTAGCCCAGCGCGATGCCGAGCATCGGCACGAAGCAGATCAGGATGGGCAGGAAGCCCGCGTAGGCCACCGTCGCGAGGATCGCCGCCATCGAGACGGCCACGCTCTGAATCGGCCCGGAGCTGGCCAGGGCCATGACGACGACGTCGACGCCGCGCAACGCTCCAGACTTGAGGCCGACCGCGTCCTGACCGCCTTCTGCTGTTTCCGCTGACACTGCGCCTCCGCTCGCGATGGATGTGCGCGGCGGGTTCACCGCGATCACCTACTGTGCATACTTTGTATGTTAAGCGTGTTTCACATAGGTCAATTTTGGAGAATCCTTCCTCTTCACAGGTGGTTGGTAGGCGTCAGGGCAGGTGGGTATACAGAGGGGCGTCGACGTCGTTCCCTGATCGCCCTGCGTGGGACGGGTTCATCTCGCCGCGGGGCGGGTATCGATCCCCGATTGTCCGATGCGAGCCTTGGCGAAGGAGGCAGCCATGATTCGACACCCCGTGTCCACGGCGGCCGCGGCAGGCGCTAGCCCCCTGCGCCCCTGCCACCATGGGCGGGCGCCCGGTGCACGGTAAGCTGCCACCCGGGTCAGCCCCCGTAGCTCAGGGGATAGAGCACGGCTCTCCTAAAGCCGGTGTCGCAGGTTCGAATCCTGCCGGGGGCACTTTGTGACTGTTTGACCTCGGCTGATGCTTGACGCGATGAGTTTCGTCGTCCACCGGAGTCTCTCCCAGGGCGACCGACGCAATTCTCAGCCGGATGGAGGCCCCGTGCCCAGAACCAATCTCTCGATGTCGATATCCGCCGACGGCTACGTGGCCGGACCCGATCAGAGCGAAGAACACCCGCTCGGCCGTGGCGGCGAGGCGCTTCATCACTGGCACCTGGGACCCGCCCAAGACCACCCGGTCAACCGCCAGGTGGTCGCCGACATGCTCGACGGGATGGGTGCGACGATCATGGGCCGCAACATGTTCGGGCCGGTCCGTGGCCCATGGGGTGACTCCGACTGGACCGGTTGGTGGGGCGATACCCCGCCGTACCACTGCCCCGTGTTCGTCTTGACCCATCACCCGCACGACCCCATCGAGATGCGGGGCGGCACCACCTTCCACTTCGTCACCGACGGCATCGAATCCGCCTACGCCCAAGCCGAGGAAGCGGCCGCGGGACGGCCCATCTCGATCGCCGGCGGCGCCTCCTGCGCGCGGCAGGCGATCGCCGCGGGCCTGGTCGACGAGATAGATCTGCAGATCAGTCCGGTGCTGCTCGGATCCGGGGAGCGACTCTTCGACGGATTCGACGCGGGCAGGCCCACGCTCGAGCTGGCGCGGGTGCTCGAAGCGCCCGGCGTCGCCCACCTGCGCTACCGCGTCGTGCGCTGACTTCGCAGAAGTGCCGACCCCGTCACCACGCCGCTGCAAAACCCTTCGTGCAGTATAGTTTTCGTCGCCGCAGACAGCCGAAGAAAGTTCTGCACGCAGAACATCTGCGCCAACCGGACCCGGGTGGCTCGCCACTACCGGCGGCACCGCTCCGGCTAGTCCCCGCGGGTCTCGATCACCCGGGTCGCGATGTCCACCAGGCGGGTGTTGGTGGTCTGGGAGAGTTCCCGCAACATCTCGAAGGCCCGCAGCGCGTCGACCTTGAACCGCTCCATGATCACGCCCTTGGCCTGCCCGATGGTGTCGCGCGTACTCAGCGCCGATTCCAGTTGTTCGCCGTGGCGGCTGGCAATGATCGCCGAGGCGGCATGCGCGGCGAGCACCGAACCGATCGCCTCGGACTCCCCGTTGAACGCGTGCGGCCGCAGGCTGAACAGGTTCAGCGCGCCCGCGGTCGTATCGCTGGTATAGAGCTTGAACGACAGCCCGCTGCACACGCCCAGTTCGGCGACCTCGCGACTGTACGAGGGCCAGCGGCGTTCGGTGGTGAAGTCGTCGGTCCGCACGATCAATTCGTCGACGGCAGCCTCGATGCAGGGTCCCTCACCGCACTTCTCCTGCAGTTCGTCGATCCGGTAGATCAGATCCGAGGTGCCGAACAACGATTCGAACTTGCCGCCTTTACCGATCAGCAGGACGCCACACGTATCGGTGCCGGGGATCATCTCGATCGCGGCCGCAGTCACCCCGGCAAGCACCTCGTCGGCCTTGCGGGGCGGCGCGGTCGCTCTGGCCAGCTCGGCCATCCGCACCGCCAGGTCGTGGTTGGGCGAAGACATGTTCCAAGAGTTCCCCACCGGCGGGAAATTAACGCCAGCGCCTTCCCGTCGGCACGTTTGCCGATTCACAGGCGGGGCAATGCTGCGCCCAGGCGGACATGGCTGTCGACAGCTACGCCCGCCGAGGTCCCGTCGGTTCAGACCGCGAGCCGGCGGGACCGCCTGGTTTGGCCAGCTCCTGAAAATCCGGCCCGTCACTCTCTTAGTTGTAGTAATTTCGGCGGGATGGCGCGCAACGACGGCGGGGCAGGCAACGTCTGGATCCTGGGTGGATACCAGAGTGACTTCGCGCGCAATCTCACCCGGGAAGGCGGCGATTTCGCCACCCTGACCGGCGAGGTCGTCGACCTGGCCCTGGCCGACGCGATGATCGACGCCGCCGATATCGAGGTGGTGCACGTTGCCAACGCGTTCGGCGAGATGTTCGCCGCCCAGGGGCACCTCGGGGCGATGCCGGCCACTGTGCACGACGACTTGTGGGATGTCCCGGCCACTCGCCACGAGGCGGCGTGCGCGTCGGGAAGCGTGGCCGCCCTCGCGGCGATGGCCGACCTGCGAGCCGGTAACTACCGCACGGCTCTGGTCGTCGGTCTCGAGCTGGAGAAGACTGTGCCCGGCGACACCGCCGCGGGGTATCTGGGCGCCGCAGCGTGGACCGGTCACGAAGGGGCCGACGCCAGATTCCTGTGGCCGTCGATGTTCGCCGAAGTCGCCGATGAGTACGACCGCCGGTACGGCATCGACGACGCCCATCTGCACGCCATCGCGGCGCTGAACCTGGCCAACGCCCGCCGTAACCCCAATGCCCAGACCCGCGACTGGCAGATCCCCGACCTGGCCACCCGCGGCGGCGACGACGCGGTCAACCCGCCCGTCGAGGGCCGAATCCGCCGATACGACTGCAGCCAAATGACCGACGGAGCGGCCGGCATCGTGTTGGTCGGCGACGACTTCCTGCGCGATCATCCCGGGGTGCGCCCGATCGGTCTGATCGAGGGTTGGGGACACCGCACGGTCGGGCTCGGGCTGCGCCAGAAGCTCGACCGCGACGCCGCCGATCCTTATGTGTTGCCGCATGTGCGTACCGCCGTGCACGACGCATTCGGCCGGGCCGGTGTCGGACTGGCGGATCTGCACGGCTTCGAGGTCCACGACTGCTTCACACCCAGCGAGTACCTCGCCATCGACCACATCGGCCTCACCGGTCCGGGTGAGTCCTGGAAGGCGATCGAGAACGGCGAGATCGAGATCGGGGGCAGGCTGCCGATCAACCCCAGTGGCGGTCTCATCGGCGGCGGTCATCCCGTCGGCGCCTCCGGTATCAGGATGATGCTCGACGCCGCCAAACAGGTCAGCGGCCTCGCCGGTGATTACCAGGTGGACGGCGCCAGCCGCTTCGGCACCCTCAATTTCGGTGGAAGTACTTCCACCACAGTCAGTTTCGTGATCAGATCGGCAGAAGATGAACACTGAGATCGTCGGGAAGTTCCTCTCGACACTACCCGAGGACGACGACCATCCCTACCGCACCGGGCCGTGGCGACCGCAGACCACCGAATGGCGCGCCGACGACATCACCGTCGTCGAAGGTGAACTGCCTACCGACCTCGATGGCGTCTACCTGCGCAACACCGAAAACCCGCTGCACCCGGCTCTGAAGGCCTACCACCCCTTCGACGGCGACGGCATGCTGCACATCGTCGGCTTTCGTGACGGAAAGGCGTTCTACCGCAATCGTTTCGTCCGCACCGACGGGTTCGAGGCCGAAAACGCGGCGGCCGGTCCGTTGTGGCCCGGGCTGGCCGAACCGCTGTCGCTGGCGAAGGTCGACTACGGCTGGGGCGCGCGCACGCTGATGAAGGACGCGTCCAGCACCGACGTGGTGGTGCACCGCGGCACCGCGTTGACGAGCTTCTATCAGTGCGGTGACCTGTACCGCGTCGACCCGTACTCAGGGGAGACGTTGGGCAAGGAGACCTTCAACGGTGCCTTCCCGACCGACTGGGGCGTGTCGGCACATCCCAAGGTCGACGACCGCACCGGCGAGATGCTGTTCTTCAACTATTCGAAGTCCGCGCCCTACATGCACTACGGCGTCGTCGACGACAACAACGACCTGGTGCACTACCGCGACGTGCCGCTACCCGGTCCCCGCCTGCCCCACGACATGGCGTTCACCCGAAACTACGTCATCCTCAACGACTTCCCGCTGTTCTGGGATGCAGATCTGCTGGAGCGCAACGCGCACGTCGCCCGCTTCCACCGCGACATGCCGTCACGTTTCGCGGTGCTGCCGCGCCGCGGAGACGGGCCCATCCGGTGGTTCGAGGCTGAGCCCACGTACGTGTTGCACTTCACCAACGCCTACGAGGACGGCGATGAGATCGTGCTCGACGGCTTCTTCCAGGGCGACCCCGAACCCACGGACAACGGCACCGGCACCAAATGGCAACGCGCGTTTCGGTTCCTGGCGCTGGACCGGATGCAGGCCAGGCTGCACCGCTGGCGACTGAACCTGGTCACTGGCGGACTCACCGAAGAACCGTTGTCCGACAACA
The DNA here is from genome assembly GCF_054073305.1 of Mycolicibacterium sp. CBM1. Classification (NCBI taxonomy): domain Bacteria; kingdom Bacillati; phylum Actinomycetota; class Actinomycetes; order Mycobacteriales; family Mycobacteriaceae; genus Mycobacterium; species Mycolicibacterium sp. CBM1. The sequence continues at coordinate 113,714 of NZ_JBSXPP010000011.1, read as the reverse complement.
TCACCGAGTTCGGAATGATCAACTCCGGGTACGCCGGCGAGCCGTATCGCTACACCTATGCGGCGAGCGGCAAGCCCGGCTGGTTCCTGTTCGACGGCCTGGTGCGCCACGACCTCCACACCGGCATCGAACAGCGGCACAGCTTCGGCGAGGGGGTCTACGGCAGCGAGACGGCGATGGCTCCGCGCGTCGGTAGCCGCGCCGAGGACGACGGTTACCTCGTCACCCTCGCCACCGACATGACCGCCGACGCCTCCTACTGCCTGGTGTTCGACGCCGCCCGGGTCGACGACGGTCCGGTGTGCAAACTCCGCCTGCCGGAACGGATCTCGAGCGGTACCCATTCGACGTGGGTGGCTGGCGACGCACTACGCCACTGGCGCACGACCGACTCGGCGGCCGAGGCGATCGGGCTGTAGTGGTTGACGTCATCGATGCCGAGACGCCCACCGTCCTGGCCGCCGACGGCCCGAATGCCATCGGACGGATGTTGGGCTTGCTCGGCGACGAGTGGAACCTGCTGATCGTCCAGCAGGCGCTGCTGGGCGCGAGCCGCTACAGCCAGTTCATGGCGCGCTTGCCGATCTCCAACTCGGTGCTCACCAGTCGGCTACGGACCCTGGTCGCCGAGGGACTGCTGGCCCGCAAGACACACGCCGCGACTCGCGCCCGCACCGAATACCTGATCACCGCGCGCGGCCGGACGCTGTGGCCGACCATGCTGTCCATCTGGAATTGGGAACGCAACTGGGTGACCGACCGCCGCGAGACGCTGCCGGCCATGCGGCACGAGGCGTGCGGGTCTCACTTCGCACCGCTGTTGCGGTGCGGAACCTGCCAGGCCGGGGTGAGCGACACCGAAGTGGCACTGGCGCTGGGACCGAGTGGAACCTGGGAGCGCTCGGCGCCGGCCGCGGCGACGCGGCGGCGCTCGGAGTCGGAGTTCGCCGGCCGCCTGGCGGGCCTGTTCCCAGAGACGATGAGTGTCTTCGGCAACCGGTGGGCCGCCGCTCTGCTGGTCGCGGCGTTCCTGGGCAGCACCCGCTTCACCGACTTCCAGAACCAATTGGGTGCCCCGCCGAGCCTGCTCGCCGAACGGCTCCAGACGTTCTGCACCATCGGGGTGCTCACCACGACGCCGGCCAAGCGCACCGGACCCGAACGCGCCGCCTACCTGTTGACCGACAAGGGCCGTTCGCTGTTCCCGGTGCTCGTCGCCGCCCTGCAATGGGCGCAGTGGTGGTTCCAGGCACCGGAGGGTCCGGCGGTCGTGATCATCCACCGCGGCTGTGGTGCGGAGTTCACCGGGGAGTTGGCGTGTGACGGCTGCGCCGCGCGGCTGACCGGCAGGGAAGTCGCCGTGGTGGCCTAACCGTCCTCACCGAGCCTGCTTCACTTGGGCGGCAGGACCTGGAAACCCTTGATGATCGTCGCGGAATCGGCGGCGTAGGTGGGGTTGTCGGCGTTGATCGCCTGGACGGTCAGGGTCGTGACGTAGTTGACGTCGCCGGCTTGGTAGACCGCGGCCACCGATACCGCCTTGCGGGCGGGAATCTTGCCCATCGCGGGCGCAGTGTAGGAACTGGTCTGCGCGGGCGAGCCGCACACCTGCGCCGGAGTGGTCTTGAGGTCGGTCACCTTCAGCTTGGCCTTCAACTGCTGGTTCTGGGCGTCGAAGATCTGCTGCGACTTGCCCATGTCGGCCCCGACCTTCTGCAAGGTCACCACCGCATTAGGGGTGAACCCGTCCGAGCTCATCGCCGGGTTGCGGATGGCGAACCGGATGGTCTCGGAATCCAGCTTCGTGGTGCGCTCCCAGCCCTGCGGCTGCGGCACCCGCAGGCGCGGCTCCTGGTCGGTCCGGGTGGCGATGTCGGCCATCGACGCCGACACCTCCTCGCACTTGGCCGCGGACGGCTTCTGCTCGTCCGAGCAACCGGCGACCGCCAACGCCAACGCGGTCGCCATCGCGACCGACAACGGTCGCATCACCTTGCGCAATCTGATCCCCTCCCAGGCCGGGCTCAGCCTACCGGTGGCAGCCGGAAAACCCGCCGAAAAGTGTTAGCACTCTCCATAGTCGAGTGCTAATCTGGCGGTGCACAGTAAAGCTGCCTGCCAGGGTGGCGGGCTTGCGTTCAGCGATGCAGGAGGTGAGTACTGTGCTTCGCTTCGATCCGTTCAGTGACCTTGATGCCGTGACCAGGGGCTTGCTGACCAGCCAGTCTGGTACCGATCGCAGCCCCCGATTCATGCCGATGGATCTCTACAAGGTCGACGACCACTACGTGCTGACCGCAGATCTGCCGGGTGTCGATCCCGGTTCGGTCGACGTCAGCGTCGACAACGGAACCCTGACACTGACCGCGCACCGTTCGGCGCGCTCCGCGGACTCGGTGCAGTGGTTGGCCAACGAGCGCTTTTTCGGCACCTACCGCCGGCAGTTGTCGCTCGGCGAGGGCATCGACACCACGAAGATCTCGGCCACCTACGAAAACGGTGTGCTCACGGTGACGATCCCGCTGGCCGAACGGGCCAAGCCGCGCCGCATCGAAGTCGCCCATTCCGCGGGCAGCCAGCCCATCGAACCGACGACCGTCGACGCGGGCTGACGCCCACCGGGTTCGCGGGCTCCGGCTCGGCCGTCAGGAATGGCGGCCGAGCCGGAACCTCAAGTTGTTGCGCACCGCAGGCCATTCGATGTCCAGGATGGAGTAGACCACCGTGTCCCGGCGGCTCCCGTCGGGCAGCAGCTGATGGCTGCGCAGGACCCCGTCGAGCTTGGCGCCCAGGCGTTCGATAGCGACCCGGCTGGCCTGGTTGAAGAAATGGGTGCGGAATTCGACTGCGACACAACCCAGTTGGTCGAAGGCGTGGGAGAGCAGCACCAGCTTGGTCTCGGTGTTGACCCCGGTGCGCCGCGCCGACAGCGAATACCAGGTGTGGCCGATCTCGAGACGACGATTGGCGGCGTCGACGTGGAACAGGCTCGACGATCCGACCACCAGCCCGTCGGCGCGCCGCCGGATCACGTAGGTGACGCCCTCGTCGGCGTCTTGCATCGCCAGCATCCGCCTAGCCCACTCCCCCGCGGTGGCGGGGCCGGGCGCGCTGGTGAACCACAGCGCACCGAGCTCGCCGTCGGCTGCGGCGGCGGCAATCTCCGGGACGTGCGAATCGTGCAGCGGCTCAAGTGAAACCCACTGCGGACCGATCAGGGTGACCGCTTCGACGAACCGGCTCATCGCCGCCGGGCCAGGGTGGTGATCAGCGCGAGCGCCGAGGACACCAGTGCCCCGACGGCGCAGACCGCCCCGATGTAGAAGCCGTACCCGGCGCTCACGGTGCCACCGACGTTGAGGTGGTGGTACCAGTAGGTGAGGATGGCGACCAGTACCGAGATCACCAGCGCGACCGCCGCCGCCAGCCGGGGCGACAGATCGCGGGCCACCATCGCGCCCGCCACGACCAGCGCCGAGGACAGCAGCACGATGAGCTGGCCCGCGCCGAAGCGCGGCGGCAATACGATGCTGCCGAGCGTCCCGCCGATGGCGCTGGCGTGTCCACCGCCGTGCACCGACGTGGTCAGCCAGGGCAGCCAGGCGCTGACGGACAGCACGGCCGCGAACAGCGCGACCAACCAGCCCGTACGCAGGTATGCCATGGTTCGACCCTAACCCCCGTCGGCCAGCATGCCCGGGCGCCGCATCGACAACGTCCGGTCCAGCTCGAGACGGGCCAGGAAGTCCCCGCCGTGGCCGACCACGACCGCCGCCGATCAACCGCAGCAGCGTGGCGTCGAGATTCTCGAGCGCGACCGTGCCGTCGGGCCACACGAAATCGAGATCGATCAGGGTGACTGCGGATTCGGTAGGCATGGGTCTCCAGAGTGTTTAGCAGCAGCGGCGACCGAGTGAGCGGCGCTGTGATCCACGGCGGAGACCGTCCTTTCCTGGGGTAGAACGGCCACGCTACTGACGAGCAGAGGTGGCCGGCAACCGATTTATCGGCCGGCAGCCGATCCGGGCCTCGAGCGCTCTGCCCCAGTTGGTTCCAAGCAGGACCAGGACCGCTCCCCCGGCGCCGATCGCCGTCAGCGGGTCGCCGCCCAGAAGAACACCGACGGCCGCAGCCCACAGCGGTTCGGTTCCCAGCAGCAGGCTCACGCGCGTCGGTGAGGTCCGCCGGAGGGCCCAGGTCTGGATGACGAAGGCGAATACCGTGCCTACCACTGCCAGATATCCGGTGAGAAGCCAACAGCGCACATTCCATTGGGCGACAACCTCACCCACCGCGGTCCCGGTGAACCGCGACGCGACCCCGAACACCGACAGGCCGACACCGAGTTGGACCAGCGTGACGCGCGAGGAATCGAGAGTGCGGTTCGCCGACAGCCGCGCGATCACTGTAACGTGCACAGCCCGGGCGGCGGCGGCCGCGACGATCAACAGATCGCCTAGGCACGGCGCGGTCAATCCGCCGGCCTGAGTGAGCAGGACGACGCCGACGACAGCGACACCGGCAGCCGCGTAGAAAGCACCGGGAAGTGCTGTGCGCCAGACAAATTGCGCCAACATCGGTGTCATGATGACGGTCAGCGAAATAATCAGTCCCGCATTGGACGCCGACGTGCGGCTGACACCGAAGGTCTCCAGTGCGAAGACCGCACTGAGGACCGCCCCCGCCAGCAGTCCGAGTTCCAGTTCCTGCCGGGTGATACCCCGTATCCGGGGTGCCACCATGACAGCCAACACCGTTGCCGCGAGGCCGAATCGGACCACCAGGAAGGCGAACACGCCACCCGGTTCGACGACCTCCTTGGCCGCCAGATAGCTCGATCCCCATATGACGGCAACGGCGAGCACCGCGGGATCGACGGATCGGTGGGAACGAATGGCACTGCCCTCTTCTATGACTGTTCGGGCGGACAGAGTCCATGCTCGCCGCCATCACACTCATTAGACAAGCGATACTTTCTGTACGGAATAAGTAGAATCCCTACATGAATGTCGAGCGGCTGCGCCTGCTGCGCGCACTGGCCGAACGGGGAACGGTGCACGCCGCGGCCGACGCCATGTCGCTGACACCGTCGGCCGTCTCGCAGCAGCTGAAGATCCTGCAGCGCGAAGCCGGTGTACCGCTGATCGAACCAGCCGGCCGGCGGGTGCGACTCACCGACGCCGGCGTGGTGCTCGTGGCAAGGGCCGACGAAGTCCTGGCCGCGCTGGATCGCGCGCAGGCGGACATGGACGCCTACCGCAGCACGCCACGGGGCACCGTGCGGGTCGCCATGTTCCCCTCCGGGGCAGCCATGCTGCTCGCGGGTCTGATCACCCGTGCCGCGGCGATCGGTGTCGATGTCGTGGGCCGCGACGTCGACCGACCCGCCGCCGATGCACCGGCGCAGCTCGCCGATTTCGACGTCGTCGTCACCCACCGCGACGATCGCGACGCCGCCCCGTGGGGTCCCCGCATCGATGCCACCACCTTGCTGCGCGAGCCGCTCGACGTCGTGCTCCCCCCGGACCATCGACTCGGTGCCCGCACCCGCGTGCCGCTGCGTGAACTGGCCGGTGAAGCGTGGATCGGCGTGGAGGGCGGCCTGATGGTCGACGACGTGCTGCGATCGCTGGGCGCGACGTCCGGGGTTCATCCGCGGATCGTGCAGCGAGTCAACGACTTCCGTGTGGTCGAAGAACTAGTGCTGGCCGGTGTGGGTATCGCACTGCTACCGCGTCACGTGCTCACCGCACGGGAGCTGACCCGAAGGCCACTCAGCGGGGTCCGCATCGGTCGCCGTATTGAAGCCGTCACCCGCGCCGGGTCCACCAGCCGTCCCGCCGTCGCCGCGGTGGTCGACATCCTGCGGGCGCTCGCCCACGACATCGTCGAGAACGACACTCGGCCGCACTGACCGCCGGCGGGCGCTAGATTGGCGCATCAAGGCCCGCCACGACCACCGAACGAGGACGGCACATGACGGAACTTCCCGACTGGGTTCGCCAGCTGGATCTGCGCCCACACCCCGAAGGGGGCTATTTCCGCGAGACCTGGCGCAGCGAGTCGGTGATCGGCGAGTCGGCGCTGCCGCCGGACTACAACGGTCCGCGCAACGCCGGCACGGCGATCTATTTCGTGTTGATGCCGGGCCAGCAGTCGGCGTGGCACACCGTGCGCAGCGCCGAATTGTGGCTCTATCACCGCGGCAGCCCGTTGTTGCTCGAAGTGGGCAGCGAACGACACAGCGCCACAACACATCTGCTCGGACCCGACATCAGCGCCGGCCAGCGGCCGCAGGTTGTGGTGCCACCGGGGCATTGGCAGCGGGCCAGTCCCCGTGACGACGAGCCGACCCTGGTCAGTTGTGTCGTCGTGCCGGGGTTCGACTTCGCCGACTTCGCCCTGGCCGCCGACTGACCCGGCCGGAGTAGCTAGCCGCCCAGGATCTGCACGGCGGCCGCCACGAGTTCGGCATTGCCCGGCGCCGGGGAACCGTCCGGCATCACCACAGTGTCCTCCAGACCGATGCGGGTCTGCAGGCTCAGCTCACCAGCGTGGCGCAGCAGCGGCCAGCAGCTGTCGTCGAGCCCGTGCAGCAGCACCGGCGCCGGCGATTCCGCCCGGCGGATTCGGGCCAGTAAGTCGTCGGCGGTCGCGGCGTCGCCGTCGGCCTGCAGCTCGATCATCACCCGCAGGCAGTGCGGAGCGACCGCGGAGCGGGCCCACGCCTCGGCGGCCTCGGCGTGGAAGATGCCGACCTCCACTCCGAGTCCGCGGCTGAGCAACAGTTCCGCAAGCTCCTCAGAGCCGGGCTCATGCCAGTTCACCGACGCGAAATCGGGCAGCACCGACCACGACTCGACCGCGCGCAGCCGCTGCTGCGGATCGGGCAGTGCCCAAAACCCGGTGGTCACGCCCAGCGGGAGCCCGGGCACGGCGTGCCGTACGGCGCTGACCGCCGCGCCGACCACGTCCGCTTCCAACGAATCCACGCCGTCGACTGTCTTGGGATGAAGGTGCACCGCCTGCGCTCCGGCACGGTGGGCCGCGGCGGCGGCGTCGGCCAGCTGCTCGGGCGAGACCGGCAGGCCGGGATACTGGTCGGGGGTGCGGGCGCCGTTGATGCACGCTTTGACGTAAGGGATGTTGGACATCCCTCAATCTTCACCCGTCACGGCCGAGCTTTCCGAAGTAGCGTCTCCTCATGCACGGCCACACCATCGTCTGCGGTGATGACGCGCTCGCGATGCGCATTATCGACGAGCTGAACAATGCCGAGCTCAGCGTGGTCACGCTGCAGTCCCCCGACGGCCTGGAGTCGGCCGGGATCGGCACTGCCGACGCGATCATCTGCGCCGACGACGACGATGCGCTGAATTTGGAGATCGCACTGCTCGCTCGGCAGGCCAACCCGCGGGTGCGGGTGGTGACCCGGCTGGCCAACAGCGTGTTGCGCAACGCCATAGCCGACGACGACGGTCCCGGCGCTGTCCTGGACATCGCCGACCTGGCCGCCCCGTCGGTGGTCGAGGCGCTGCTGGAGCGCACCACCCACACGATCACGGCAGCCGGCGTCGACTTCGTGGTCTCCGGGGCAACGGCCAAGCAGGAGGGCACGCTGCGCGAGATGTACGGGGATCTGGCACCGGTCGCCATCATCCGCGGCGAGAGCTCTGAGAACCCCGGTGAAGTGATCGCCTGTCCCGGCCGCGACCAACGCGTGCATCCCGGCGACTGGACCGCCATGATCGGCACCGCTGACGAGCTGACCGAGCGGGGCATCAAGATCGCCAAACCGATTCCGTCGGCGCCGCGGGAACGGCCGCTGGTGATTCGCGTCGCCGATGCGGCCCGTGCCTTCCGCGGCGATCTCAACCCGATGTTCTACAAAGCGCTGGCAGTGTCGGCGTCGCTGTTGGTCGGGTCGACGATCCTGCTGCGCTTCGCTTACAACCAACCCGGAATGAGCTGGGTCGACGCACTGTACTTCTCCGCCGAGACCATCGCCACGGTGGGCTACGGCGACTTCAACTTCCTCAACCAGCCGACGTGGCTTCGGCTCTGGGGCGTGGGGATGATGTTCGCCGGGGTGGCCACCACCGCGATCGTGGTGGCGTTCGTCGCCGACGTGCTGCTGTCGCGCCGGCTGTCGCAGGCGGCCAGCCGGCAGAAGATCCGGCATTTGCACCGCCACGTGGTGATCGTCGGCCTCGGGTCATTCGGCATCCGGGTGGCCGGCGTTCTCAAGGCCGCCGGCCACGACGTCGCGGTGATCGAGCGCAACGAGGACAACCGCTATCTCGCGGCGGCCGCCGAGCTGGAGCTTCCGGTGATCTTCGGCGACGCCACACTGCGCCAGACCCTGGAGGCGGCGCGCCTCGACGACGCCCGCGCCGTCGCGGTGCTGACCCAGGACGACATGGTGAACATCGAAACCGGCATCGTGCTGCGCGAGATGCTCGGCCCGCGCACGGTGCCGGATATGCGTCGCCCCGACGTCCCGATCGTGTTGCGCATCTATGACCGGGCGCTGGGTTCGGCGGTGGGTCACCGGTTCGGCTTCGCCTACGTCCGCTCCACCGTGGACCTGGCCACACCATGGTTCATCGGCGCCGCGATGGGACTGGACGTGCTCGCGACGTTCTCGGTGGGACAGAGCTCGTTCATGGTCGGCGGGGTGCGGGTGCTCCCCGACAGCGAACTCGACGGGATCCGGATGTTCGAACTGTCCACCCAGACCCGGGTGATCGCCATCGAGCGCGACGGCGTACCCCTGCGGCTGCATCCGCGCCGCGACACCCAACTTGTCGCCGGGGACACCGCCTATCTCGTCGGGCCGTACCGGGAGCTGCTGAACACGCTGCGCAAGGGCGAGCGGGCCTCGCAACCGGGCCGGTTCAGCCGGTCGACGCTGGGCTGAACGCCGCACCGCTAGCGCTGACCTACTCTCTTGCTCATGATGCGGGGAAACCGATGAGCGAAAGCCGGGGCCGGGACGACGTGCGCCGCCGCTTCGAGGAGCGCTACCGGCGCCTGGAGGAATCCCGTCGGCTCGCCCCCGTAGCGGCGCTGGTCGCCCGCTTCACCGAGATCGACGGTGGCACACAGGGAGCCGTAGTCTCCACTCAGCTGTTCACCACGGTCATCCCGCTGATCATCATCGGTTTCAGCTACATCTCCGGGTTCGCCGACAACGCCAGCCCGGGCACCATCTTCGTGCGGCAGTTCGCGCTGCAGCATCCGCTCAACGACCGGGTCCGGGAGGCGTTCGGGAACTCGGCCGGGCTGCGGCCGGACTGGACGCTGATCGGCGTCGCCGGGTTCATAATCTGGGGCATCCCGATGGCGTCGACCATCGCGGGGATCTTCGCCAAGGCCTGGCGGCGTGCCCAATACGGTCTGGTTGCCCGGCTTGTCCGCGGCACGGTGTGGTTTGGCTTGTACCTGGTCTCGATCACGCTGCGCGAGCGCATCACCTTCGGCGGGCACGCAACCGGATCGGTTCGGGTGTTGTTGTTCGCGGCGGGCCTGGTGCCGGTGTGGATCTTCTGGTCGCTGACACCGGCGCTGTTGGTGCGCGACGGCGGGCGGGGCTGGACGCATCTGGCGCTGGGTGGGCTGGCCGGCGTTCTGATCGACGGCATCGCCATCCCGCTGGGCGCCCGGCTGCTCTTTCCTTCGCTGTTGCACGACTGGGACGGTTTCGGGCCGATCGGCGTGGCGATGGCGCTGTTGATCTGGTGTGGCGTGGTGGGCACCGGATGGGTGCTCACGGCGTGCATCGGCGCACTGTTGTGGGAACGCTCGGCGCCGTCGGCGATGGTGGTCGAATCGCAGACCGCGAGCGTCAAGGGCTGACCGTCCCGTCGCCAGTCCCGTCGCCAGTCCCGTCGCCACCGGCGGTCCCGCCCTGCGCGAGCAGACACAAAATCGCAGCGAATCAGCGTGTCGGGCATAAGTTTGTGTCTGTTCGCGAGGTAAGGCCGGGGCGCACAAAAGGTGGGCCGGCGGACGAGGGAGAACTCCGTCCGCCGGCCCAAGGCGCGCGTCGTGGGGTGCTAGTGCCGACGCGCGACAATCAGGGGGATGCTGACCGTGTGGGCCAGCGCGGTGCTCACCGAACCGAGCAGCATCCCGGCGAATCCGCCGCGACCATGGCTGCCGACGACCAGCAGCTGGGCGTCGCGGGCTTGCTCGGCCAGATAGCGGGCCGGCTGGTCGCGGACCACCACCCGGTGCACGGTGACGTCGGGGTAGCGCTCGGCCATTCCGGCCAGCCGCTCGGCGAGCACTTCCTCTTCACCCGAGGCGACGGCCGACCAATCGACGCCTGGGACGGCGAACAGGCTGTCGTCGCTCCACGCGTGTACCGCCACCAGGTCGACACCGCGCCGGGAAGCTTCGGCGAAGGCCAGTTCGGTGGCCGCCACCGATGCCGGCGACCCGTCGATACCGACCACCACCGGCAGATGACCGGCCGGAACCTCCCCGTCGTGGACCACCACAACCGGGCAGTGCCCGTGGTGGATCAGGCCGGTGCTGATCGATCCCAGCAGCCCGCGGCGGAACGCGCCCATCCCGCGGCTGCCGACCACGATCAGCTCGGCGTCCTTGGACAGGTCGACCAGGGTCGGGACCGGTGTCGCGTGGTAGACGTCGGCACCGACACGCACCGGGACGCCGGACTCGGCGACGACCTGGTCGACCACCTCGCGGGCATCGGCCAGCACCTGGCGGGCCTGGGTGTCCTGCCACTGCTCGAACTCGACCGGGACCGGCACCAAGACGTTGGTGACGGCCGGAGAGGGGGCCACGTGCACCAGCCGCAGCGCGAGGTTGCGGCTGCCCGCCTCCTGCGCGGCCCAGCGCACCGCGGCGTTGGACGCCGCCGAGCCGTCGACGCCGACGAGAATCTCGCCGAAAGCGCCTGCGGTGTGCCCCATCTGGAGTCCCCTCGGTCCGGTGCCCCGCCAGTCGCGGTGCCGCCTATGACGATCCACCATCGAAGGGGCCCCGCACCAGCGGTCCTGGACCCCGACTCGCACGGCTATGGTCAGGTGTTTTTGGGACCAAAGTCCCTACCGAGCACCTCCGGTTTCACGCTGTACTGCGGTGTGATCAAGGTGTTCCTGGTCGACGACCACGAGGTTGTGCGACGCGGTCTGGCCGAACTCCTGGGCAGCGATCCCGAACTCAGCGTGGTGGGCGAGGCGGGCAGTGTCGCCGAGACCATGTCTCGCATAACCGCGGCCCGCCCGGACGTCGCGGTGCTCGACATCCGGTTGCCCGACGGCAGTGGCATCGACCTGTGCCGTGAATTGCTGGCCGCGCAACCGGAGTTACGCTGCCTGATCCTCACCTCGTTCACCGACGAACAGTCCATGCTCGACGCCATCCTCGCCGGCGCGAGCGGATATGTGGTCAAAGACATCCGCGGCATGGAACTGGCCGAAGCCATCAAAGCGGTCGGTTCGGGAAAGTCGTTGCTGGACAACCGTGCAGCGGCCGCGCTGATGTCACGGCTGCGCAAGGACACCGAGCAGGACGAGCGGCTGCGTGACCTGTCCAGCACGGAGCGGACGCTGCTGCAGTTGCTCGGCGAAGGGCTGACCAACCGTGAGATCGGTCAGCGAATGTTTTTGGCCGAGAAGACAGTGAAGAACTATGTCTCGCGGCTACTGACGAAGCTGGGGCTCAGCGGCCGCACCCAGGCCGCGCTCTTTGCCGCCGAGACGATGCGCCGCACCGATGTTTGATCTCGACGTCCGCGACGGGCTGGTCGATGCGATGCTGGCCATCTCGTCCGGGCTGGAGCTAGAACGCAAGCTACACACCATCGTCCACACCGCAATGGGTTTGGTGCATGCGCGCTACGGTGCCGTGGGCGTGATCGGCACCGAACCACAGCCGGTTCTGGAGCGCTTCGTGTTCGAGGGCATCGACCAGGAGACCGCCGAGAAGATCGGGCCCCTGCCCGCCGGGCACGGCATGCTCGGCGTGTTGTTGAACACCCCGAAAGTCATTCGTGTCGACGACCTTTCGAAGAACCCCGCGTCGATCGGCTTCCCCCCGCATCATCCGCCGATGCGCAGCTTCCTCGGCGTCCCCATCCGGATTCGCGATCAGGTCTATGGCAACCTCTACCTGACCGAGAAGGCCGACGGCGCGACGTTCACCGAGGCCGACGAGGTGTTGGTGCTCGCACTCGCCGGTGCGGCAGGCATCGCGATCGACAATGCGCGCCTCTACCAGGCCGCCAACACCCGGCAGCTGTGGATCGAAGCGACCCGCGATATCAGCACCGACCTGCTGGCCGGCGACGACCCCATCGTCGTGCAGCGGGAGATCGTGGCCAAGGCGACGGCGCTGACCGGTGGCGACTTCAGCTTCTTCGTCACGCCTGGCGATGCGGGTGAACTGGTGGTCACCGCATCGACCCGCGACGAGCTGCTGGGCCGGCGGCTGCCCACCGGCGGCACGACCGTCGGCCTGGCTATCGCCGACTGTGTTCCATTGCGGCTCAGCGACTTTCGCGACCTAAGTGGCGACGGTCTGCCGGCACTTGTGTTGCCGGTGTGCGATCCCGAGACCGCGATCGGCGTCCTGGTATCTGTTGCCGCACCGGGCAGACCATTCACCGAGAACCAGCTGGACATGGCATCGGCGTTCGCCGGTCAGGTGGGTCTGGCCCTGCACCTGGCGACCGCGCAGCGGCGCATGCGAGAGCTCGACGTGCTCACCGATCGCGACCGGATCGCCAGGGACCTGCACGACCATGTGATCCAGCGACTCTTCGCGGTGGGCCTGTCGTTACAGGGGGCGCTGAGCGCCGACCAAGCCGAGGGCAACCGCCGGGTCACCAGCGCCCTGGACGACCTGCAGGACGTGGTCCAAGAGATTCGCACCGCGATCTTCGACTTGCACGGCGGCACCGTCACCCGGCTGCGTCAGCGCATCGAGCAGGCGGTGACCCAGATGACGGTCGATTCCGCGGTGCGTCCTGCGGTGCACATCAACGGGCCGCTGTCGGTGGTCGACGCGGCGCTCGCCGACCACGCCGAAGCGGTAGTGCGCGAGGCGATCAGCAATGTGGTGCGCCACGCGGGTGCCCGCTCGGTCACGGTCTCGGTCGCCGTCGACGACGAGCTCACCATCACCGTCAGCGACGACGGGGTGGGGATCGGCGGGGATATCACCCGCAGCGGGCTGACGAACCTGGCCGGGCGCGCCCGCGAGTGCGGCGGACACTTCGCCATCTCACCGCGCCCGGGGGGCGGCACACGGCTGGTGTGGTCGGCGCCGCTGCCCTGAGACCGGGCCGGCTACGCCGAAATCTCGACAGCCGGCTGTCCAGCAAACAGAGTGCGACAGTAGCGCTCGACGAACAGCGGGACGAACTCCCGGATCCGGGCGTCGTCGAACCGACCGTGGACGCTGTCCACGGTCTCGGCGATGACGTGATCCGGGACATACGGGAACAACTCGGTCAGGCGGCCCACGATCTGCGCGATCTGGCGCTGCTCCTCGGCACGTTCCACGCGGGACATCATCAGCCCAAGTACGCCATCCGCGCAACCATCGGTTCGACGCCGAATGTCGAGAAGCCATCCATACGGTGAACACACAACTGCACCGGCGCAGCAGGTTACACCCGGTCAGCGACCGTTGTCGGGGTCGGATACAGTTCGCCCGTGACACCACCGAGCCATCCGGACGCCGGTTACCGGGCGCCCGACTCCGCGAATCGGCTTCAGGCCGAACACTTGCGGGAGATGCTGCGCGCGCAGTGCGAGCAGCTCGACGCCGACCTCGCCACCTACGGGGCGGCACTGGAGCGTTACCAGCGCCGCGGTGAGCAGACGCAGGCCCGGCGCATCCGCGGAATGATCCGCGGCGCCGAGCGCGAACGCCGGTCGGTGCAGGACCTCATCGCCGGGCTCGAACGCCGGTTCCTCGGCGGCGAGGCGGCGCGCACCGATCAGGCGCGACACCCCTCGGCCGGCCCCGTCCGCCGCGTCGTGCAACGAGCCCACCCCTACCCGACCCCGCGCCGAGTCAGCCAGACCTGAGTCAGCTTGGCGCGAAGACCGTCACGAACCGGTTCAGCGACTCCTGGATGTCGCCGCGCAGTGCCCCGGCTACCAGCATGCCGATCGGGCCGAACAACGCCGGCCCACCTAGGTGGACGTCCATGGTCACCACCGAGGAGTCGGCGTCGCGGTCGTGTGGCCGCACCTTGCCCATCAGCTTGACCTTGACCCCGCCGACACCGACGCCGTTGAGGGTCATCGCCTCCGGCGGTTTGAAGTGGACGATCGTCCACTTGACCCGGTTGGCCATGCCCTTGACCTCGACGATGGACTCCACCACGGTGCCCTTGTCCAGGGTGTCGGGCAGCTTGGAGCGCCACACCCGGTGGATGCTCAGCCAGTCCTTGTAGCGCGACAGGTCGGAGGCGTGCTGCCAGGCCTGCTCGGGAGGCAGCGGAACATCTACCGACACCGAGAGTTTCGCCACCGTCAGCCCTGCTGTTCGCCGGAGTCGGTCCGGTTCGCCTCGACGGCGTTGCGGGCAGCTTCCTGCATCTTGTCGACGGCGCCCGAGTACTTGCCCTGGGTCTTCTCGTCGATGACGTCACCAGCCTTCTCGATGGCCTGCTCCACCTTGTCGGCGTTCTCGGCCAAGACCTGCTTTGTCTTGCCGAGGGCCTTGTCGAGGAATCCCATCACTGTCCCCTCTTTCAGTCGATCATCGGTTCAATTTTGCCCCGTGGCTTCGCTTCGCCACAAAATCCGCGGTTCACCCAGCACCCGGCCCTGCACCCACCAGATGATCTCGATCAGGCCCGCCGCCACCAGCCCCAGCGCCAACCCCACAGCGGTCACCTCGAGGTTGGACGGATCGAGCAGGAACGTCTCGCGGGCCAGCGGTATGGCGAAGATCACGACATAGGCCAGCCCGGATACGGCCACCAGTGCCACCCGCCACCATTGGTAGGGCCGGGCCACGACGGCCAGCACCCACAGCGCTCCCATCAGCAGGGTGATCAGCGCGGCGGTGGAGGCCTGTGTCTGCTCGACGGTCG
Source organism: Mycolicibacterium sp. CBM1 (assembly GCF_054073305.1). NCBI lineage: Bacteria > Bacillati > Actinomycetota > Actinomycetes > Mycobacteriales > Mycobacteriaceae > Mycobacterium > Mycolicibacterium sp. CBM1. Next base: position 98,629 of record NZ_JBSXPP010000011.1, on the reverse strand, counting down.
TCGCGTTGCGGCCGTGGTAGGCGATCAGGTACGAGGAGAACGTCGCAAGGCCGACCACGACACCCGACGGCAGCGCCGAGGTCATGACGCGGCGGACGAACCCGGTACGTGCGCGCTCGCTGTTGGGTGCCAGCGACAGGATGAAGGCGGGGATGCCGATGGTGAACCACGCCGCGATGGTGACGTGGATCGGCTGGAAGGGATACAGCAGCGGTTCGGTGCCGAACAGCTTGTGCGAGAGTCCCGCAAACCCGACCAACAGCGCCAGGAGCACCGAGTAGACGGTCTTGGTGAGGAACAGGTTGGACACTCGCTCGATGTTGCCGATCACCCGCCGGCCCTCCCCGACCACATAGGGCAGAGTGGCGAACTTGTTGTCCAGCAACACGATCTGGGCCACCGCGCGCGATGCCGGGCTGCCCGACCCCATCGCCACCCCGATGTCGGCGTCCTTGAGGGCCAGTACGTCGTTGACGCCGTCGCCGGTCATTGCGACGGTGTGGTCGCGCGACTGCAGCGCGTGCACCATCGCGCGCTTCTGGTCCGGGCGCACCCGGCCGAACGTGGTGTACTCGCCCATCACCTGGGCCAGTTCCTCGGGGTCGGACGGCAATTGTCTGGCGTCCATGGTCTCGCCATCGAGACCCAGCGAACCGGCGACCGCCGCAACCGACACGGCGTTGTCGCCGGAGATCACCTTGACCGAGACCTGCTGGGAAGCAAAGTATTCCAAGGTCTGCCGGGCATCCGGGCGGACCCGTTGCTCGAGCACCACCAGCCCGGCGGGGGTGACCCGTCCTGGCGCCTGCGGACTGTCCACCGGCTCGTCGCTGGCGCCGAGCAACAGCACCCGCAACCCGCGGGCACCGATCTGTTCGGCCTGCGCGGCAATCGGTGAAGCCGCGTCGAGCAGGACATCGGGGGCACCGATGAGCCAGTTGCCGTGCTCGCCGTAGGACATCCCACTCCACTTGGTGGCCGATTTGAACGGTGCAATGGCTGTCGCTGTCCATCCCGGCGCGTCCGGATAGGCCTCCGCGATGGCCTGCATGCTGGCATTGGGTCTGGGGTCGTCAGCGGCCAGCGAGGCCAGCACGTCGGTAAGCCGGTCGGTCTGCTCCGCGCCCACCGCGGTCAGCTCGGACAGGCGCATGCCGTTCTCGGTGAGCGTGCCGGTCTTGTCGGCGCACACCACGTCGACGCGGGCCAGTCCCTCGATGGCGGGTAGTTCCTGGACCAGACACTGCCTGCGGCCCAGGCGAATCACGCCGACGGCGAAGGCGATCGACGTCATCAGGACCAGCCCCTCGGGCACCATCGGCACCAGTGCGCCGACCATCCGCAGCACCGATTGCTGCCACCCGACCGAGGTCGTGAACAGCTGGGTGTAGATAACCAGCAGACCGGTGGGCCACAGCAGGTAGGTGATGAACTGCAGGATCTTGTTGATGCCGCTGCGCAGTTCGGATTTCACCAGGGTGAACTTGCTCGCCTCCTCGGCGAGCCGGGCTGCGTAGGCTTCGCGCCCGACCTTGGTGGCGCGGTAGGCGCCGCTCCCGGCGACCACAAAGCTGCCCGACATCACCGGATCGCCGGCATGCTTGGCGATGGCGTCGGCCTCGCCGGTCAGCAGTGATTCGTCGACTTCGAGGGCGGCTGCCTCGAGCAGCTCCCCGTCTACGACGACCTGGTCGCCGGGGCCGAGTTCGATGACGTCATCGAGCACCACCTCGTTGGGCGCCAAGGCTTTCGTGCCGGACTGCCGTCGCACGGCCGGCTTGGCCTGCCCGACGATGGCGAGGTTGTCCAGGGTCTTCTTGGCCCGCAGCTCCTGGACGATGCCGATGCCGCTGTTGGCGATGATCAGCAGCCCGAACATGCCGTTGATCAGCGAACCGGTGGCCAGCACGATCAGCAGCAGCACGCCGAGGATGGCGTTGATGCGGGTGAACACGTTGGCCCGCACGATCTCCGATACGCTGCGTGACGCCCGGGACGGAACGTCGTTGGCCTTGCCCTGCGCAACGCGGGCGGCTACGTCGGCGTCGGACAGGCCGGTGGCGACATCGACGGTCATCTGGTGAAAGTCCCCATCTTGTCCTCGTCGTAGTACTCCAGGGTCAGCTTCTGGCCGTCGAACGTCGCCGTGGAAACGCTTCCCGGAGGGGAGTTCTCGTTGACGAAACCGAAGGTGAACACATCGCCGTCCCAGTGCGTGAGCGCCACGGTGTCCGGTCGCGGTCCCAGTGAGAGCGTCAGCTTGCCCCCGGACTCGGAGACCGTGGCCGCTCCCCAGTAGTCGTTGCGGTAAGTGCCGGTGTAGGCGGCGAGCGGCTTGGCCGGGGCGGGGGCGGCCGGTGGCGCCTTGCCGACCAGCGCACCGACCGGTCGGTCCATGTCGGCGAATGCGTCACCGTAGAGCTTGCGCCAGTCCTCACGGACCTCGCCGAATTGGACGAGGTCGGCGAACTCCGCGGTGAGGGTCTCGGGGATCCCCGACGGGGTGGCGTTGGTCAGCGCGACGATCGCGACGTCGGCCGAGGGGATGGCGACGAAGTTGGTTCCGGCGCCGAGTTCGAAGGCTCCCGAGTGGCTCAGTTGGACCCGAGCCGCCGAGGTGGTGCCGACGTTGAATCCGTAACCGTAGAAGCCGCTGCGCATCGCGGGTTCGCTCGGCGGGCTGGACACGATCTGCGGTGTGACCGCGGGCAACAGCGCGGCCGGCTCGACGATCTGCCTGCCGTCGTAGGTGCCGTCCGCCAGCACCATGGCCAACCAGTGGGTCAGGTCGTTGACCGAGGAGCTGACGCCGCCCGCGGGGGCCTCGGGATCGGCGTCGCGCCGGTAGAGCGGCTGGTACTTGCCGTCGACGTGGATGTGCCCGAGGGCCTTGTCCGTCCTGGCTTCGTAGTCGGCGAACCGGGAGCTGGTCGAGGTCATCCCCAGCGGCCGGTAGAGCACCTGCTCGCTGAGGTCCTCCCAGGACTGACCGGCCCCAGCGGCGACCGCTTCAGCAGCCGCGGTGATTCCGAAGTTGGTGTAGGCGTATGAGATTCGGAACGGGTTCAGCGGCAGGGCGCGCAGTCGCTGAAGGATGTAGCGCCGGTCGTAGCCCAAATCCTCCAGCTTGTCGCCGGCGTGATCGGGCAGACCGGAGCGGTGCGAGTAGAGGTCGCCGATGGTGACCATCCTGGTGACCGCGGGGTCCGACAGCGCGAACCACGGCAGCTTGTCCACCACCGGGGTGTCCCAGCCGATCGCGTTCTGGCCGACTTGATGGGCGATCACCGTGGCACCGATCGGCTTGGACACCGATGCCAGCTGGAACACCGTGTCCGGATCGACCTTGTTGCCCGGTTCGTCGGCCGGCCTGCTGGTGTCCTTGACTCCGAAGCCTTTGGCGTACACCGTCTTTCCGCCGTGAACGACGGCGACAGCCATGCCCGGAATGCCCGAGGACTTCATCAGCTCGTCGGCGATGCCGTCCAGTTTGGCCACCGCGGCGGCCACCGCGTTGTCCGGCAACGCCAGCGCAGGGACCAGCGGGGGCGGCTGATCCGACGCGGGCTTGGCGGGCCCGGATGTGGTGGCGGTGTGGGTCGCGCTACACCCGGTCAGGACAGCCAGCAGGACGACGATCGCGGCGCTTCTTGCCAGTGCGGACATGACATGCACCGTAGTGCGTCAGAGCTGCCACCAGCGTTCTATTGCCGCCCCGGCGGGGGTCGGGCCGACGACCCGGCCGCCGGGTTTCGGAACGGCGACCGGCACGCTAGCTTCGTCGGCGGCCACCAACAGCCGCTCGACTGGCTCGGCCCACGGATGCGGAGCCAGCCGGAAGGTGCACCAGTGGATCGGGATCAGCAGCCCGGCGTCGGTCACGTCCCGGTGGGCGCGCACCGCCTCTTCGGGATCCATATGGATGTCCGGCCAGGCCTTGTTGTAGGCACCGATGGGCATCAGGGTCAGGTCGAAGGGGCCGTGGTCGGCGCCGATGCGCGCGAAGCTGTGGGTGTAGCCGGTGTCGCCGCCGAAGTACACCCGGTGGCGTGGGCCGAGGATCGCCCAGGACGACCACAGGGTGGTGTCGCGGGACAGGAACCGCCCGGAGAAATGCCTCGCCGGTGTGCACACCAGCCTCAGGTCACCGATCCGGGTCTGCTCGTCCCAGTCCAGCTCAATGATGCGTTCGGCCGGGACCCGCCACTGCCGCAGATGGGCTCCGACGCCCAGCGGGACGACGAAGGGAGCGCGCTGGGTGCGGACCAACGCCAGCACGGTGTCCATGTCGAGGTGGTCGTAGTGGTCGTGGCTGACCACCACCGCGTCCAGCGCGGGCAGGGCCTCCAACGGCTCGGGCACCGGATGCAGCCGCTGCGGGCCGACCGTGCGGGACGGGGAGCAGCGCTCGCTGAAGATCGGATCGGTTAGCACCCGATAGCCGTCGAGCTCGACCAACACCGTCGAATGGCCCAGCCAGCGGACGGCGAGCTCGGCAGCGCCGGCCGGCTCGTGCTGTTCGGCCAGCGGGATGGTTCCCTGCGGGCGGCTGACCGAACGAGACGACAGCATGTCGAACAGGATCAGCCGGTTCTCCTCGGTGTCCAGCCGCAGCGGCGAGGCGGGATCCAGATTGTGGAAGACCCCGTCGCGGTAGTGCGCCGAACCGTCGGCGACCAGCCGGATCGCGCCGGGACCGGCGCCGAGTGAGGCCGGGGTGTCGTGCAGAGCGCGCAGCACCCACCCGCCGGCGGCCAGCGAGGCCGTCCCGGCAGCTAGTCGCAGCGCCGCCCGACCGGAGGGCAGGAGCGAAGCGACCCGGGGAAGGCCGGAGGGCAGGAGCGAAGCGACCCGGGGAAGGCCGGAGGGCAGGAGCGAAGCGACCCGGGGACGACCGGACACAACTCAGGCGCCCTTGAACTTGGCCGGCCGCTTCTCGATGCGCGCCACCTGCGCCTCGATGACGTCCTGGCTGCCCCACGCCTTGTCGAACAGCTCCTTGTGGGTGGGCCACTGCTCCTCGTAGGCGCCGTCGTCGTTGAGCACACGCTTGGAGGCCTGCAGCGACAGCGGCGCCAGGCCCGCGATCTCGGCGGCCCAAGCCTGTGCGTCGGCCACGTCACCGATCCGATTGGCCATCCCCGTCATCAGAGCGGTCTCGGCGTCCAGCTTCTCGGCGGCCAGCAGCATCCCGCGCGCCCGGCCGTAGCCGACCAGCGACGTCAGCCGGCGCACGCTCCAGTTGTCCAACGCCAGGCCGTATCTGGCGATCGGGAACTGGAAGTACGCACCCGGTGCCACCACCCGCAGATCGCAGATCATCGCCAGCTGAACGCCGGCACCGATCGCCGGGCCGTTGATCGCCGCGATGACCGGCACCGGGACCGCGTCGATGGCTTTGTTCAGCGCGATCGCCCGGTCCGGGAAGTCGGCGGCGAAGACGTCGCCGGACAGGTCGGCGCCGGCACAGAACACCGTTCCTTGGCCGGTCAGCACAATGGCGCGGACGTCGTCCTCGGCGGCCTTCTGCACCGCTTCCCGCAACGTGTCGACGAGCTCGGAGTTGAGCGCGTTGCGCCGCTCCGGCCGCTGCAGCTCGATCGTGGTGACATCCCCCACGCGGTTGATACCGATCATGGGCACGAGCCTACTGGCCGGTTAGCCTCGTCTGGTGAGCCGGATCGGGGCGGTGCAGATGCGCGACGCCGCGCTGGACCCGGGATCGTTCCGAAGCTGGGACGACACCCCGCTGACGGTCTCGGCGGACGCTGCCTACACCCGCGAGCTCGAGCGCGCCCGCGCCGCAACCGGTCTCGACGAGGCCGTGCTGACCGGCGAGGGCACCGTGTTCGGCCGACGGGTGGCCGTGGTGGCCTGCGAGTTCGACTTCCTGGCCGGTTCGATCGGGGTGGCCGCCGCCGAGCGCATCACCGCCGCGGTGCAGCGCGCGACGGCCGAGCGCCTGCCGCTGCTGGCCTCGCCGAGCTCGGGCGGCACCCGCATGCAGGAAGGCACGGTGGCGTTCCTGCAGATGGTGAAGATCGCCGCCGCGGTCACCCAGCACAAACGGGCGCATCTGCCGTATCTGGTCTACCTGCGCCACCCCACCACCGGCGGGGTGTTCGCCTCATGGGGTTCGCTGGGGCACATCACCGTCGCCCAGCCAGGCGCCCTGATCGGTTTCCTGGGCCCGCGGGTGTACGAGCAGCTCTACGGTGAACCGTTCCCGCCGGGTGTGCAGACCGCCGAGAACCTGCTGCGGCACGGTGTGATCGACGCGGTGGTCGGCATCGAGGCGCTGCGCCCGACGCTGGACCGGGCATTGACCGTCATCACCGACGCACCGGGCCCACCGCCGGCGGCGGTTCCCGACGAACAGATCCCCGACATTGCGGCGTGGGACTCCGTCATCGCGTCGCGGCGGCCCGACCGGCCCGGCGTGAGCTGGTTGCTGCGCGAAGGTGCCACCGACCGGGTGCTGCTCTCCGGCACCCACGGCGAGGCGGCCAGCACGGTCCTGGCGCTGGCCCGTTTCGGCGGCCAGCCCGCCGTGGTGGTCGGCCAGCGCCGGGTGGTCGGCGGTGTGGTCGGTCCCGCGGCGCTGCGCGAGGCCCGCCGGGGCATGGCGCTGGCCGCCGGGCTGCGACTGCCGCTGGTCCTGGTGATCGACACCGCCGGGCCGGCGCTGTCCGCCGAAGCCGAACAGGACGGGCTGGCCGGCGAGATCGCCCGCTGTCTGTCCGACCTGGTGACCCTGGACACCCCGACGGTGTCGGTGCTGCTCGGCCAGGGCAGCGGCGGCCCGGCGCTGGCGATGGTCCCCGCCGACCGGGTGCTGGCCGCCCAGCACGGCTGGCTGGCACCGCTGCCCCCGGAGGGCGCCAGTGCCATCGTGTTCCGCGACACCGACCACGCCGCCGAACTTGCTGCCGCACAAGGCGTTCGGTCGGTCGAACTGCTGCGCAACGGCATCGTCGACGCCATCGTCCCCGAACACCCCGACGCCGCCGACGAACCGGTGGAGTTCGCGCACCGACTCGCGGCCGTGATCGCCCGGGAGATCCACGACCTGCGGGATATGCCGGCCGAGCGGCGGTACTCGACCCGGCTGGAGCGCTACCGGCGGATCGGCTTGCCTGGTTAGGCATTGCGCCGGAACAGCTCCGCGGGCCGGCCCCCGGTCCGGGTGACCAGGTGGCCGGTGGGCCGCAGCAGCGGCTTCATCAGTCGCCGGAACCGGTCGCGCTGGAGCGGCCTGCCGGCCACCGCCTGGTGGACCTTGTGCAACTCACCGAGGGTGAACTGGCGGCCCAGCAGATGGTCGGGGTCGGGCCGGTCGGCATAGCGCTGCCGCACGTCGCCCAGTGCGCGGGCGATGATCTCGCCGTGTCCATAGCGCAGCCGACCGGGACGGGCGACCGGGACCATCCGGGTCTGAACCGGCATCCGCGAGTCCAGCCGCCGGATCGGTACGACCTCGACATGGGCCACCGACAGTGCCCAGCCGCGGTCGTCGCGCCGGGGGTCGTCGAACACGTGCAGCTGGCGCGGCCGCAGACCGTGCACGCCGGCCGTGGCCCGCAGCGATCGCTCCACGGCGTCGGCCAGCCGTTCACCGGGGTGCAGGAAAGTGCCGGGCAATGCCCAGCCGGGTGCGTCGGCGCGGCGCACCTGCAGAACCAGCAGCTCCGGGTCGTCCGGGTCGAGGGTCAGCAGCGCGGTGTCGACGGCCACGTTCGGCCTTGGATAGTCACTGAGGGGTAGTGCCCCTACATCGCTTGCATCGCTGATTAACTCATCCTTGCGTAAAGCCGGGATCAGCGCACTGCAGCGCGGCGCACACCTGATCGTCGGAGGTCTGGGCGAAGCTCCGGTATCCCTGCCCGACGGCGTGGAAGTGGGCCGGCATCGCGGGGCACACCACCTCGTCGGCGCACTCACGCAGCGCGGCGACGGCATCGCGCGCACCGATCGGCGCGGCGAGCACGACCGTTGCGGCGCCGCGGGCCCGGGCCACCAGACACCCCGCTCGGGCGGTGGCGCCGGTGGCGAACCCGTCGTCGACGATCACCACCACCCGGCCGGTGAGCGGCACGGCGCTCCGCACGCCGCGGTAGCGGCGTACCCGGCGCTGCAGCTCGGCACGTTCGGCGGCTTCGACGCGGGCGATCTCGGATCCGTCGAGCGGCACCTGAGCCAGCACCGCCTCGTTGAGCACCCGGACTCCACCTTCACCGATGGCACCGAAGGCCAGCTCGGGTTGGTCGGGCATACCCAGTTTGCGCACCACCAGGACGTCGAGCGGGGCGCCCAGCGCCGCGGCGACCTCGGCGGCCACCGGCACTCCCCCGCGCGGCAGGCCCAGGACGACGACGTCGCGGCCGCGGTAGGACTGCAGCGAATCGGCCAGCCGGCGGCCCGCCTCGGCGCGATCGACGTAGCGCTGCATGACGTCGAGTATCCGAGAGCGTGGGCCACCGGACCCGCGTTTGGGCATCACACCGAGGAAGGCTCCGCCGCAACAGGGGACTCGGCAGGTCAGGAACGGCTTACTCGCGGCTCTCCAGCCGCGCGACGAACTCGTCCAACGCGTCGGCGAACTCCTCGGCTCTGGATTCGGTCCAGTCGTCGAGGATCTCAGCGATCACCCGAGTGAGGTTGCCGCGCATCCTGGCGACCGCCTTGCGGCCCGACGGGGTCAACTCCAGCAGAGTCGCCCGAGCGTCGGCCGGGTCGGGCGTGCGGGCGACCAGACCAGCGGACTGCAGCCGGGTCGCATACCGGGTCGTGGCCGTGCGGTCCAGGCCGATCATCGATGCGAGCTCAGTCGCACTGATCGGACCGGTACGCCCCACACCGGAGAGCACGGGGTACAAAGTCGCGTCCACCCCTGCGACACCGCCGACCAGTCGGTCGTACAGATGGGTGCGGGTGCCGCGCTGCAACAGCCTTCCCAGAGCCGATTGCACGCGCGCTGCGGCAGACGGGCCAACCATGGGCCGAATGGTACGGGAGAACCCCACCAGGTGCGTGACGATTGCACGCAGTCTTCGGTACTCTGTCATCCTGCGTGCAAACTGCACTCATTGCCCGCGAAGGGCTTGCGCGCCAAAGAAAGCGGAATCATGGACAGAATAACCAGCGCCCGAGACATACTGGCCGACGACATCGACTCCACCGTGCTCGACGGCATGGAGGTACGCAAGGGCACGGTGGCCGCATGGGTCGCCAATGCGAAGCGGTTGGAAACCCTGCAGCCTTCCGAACCGGGCTACCCCGAGTTGGTCGCCCACCTCCGACAGGAGGCGGTGAAGGTGAAAGCGATCGGAGTATTCGACGTGCTGGCGCCCCGTTCGGCACGGCTCGCAGAGGTCATCGAGGGGCTCTGACAGCAGGCCGACCCGCGCAGACGTCAGGCCAGCGACTCCAGCCAGGCCCGGTGCAGGGCGGCGTAGCGGCCCTGCGAGTCGATGAGCTCACCGGGCGGGCCGTCCTCGACGATGCGGCCGTGCTCGAGCACCAACACCCGCTCGGCGATCTCAACCGTGGACAGCCGGTGGGCGATGATCAACGCGGTGCGGTCGGCGAGCACCGTGCGCAGCGCCCGCTGCACCAAACGTTCGCTGGGAATGTCCAGCGAGGAGGTCGCCTCGTCGAGGATCAGCACCACCGGGTCGGCGAGGAACGCCCGCGCGAAGGCGATCAGCTGTCGCTGCCCGGCGGACAGCCGTCCCCCGCGAGTGGCGACATCGGTGTCAAAGCCCTCGGGCAGTGCCGCGATGAACTCGTCGGCCCCCACCGCGGCCGCCGCCGCGTGCACCTCGGCGTCCGATGCCGACGGCCGGCCGAACCGGATGTTGTCGGCGACGGTCCCGGAGAACAGGAAGTTCTCCTGGGTCACCATCACCACGTGGCGGCGCAGGTCGCGCTGTGCGAAGTCACGCAGATCGACGCCGTCGAGGGTGACCGCGCCCGACGTCGGGTCGTAGAACCGGGCGATCAGCTTGGCGATGGTGGTCTTGCCCGCACCGGTGGTGCCGACCAGTGCGATGGTCTGCCCGGCCGGCACGACCAGTGACAGCCCGGGCAACACCGGCCGGCCGGGGGTGTAGCTGAAGTTCACGTCGCGGAAAGCGATCTCGCCGCGAACCTGCTCCAGGTGCGTCGGCCGGGGCGAGTCGGCGATGGCCGGCTTCTCGGCAAGAACGCCGGCGAGCTTCTCCAGCGCCGAGGAAGCCGACTGGAAAGTGTTGAAGAACTGCGAGATCTCCTGCATCGGCTCGAAGAACATCCGCAGGTAGAGCAGAAACGCGGCCAGCGTGCCAATGGTCATCTGCCCGTGCAGCGCCCGGTAGCCGCCGTAGAGCAGCACCAGGCCGGTGGTGAGGTTGCCCACGAGCTTCACCGCGGGCATGAAGATCGCCAGCAGCCGGAACGTCCGCTCGTTGTCGGCACGGTAGCGGTCGGCGACGTCGTCGAAGATCTCCTGGTTGCGCCGCTCGCGGCGGTAGGCCTGCACCGCCTTGATCCCGGTCATGGTCTCGACGAACTGCACGATCACCAGTGCGGCGCTCTCCCGCACCTGGCGGTAGGTCTTGGCCGACTCCGCCGAGAACCACCACACCAAGACGACCAGGATCGGGAAGGCGGCCAGGCACATCAGCCCGAGCCGGACATCGAGGGCGACCAGCAAGATGGCGGTGCCGAACAGCGTCAGCACCGCGGTGATCAGGCTGTCGAACCCGGTCTCCAGCATGTCCTGGATCGCCTCGACGTCGTTGGTCAGCCGGCTGACCACGCGACCCGAGGTGTACCGGTCGTGGAAGGCGACGTCGAGGCGCTGGAAATGCCGGAACACCCGGCGGCGCACTTCCAGCAGCACTCGCTGGCCGATCCGCCCGGACCGGTTGAGGAACAGCAGCCGGCTGATCGCCTGCAGTGCCACCACGCCGCAGAGCGCTGCGACGACGATGACCAGTTCACGCGCCGAACCACCAGCCAGCAGGGGTGGGATCGCGTGGTCGATACCGCGCTGCACCAACAGCGGCACCGACAGCCGCGCCGCGTTTTCCACGACCACGACGAGCGCCAGCAGACCGACCGTCACCCGAAAGGGACGCAGCAACGAGCCGAGCAGTGCGCGGGCCTCGCGGCGACGTGGGACGGCATCGTCGATCGGCAAGTCGTCGGGCTCTTCGTCGAGGCGGCCCCGCCACTCCGTGGTGGTCATCGCCGACGCCCTTCCGAGCCGGCGTAGTCGACCGACCCACGGGCGGCGTCGCGCTCTTCGCACGCCTCCTCGTAGGCGCGGTCCAGCCGCTGCCGCTCGTCGTCGTCCGCCCAGTCGGGCCGCGGCGCGCAGCCGTCGTCCAGTTCGTCGTCGGCGGCCAACAGGTAGCGGTAGCCCGGGACTCCTGCCAACAGTTCGGCGTGGGTGCCGACGTGGGTGATGGTGCCGGCGCCGTCGACGGTATCGAGCAGCGCGACCTTGTCGGCCAACAGAACCGTCGAGGCCCGGTGGGCGACCACCACGGCGGTGACCTCGCCGAGCACCCGCCGCAAGGCAGCCGTGACGGCCGCCTCGGTGTGGACGTCGAGCGCGGACAGGGTGTCGTCGAGCACCAGGATGCGCGGTGCGGCCAGGATGGCGCGGGCCAGCGAAAGCCGTTGACGCTGACCGCCGGACAGGCTCATGCCCTGCTCGCCGATGCGGGTCTGCAGCCCGTAGGGCAGGTCGTAGACGAACTGCGCGGCGGAGATCTCGATGGCCCTGGCGAGATCGTCGTCGGTCGCTTCAGGGCGCCCCAACCGCAGGTTCTCTGCCGCCGACATGGAGAACAGCGTCGGGTCCTCGAAGGCGGTGGCGACGCTCTCCCGTAGCGCGTTCAGTGACAGGTCGCGGATATCGGTGCCGTCGATGCGGATCGCACCCTCGGTGACGTCGTAGAGCCTGGGCAGCAGCGCGGCCAGCACCGACTTTCCCGAACCGGTGGCGCCCACCAGTGCCAGGGTCTCCCCCGGTTCGACGGTGACATTGACGTGGCGCAGCGCAAACGTCTCCGTATCGGGGAAGCGAAAGCCGACGTCCACCAGCTCCAGCCGGCCGACGCGCGGCGCGACCGTGCCGGGCCCATCGGAGATCTCGCGGGGCGCGTCGAAGATCTCGGCGATCCGGTTGGCCGCGGTCATCGATTCCTGGGTCATCGACAGCAGGAAACCGAGCGACGCGATCGGCCAGACCAGCGAGAGCATCATCGTGATGAAGGCCACCAGAGTGCCCAGGGTGACCAGGCCGTGGCCCGCGGCATAGGCGCCGAAACCCAGGACCACGATCAACGTCAGGTTGGGGATGACCTCGAGCAGCGTCCAGAACTTCGCCGACACCGCGACCTTCTGGATCTGCGTGTCGTAGAGCTTGCCGGCCTGCTCGTCGAAGCGGTCGAAGATGTAGTCCTCGCGGCCGAACGACTTCACGGCGCGCAGGCCCAGCGCGGACTCCTCGACGTGGGTCGCGACGTGGCCTGCCTGGTCCTGCGCCTCGCGCGACAACCGGCTGAACGTGCGCTCGAAGTGCAGCACGGTCAGGGTGATCGGCACGATAGAGACCAGCACCACGACACCCAGCGGCCAGTACATGGCCAGCAGGATGATCGTGACCACCGTGATCTGCAGGATGTTGAGGATCAGGAACACCAAACCGAACGACAGCAGACGCCGAATAGTGTTGAGGTCGTTCATGATTCGCGACAACAGCTGACCCGACTGCCAGCGGCCGTGAAAAGACATCGGCAGGATCTGCAGGCGGGCGTAGAGATCCTTGCGGATATCGGCCTCCACCCCCATCGTCGCGCGGGCCACCAGCCAGCGCCGAATCAACCACAACAGCGCCTCGGACACCCCCACCGACATCGCGGCCGCGCCGACCAACCACAACCCGTGCTGGTCTCGATGCCGGACCGGGCCGTCGATGACGGCCTTGGTCATCAACGGGATCGCGACGGTGGCCACCAGGCTGGTGATGGCGACGATGAGCATCGCGATCCAGCGCGCCCGATACGGCATCAGATAGGGCAGCAGCCGCAGCAGATCGGACACCCCGCGGGCATCGCGGCGCGGCGCGGCGATGGCCGGAGCCGGGCGAACACCCGGTTCGGAAGTCATCTCGCCCACCGCGTCAACCCGTCCCTCGCCATCGACCTCTGCCAGAAAGATATGCGGCGGCACCGACAGAACCGGGCCAAGATCAGTCCGGAACGTCAGCGCACGCGACCGCGGTCGACCCCCTGAATCGATGATCGCACGCGAGGCAATCGGTTATCGACCGCCACAGCCCTACGGTAGAAGCTCAACAACGATTGAGGTCAAAGCCTTCCATCGCCGTCGCCGTGTCCGGGTCGGCCTCCCACCCGGACGGCCGTCGATCAGGCAAGATGGGGCCCATGGACAGTGGTTCAGCCGCACCCCGCGTGCTCGTGGTCGACGACGATCCCGACGTTCTCGCATCGCTGGAGCGCGGCCTGCGGCTCTCCGGATTCGAGGTGGCCACCGCCGTCGACGGAGCCGAGGCGCTGCGCTCGGCAACCGAGACGCGGCCCGACGCGATCGTGCTCGACATCAACATGCCGGTGCTCGACGGGGTCAGCGTGGTGACTGCGCTGCGCGCCATGGACAACGACGTGCCGGTGTGCGTGCTCTCGGCCCGCAGCTCGGTGGACGACCGGGTCGCTGGGCTGGAAGCCGGCGCGGACGACTATCTGGTCAAGCCGTTCGTGCTGGCCGAACTGGTCGCGCGTGTCAAGGCGCTGCTGCGCCGGCGCGGGGCGACGGCCACGTTCTCCTCCGAGACCATCCAGGTGGGCCCGCTCGAGGTCGACATCCCGGGCCGCCGAGCCAGGGTCAACGGCGTCGACGTCGACCTGACCAAGCGGGAGTTCGACCTGCTGGCCGTGCTCGCCGAGCACAAGACCGCCGTGCTGAGCCGGGCACAGCTGCTCGAGCTGGTGTGGGGTTACGACTTCGCCGCGGACACCAACGTCGTCGATGTCTTCATCGGCTACCTGCGCCGCAAGCTGGAGGCCGGCGGCGCGCCCCGCCTGCTGCACACCGTGCGCGGTGTGGGCTTCGTACTACGCACCCAATGACCTCCTCGACCGGGTCGTGATGCTGGCGCGGGTCTTCCGCCGCACGCCGTCGCTGCGTACCCGGGTGGCGTTCGCGACGGCCCTCGGGGCGGCCATCGTGGTGACGATCGTCGGCACCATCGTCTGGATCGGCATCACCAACGACCGACTCGAGCGGCTGGACCGCCGGTTGGACGAGGCCGCGGGCTTCGCGGTGCCGTTCGTCCCGCGCGGACTCGACCAGATTCCGCCCTCACCCAACGACCAGGACGTGGTCATCACGGTCCGCCGGGGCGACCAGGTCCGGTCCAATTCGACGGTGGTGCTGCCCAGACTCGACGCCGATTACGCGACCACCTATGTCGACGGTGTGAAATACCGGGTGCGCACGGTGCGGCTCTCCTACCCGGAGGCCACCACGCTGGAAGTCGGGGCGACCTACGACGACACCATCGCCGATACCAACAACCTGCACCGGCGGGTGTTGATGATCTGTGTGTTCGCCATCGGCGCGGCGGGCCTGCTGGGCTGGTTACTGGCCACCTTCGCGGTGCGGCCCTTCCGCCGCCTGGCCGCCCAGACCCGGCAGATCGAGGCAGGCGACAAGGCGCCCGACGTCGACATCGGCGGCGCCACCGAGGCGGTGGAGATCGGTGAGGCACTGAAGGGATTGATCGAGCGGATCTGGACCGAGCAGGACCGCACCAAGGCGGCGCTGGCCTCCGCCCGCGACTTCGCAGCGGTCTCGGCCCACGAACTGCGTACCCCGCTGACCGCCATGCGCACCAACCTCGAGGTGCTGGCCACCATGGACATGACCGACGAGCAGCGCCGCGAGGTCCTCGGCGACGTGGTGCGCACCCAGAGCCGCATCGAAGCCACCCTGACCGCACTGGAACGCCTTGCCCAGGGCGAACTTTCGACCGAGGCCGACCATGTGCCCGTCGACATCACCGAGTTGCTCGACCGAGCTGCGCACGATGCGATGCGGGTCTACCCGGACTTGGAGGTGTCGCTGGCGCCGTCGCCGACGTGCATCATCATCGGCCTGCCCGCCGGGCTGCGGCTCGCGGTGGACAACGCCATCGCCAATGCGGTCAAGCACGGTGGCGCGACGCGGGTGCGGCTTTCGGCGGTCAGCTCCCGCGACGGTGTGCAGATCGCCATCGACGACAACGGCCGGGGCGTACCCGAAGTCGAGCGGACGGCGGTCTTCGAGCGCTTCGCCCGCGGGTCGACGGCATCGCGCTCCGGGTCCGGCCTGGGCCTGGCGCTGGTGGCTCAACAGGCCGAATTACACAGCGGCAGAGCATCATTGGAGACCAGTCCGTTGGGCGGTGCCCGGCTCGTACTGCGTCTACCCCCGCCCGGGCAATAGCCGACGGCGGTTCACTCCCCCGCGGTCGCACCGCAGATCGAATTGCCGCCGTCGATGATCAGCGTGGTCCCGGTGACGTAAGAGGCTCCCGGAGCGGCCAGGAACCCGACGCCGACGGCGACCTCGGCCGCGGTGGCCGAGCGCCCGATCGGCGTGGCGTTGCCGGCCGCCACCTCGGAGGGCAACTGGGCGGCCGTGGCGGTCCATCCCGGCAGCACCAGGTTCGCGGTGATGCCGTTGCGCGCATAGTCGACGGCGAGCGAGCGGGTCATCCCCAGCATTGCGGCCTTTGCGGTGTGGTAGCCCACGTCGCCGCGGTAGGCGGTGAGCGCGCCCGCCGTCGATCCCACGTTGACGATGCGCCCGTAGCCCCGCTCGACCATCCCGGGCAGCGCGGCCCGCGTGACGTAGAACGCGCTGTCGAGGTTGCGCCGCAGCGCCAGCGACCACTCCTCGTCGGTCATCGCCATCAGCGGGTTGGGCGCCTCGGGGCTGTTGACCGACGCCAATCCTGCGTTGTTGACCAGGATGTCGAGCCTGCCAAAGGTGGCCTCGGTGGCCCGCACCAGCCCGGCGGCCGCGTCCCGGTCGAACAGGTCGGCGATGTGCGAACCGGACACGATCCCCTCGGCCTGCAATTCCTGGGCCCGCTCGTACACACGCTCGGTCGTGCCGGTCACCATCACCGCGGCACCCAGCTGACCCAGTAGCCGGGCAGATCCAAAGCCGATACCGAGTTCACTGCTGGCGCCGGTGACCAGGGCCACCTGCCCGGCCAGGGAGAACGCATCGGGCACCGATGTAGGCATTGCGGGTGCTCCCTTCATATTTCACTTCTCGTTTCACGAGATGCCGCCGACAGTAAGGGGCCGCGGCGGCCATTTCTAGGTCAAACGTCCAATACTTGGACGTTCGTACAAGGCGGTAACCGCCATGTCACACGCGCGAAATCAGGCCACTTGAAACTCAGTCGCAACCGTCGGAATGCCGCGAGTGCCAGGAGTTCTCAAGATGAAGTTCACCTCGGGCGTAGCGCCTCTCGTGATCACCGCGCTGTTGGTGGCCAGCACCGCCTGCTCGAGCAAGACCAATGCGCCGACCAACGCCGGGGCGACGGCGTCGACCGTGCGCACCCCGCTGATGTCGGATCCTCCGCCGCTGGACCCCGACACCTTCTACCAGCCCGAGGGCCTGCTGATCATGACCTCGACCTATCAGGGGCTGCTGCAGTACGCGCCGGGGTCGACGAAGATCGCGCCCCTGCTGGCGACCAAGTGGGAGGTCAGTCCGGACGGGTTGACGTACACCTTCACCCTGCGCGACGGCGTCACGTTCGCCGACGGCACACCGTTCGACTCCGCGGCGGCCAAGGCCAGCTTCCAGCGCCGCGTCGACATGGCGGGCGGCCCGGCCTACATGCTCGCCGACGTCAAGGACATGCAGACGCCCGATCCGCACACCTTCGTCGTCACCCTCACCAAACCCGTTGCGCCGTTCCTGGATTACCTAGCCTCGCCCTACGGTCCGCTGATGACAAGCCCCACCGCGGTGGCCCAGCACACCACCGGTAACGACCACGCCTCGGCGTGGCTGGCGGCCCACACCGCCGGGACCGGCCCATACGAACTGACCGAAGCGGTGCCGGCCAGCCACTACACGATGGCGGCGAACAAGAATTACTGGGGCGACGCGCCACAGGTCACCTCGGTGCAGATGCCGGTGATCACGGCCTCGGCGGTACAACGCCTCGAATTGGGCAACGGCGAGCTCGACATGGTGCTGCACGGGCTGTCCAAGGGCGACTATGAGGCACTGGCGGCCGGGCCGAACACCGAGGTATTGCAGGAAAACGCCTTGGTCAAGGCCATTATCATGGTCAATCCGAACTCCGCGGTCTTCGGCCCGCGCGATGCCAGGGCGGCGCTGGCCGCCGCCCTGGACCCGGCCGCGCCGACCACGTCGGCATTCGGCGAGCAGGGCACACCGTCGACACAGTTCTATCCCATCGGAATGCTGCCCGACGGGGCGGTACCCGACAGGCACGACTACGACCCGGCGAAGCTGGCCGCGGTCGGCAAGGGCGGCGGCGCCGTACAGATCGGCTATCCCACCGGCGACAGCAGCCTGCAGGAACTGGCCAACCAGCTACAGGTGATCCTGCAGCAGGCCGGGCTGAAAGCGACGATCCGCGACTTCCCACTGGCCCAGTTCTTCGCCCTGACCGAAAACCCGGACCAGCGACCGGATTTGATGCTGGCATCGATGAACCCCGACGCAGCCCACCCCGACACCTGGTCGCGGATCTACCAATACACGAACGGGCCGGTCAACATCCAGGGCTGCTCGGTGCCCGATGCCGACAAGCTCCTGGACGCGGGAAGTCTCGAGCCCGACCCGGCCAAGTCCCAGGCCCTCTACATCGACGCCGCCACGACGTACCGGGATTCCCTGTGCTGGTTGAACATCGCCGACCTGCACAACACCGTCGCCGCCCGCAAGGGCTACTCCGGCTGGCAGAGCCAGCCGGCCTGGATGTGGGACACCGACTTCTCGACCCTGAAGTTCCACGGTTGACCAGGCCATGACAAGCAGAGCCATGACAAAGGTGTCTGGCACGCAGTCGGCTGAACCACAACGCAACACAGGCAACACCGCCCGTGGCGCCGCGCGGCGAACCGAGATCATCGACGCGGCCATCGAAGTCATGGCCCAAGTCGGCCTGGCCGGACTGTCGATGCGGCTGGTGGCCGCCCAGGCCCAGATCCCGCTCGGTGCGCTGAGCTACTACTTCGGCGACAAGTCCGACCTGATCGCCCAGGCCTTCCAACAACTGTCCGACCGGGAGATCGAGCGCGTCGTGCTGACGGCCAACCTGTTGGAACCGTCGATGACGCCCGAGGCACTGGCCGACCTGATGGCCGACATGATCATCGACGGGTTCAGCGAACCGGCGGGGGCAATCGTCACCCGCTACGAACTGGTCACCGAGGCCAGCCGCGACGAACGGCTGCGGCCGATGTTCGAAGCCTGGTACACGGCAATGGTTCCGGCGCTGAGCCGGTTGTTCCGTGAGCTGGGATCACGTCAGCCAGAGCTCGACGCCCGCACCGTCATGGCGGTGATGGCGGGGCTGGAGATCGACAACCTCTACCGCCCGCTGGGCCCGGTCGACAAGCGGCGCATCCGGGCCACCCTGCGCCACGCGTTCAAGGCCGTCATCGCCCTGCACGCTCACTGACCACCACCGAGAAAGGCAGATCCACTGATGTCCGGCACACCCGTCGGCGCCGTCCCGTCGACCCAGATCCCCCGCTACGCCGGCAAGGGCACCTTCGCCCGAATCGCCGACATCCACGAGGTGACCGACTACGAGATCGCCATCGTGGGCCTGCCGTTCGACGGCGGCACCTCGTACCGGCCCGGCGCCCGGTTCGGGCCGATGGCGGTCCGGCAGGCCGCCCGCACCCTGCGCCCCGGCTTCCACGTCGAACTCGGTGTGGCGCCACTGGAGGAGGTACAGATCGTCGACGCCGGGGACGTGACCATCACCCCGTTCGACATCGACGAGGCGTGCATCCAGATCCAACACGGAGTGCGGCAGATCATCGGCGACCGGGCACGCAAGGTCGTCGCCATCGGCGGCGACCACACCGTCGCGCTGCCCAACCTGCGCGCCCTGCACGCCGTCCACGGGCCGCTCGCCCTGGTCCATTTCGACGCCCATCTGGACACCTGGGACACCTACTTCAACGCGCCGGTCACCCACGGCACCATCTTCCGGCGCGCCTTCGAGGAGGGCTTGCTGGTCGCCGACCACTCAATCCACGTCGGCATCCGCGGCCCGATCTACGACCGGATGGACCTCGAGGACGACGCGCGGATGGGCTTCCGCATCATCCGGGCCGGAGACCTCGACGTCCTCGGGATCGACACCGCGGTCGACATCGTCGCCCGCCGGGTGAGCGATCTGCCCGTGTACTTGTCGATCGACATCGACGTTCTCGACCCCGCCTTCGCCCCGGGCACCGGAACCCCGGAATCGGGCGGTCTGACCTCGCGTGAACTGCTGCGAATGCTGCGGTCGCTGACCGGGATCGACATCGTCGGTGCCGACGTCGTCGAGGTGTCCCCCGCCTACGACCACGCCGAGATCACCTCGATCGCCGCGGCCACCGTGGTGTTCGATCTCGTCAGCCTGATGGTGGCCGACAGGTCCCGCGGCTGACAGCGGGTTAGATGGATACCGCTACGCCGAGCAGCCTTGCCATTGGCCCCAGCGGATCGTCGCCGACACCCGGGCGGCTCTGGGCCGCAACTAACTCGACGACACGCTGTAGCGCCTCGGTTCGACGCTCACGCTCCGGCGGGCAGATAGGTGCGCTGCGCCCACTGGAAGGCCTGCCACGCGGCGACCTCGTCGAGGGTGCCGTGCGCGGTACGGGCCGCCGGTGCCCCGATCGGCTTGGCGTCGCGGGCCTTGACCTGAACCTCGGCGCTGCGCTCCATCATCAGGAAGAAGCCCACCGCCTCGTCGACGCTGGCACCCACCGTCAGCAGGCCGTGGTTGCGCAGGATCGCGCCCCGCGCACCGCCCATGGCCGCCGCGATGCGCTTGCCGCCGTCGGTCGAGGCGATGTTGACCTCCTCGTCGTCGAAGATCTCGTGGTCGTCGAAGAACGCGCACGCCTCCTGGGAAATCGGCGCCAACGGGGTGACCATCGCGGAAAACGGTGTGCCGTAGGGGGTGTGACAGTGGGCGGCGGCGATCACGTCCGGGCGGGCCTCATGCAGCGGGGCGTGGATGAAGTAGGCGGCCTCGTTGATGTACCCACCGCCTTCGACCGTCCCATCGGCACGGACCAGCACCAGATCCTCGGTGGTCATGAACTTGAACGGCACACCGTAGCGGCCCAGCCAGAAGCAGTCGGTCCGTTCTGGGTCGCGAGCCGAGATATGCCCGTCCCCCAACGCACCCCAGCCCATCGCGCCGAAGACGCGGTAGGCCAGCGCCAGCCGGCGCTTGCGGTGTTCGCGCCGCTCGCCGATGTCGGCGATCACCGGCTCGAAGCCGGCCGGGTCGAGGAACACCTCAGGTCCGGAACTGGTACTGGACATCTCGCCCCGCACCTCCCTGGCATCGAAAAATCAGCAGAGCAGTCACTTTTCGTCTGGAGATAGACTATCGAAATCGACGTCATGGCGTGTGGCGAGACGAACGGAGCAACCATGCCGAGCCGTCCGCGCGTGTTGGTCCTCACCGAGCCGGATCCCGAATTGCCGCCG
This sequence comes from Mycolicibacterium sp. CBM1, assembly GCF_054073305.1. Classification (NCBI taxonomy): domain Bacteria; kingdom Bacillati; phylum Actinomycetota; class Actinomycetes; order Mycobacteriales; family Mycobacteriaceae; genus Mycobacterium; species Mycolicibacterium sp. CBM1. The sequence continues at coordinate 77,848 of NZ_JBSXPP010000011.1, read as the reverse complement.
GCGCCGCTGCATCTCGTCCCCGGCGAGATCCACGACGGCGTGGACATCGTCGAGGTCGGCGCCTCACCCACCGACGCGCAACTGGCTGGGGCGCGGGTGCTCTACGTCTGGGATCACCGCTTCGCCGACCTCGGGCCGCTGCTCGACCGGGCCCCGCAGGTGCGCTGGGTGCAAGCGGCATCGGTCGGCGTCAACCGGCTCATCTGCCCGCAGCTGGCAGGCGTCACGCTGACCAATTCCCCCGGCGTCTTCGACGTCCCGATCGCCGAATGGGTGATCGGGGCGGTGCTCAGCCACGTCAAGGGGCTCGCCGCCGGCTGGGCGTTGCAGCGCGAGGCCCGTTGGCAATACCGGCCTACCGGGCGGCTGGCCGGTAGCCGCGCCGCCGTCGTCGGCACCGGCAGCATCGGGCGTACCATCGCGGAGCGGTTGGCCCGCCTGGACGTCGACGTCACGCTCGTTGGCCGAACCGCCCGAACCGACGCCCGCTTCGGCGCCGTTCGCGCCAGTGACGAACTGGTTTCGGTGGCCGCCGACGTGGACCTGTTGGTGCTGGCCGCGCCGCTGACCCCAGCCACCACCGCACTGGTCGGCACCGACGTGCTCGAGGCGCTGGGCCCGCGCGGGTTCCTGGTCAACGTCGGTCGGGGACCGACGGTGGTCGAGTCCGACCTCGTCGACGCGCTGCGCACCGGGATCATCGCGGGCGCGGCACTCGACGTGTTCGACGTCGAACCGCTGCCCGTCGAATCGCCGTTGTGGGCGATGCCGAATGTCCTTGTTTCACCACATATCTCAGGTGATTACGCCGGTTTCGAGGATGACTTGGTGGCCGTCTTCGCCGACAACCTCGCGCGGTGGCTCCGCGGCGAGCCGCTGCGCCACGTGGTGGACCCTACAATCGGCTACGCACGCAGCTGAGCCCGCTTTAGGCGCCGGGCGGTTGCAGCCATTCGATCGGGCGCAGCAGCACGATCTCGGGCACCACACAGCTGCGCGACACCCGAATCGTCATGCGGATCGCCTCGGCGATGTCGCCGGGTGCGATCATCTCGTCGCTGCCGATGCTGTCGCGGTAGTCGTCGGCCATCGGGGTGTCCACCAGGCCCGGGCAGATCGCCGTCGCCTTGATACCCGACGTCGACAACTCGTCGTGCAGCGACTCGGTGAACCCGACGACCGCGAACTTGGTGGCCGAGTACGACGACAGCGTCGCCTCGCCACGCTTGCCCGCGTTCGAGGCGATATTGACCACCTGTACCGATTTGCGCTGCTGCACCGCAGCTTTCAGTAACGGTAGGCATTTACCGGTCAGCAGGATCACCGCACGGATGTTCACCGCGAGCTGCTCGTCGAGGAACTCCGCCGTGATCTCGCCGACCGTCCGGTTGCCCGCCACCCCGGCATTGTTGACCAGCAGGTCCAGCGAACCGTGCCGGGTGGTGTGGTCGGCGACGACGGCGTCGAGGAACGCTTCCTCGGCCAGCGACCCGGCAATCTGGTGGACCGGTGGGCCCGGGGCAGCGGAGATCGTCGCGGCGACGGCGGCCAGCTTGGCCGGATCGCGCCCGATCAGGGTGACCGCGAATCCTTCCTCGTGCAGCATGGCGGCGATGGCCGAACCGATACCGCCTGAGGCTCCGGTGACGATCGCGGTGCGCTCCTCGGTGTTCACCACCGAATTACACACGCCGACGGCCCACCTCGCCAGGTGAGCGAGGTGTCAGCGGGTGGCCAGCAGGTCGATGACGAAGATCAGCGTCTTACCGGACAGCTGATGTCCGGCGCCGGCCGGGCCGTAGGCCTGCTCCGGCGGGATGGTCAGCTGGCGCCGGCCGCCCACGCGCATGCCCGGGATGCCGTCCTGCCAGCCCTGGATCAGGCCGCGCAGCGGAAACGAGATGGACTCGCCGCGGTTCCACGAGCTGTCGAACTCTTCACCGGTGTCATGTTCGACGCCCACGTAGTGGACCTCGACCACGGCGCCGGGCTTGGCCTCGTCGCCCTCGCCGACCACCAGGTCTTCGATGACCAGCCGGTCGGGCGCCGGTCCTTCGGGGAATTCGATCACGGGTTTCGTCGTCACCGGCCCCACATTAGTCGCCCGAGGTTCGGTGATTTCAGCAGTTGGGCTCAGGCGCTGCTGACGGAGCGTTCCACCCGGCCGTCGGTGCCGCGCCGCTCACGCGCGGTGACCGTCGACGTCGTCGCCGTCAGCCGCACCCGGTCGGCCCGGAACAGGTCGTAGGCGTACTCGAACGGGCGGTCGGCGGCGTCGCGGGTGACCCTGGTGATGGCCACCAACGGCCGCCGGTGCGCGATGCCCAGCCAGTCGGCCTCTCGCGGGCTGGCGCTCACCACCTCGATGGTCTCGCTGGAGGTGGCGGGCACCAATCCATAGCGGACGGCGAATAATTCGTACAGCGAGCCGCCCAGCGGCTGCTCCAGCAGATCGACGACATGATCGGCAACAAAGCAGGAGTAGTCGACCGACAACGGCACGCCGTCGGCGAACCGTAACCGGCGGATCGCGAAAATCTCAGCTTGGTCCGGGATTTCGAGGGCCACGGCCTCTACCGGAGTGGCGGGGCGCCGATCGGTGGCCAGCACGCGGGTGGCGCTGGTGTGGCCACCGCTGCGCAGGCGGGCCGGCAGACCGGCCAACTCGGCGGCATTGCGCTGCACCACATCGGCACGCACGAAGGTCCCGCCGTTGCGGCCGGTCCGGCGCTCGAGCACCCCGGCCCGGCTCAGCGGTAGCAGAGCGCTGCGCAGGGTGGCCCGGGAGACCTCGAAGCGTTCGGCCATCTCGCGCTCGGTGCCCAGCCGCGAACCGGGCCGAAGGGCACCCTGGGCCAGCATCGACAGGATGCGCCTACGCACATCCTCGGCGATCGGCCCCCCTTCCGATTCCTCCATCTGACTAGGGGCGCACGGCATCCGGCGACTCGGGGAGCACCTGACCGCCGTCGACGGCGATGGCCTGCCCGGTGATGTAACCGGCCTCGACGGTGGCCAGGAATGCGGCCAGATGCCCAATGTCCTCCGGTTTGCCCAGTGCACCGGCCGGGATCGCACGGGTCATGCCGGCGATGTACTCCTCGCCCATGTCGGCGAGGCCCTCGGTGTAGATGTTGCCGGGCAGCACGGCGTTGACCGTGATGCCGTGCGGCGCCAGTTCGATGGCGGCCGTCCGCATGAAGCCGAGCTGGGCGGCCTTGGATGCCCCGTAGTGCGACCAGCCCGGGAAACCGGTGATCGGCCCGGTGATCGACGAAGTCAGGATCACCCGGCCACGACCCGAGGCTTTCAGTCCGTCCAGGCAGGCCTGCACCGTGAAGATGTTGCCTTTGACGTTGATGTCGAGCACTTCGCCGAGCTGGGCGGGCGTCATGGTGGCCAGCGGCGCCTCCGGGAAGATGCCGGCGTTGGCGCACACGACGTCGATCCCGCCGAACGCCTCGGTGACGGCGGCGGCCAGGTTGGCGCACGACAGCGGATCGGTCACGTCGGTCCGGATGCCCAGCACCGTCCCGGCCCCCAGCGCCTCAAGGTCAGCGACAGCCGCGTCGAGTTCGGCGGCCGAACGGGCCGCGATCGCGACATTGGCGCCCGCGGCGGCGAACACCGACGCGATGCCGCGACCGATGCCCTTGCTGCCCCCGGTCACCACGACCGACGTCGCCTGAAGGTCAAACATGTACAACCCTTTCTGCAGCGGAATGGTTCATACCCGAGATCCGAAGATGGCGTCCTGAAGCCAGGTGCGGTCTTCCAGATAGCGCTCCGCCAGTCGGGCGGTGTTGGGGGCGAAGTCCGCGCCGAGTTCGGCCGCGGCATCGGCGTCGGCGTGCGAGGCGATCCAGGCGGTCAGGTTGATCCGGCGCAGCATTACGAACGACGGAATCAGTGCCAGATCATCGGCAGGCAGCGAACCGGCTTCGAAGTAGCCCGTCAGCCACTCGGCGATGATGCGTTCACCGGCGGGGGTGTCCTCGATGAACGACACCGCCGCGCCCAAGTCGGCCAGATACCACGACCAGCCGCAGTCGTCGAAATCGATGACGGTGATCCCGGAACCGTGCCCGTCCGGGTTCACCATCAAATTGGCCAGCCGCAGGTCGGCGTGCACGAGACCGAAACGGTCTGGGCCGGAACCGAACTCGGTGAGCTTGGCGGCGATGTCGTCGGCGGCGCGCTGGATCCAGGTGCGGTCTGCATCGGTCAGCCCGGGGGCGAGACGCCAGTTCCCCCAGCGTGCCTGCGGCCCGAGGATGGACTCGAGGTCCCAGCGGAACCGGGTGAATCCGGCGGGAATGGTCCAGTTCCTGGCATGCGAGTGCATGATCGCGGTCAGCCGGCCGAGTTCGTCGAACCCGACCGCGTCCGGGTTCTCTTCGGCGGTGCATCCCGCCACGAACGTCACCGCGTCGACGTACAGCGCGTCATCGCCGACCTCGGCCAGCACCACATCCGTCCCATCGGCGGCGGCGAGCAATTCCGGCGTGGCCACCGACGTCTCGGTCCGCAGCGCCCGCATCCAGGCCAGCTCGGAGCGGATGGCCTCCAGCGAGTGGTATCCCGGCCGGTGCACCCGCAACACGATCGGCTCGTGGTCGTCGACCAGATAGGTCGCATTCTCCGACAGACTGAGCAGGCGAAGGGGCGAGTCCACGGAACGGCCGTAGGCGGGAAGGGCGGCGCGCGCGAAGGACTCATGAGTCGGCGGCAGTCCCGGCATGCGGTCAAGTGTGGACCATAACGGGGTATCGAGCAGACCAAATCGGCACATTTAACGTCCACGTTTCGTTGCCGCGTCAGCGGAAACACCACCGAAACATTCGCCCGGTATTCCCTGATTGTTCCTGTTGACCAGGCCATCTGGCGGGGGTAACAATGTCGTCGTCGCATCACAAACCCGGTGTCGACACCGCCCTCGCTCCCCCGGCGCATCCGCGCCACGGGCCAAACCAGACCAAAAACGGCGCGACCCCCAGTTGCGTTCGAGATGGGAATTCACACTATGAGCGACATCATCGACCCGCCGGCCCCGGCGGGCGCCGTTGGCACAGGCGACACCGTCCAGCGGCTCAAGCCCAATGCCGTCGGCCTGATCGGCGTGCTGTTCATGGCGGTCGCCACCGCGGCGCCGATCACCGCCATGGTCGGCAACGTGCCGATCGCGGTCGGCTTCGGCAACGGCGCCTACGCACCGGCCGGTTACTTCGTCGCGACCATCGTGTTGACCTTGTTCGCGATCGGTTACGCCGCGATGAGCAAGCACATCACCGCCACGGGCGCGTTCTACGGCTACATCTCTCACGGATTGGGCCGCATCGTCGGCCTGGGTGCCGGGTTCCTGACCGCAATGGCCTACATGGTGTTCGAGGCCTCCCTGATCGGCATCTTCGCATTCTTCGGTAACGACACGTTCAATACCCTTTTCCACGTGAACATTTCGTGGATCGTGTTCGCCATCGGCATGCTCGTGGTCAATCTCGTGCTGACCTACTTCGACATCAACGTCGCCGCGCGGGTGCTCGGCGTCTTCCTCATCACCGAGATCGTCATGCTCTCGCTGATGGCCTTGTCGGTGTTGTTCACCGGCGGCGGCCCGCAGGGCTGGTCGTGGGGATCGCTCAACCCGCTCAACGCATTCCACAACCTGTCCGGCACCGTCGCCGGCCCCGGCGGCAGTGCCCTGACCGTCGCGGGCTCGGCGGGCATCGGGCTGTTCTTCGCCTTCTGGTCGTGGGTCGGCTTCGAATCCAGCGCCATGTACGGCGAGGAGTCCAAGAACCCGAAGAAGATCATCCCGGTCGCGGTGATCAGCTCGGTGATCGGCATCGGCATCTTCTACGTCATCATCTCCTGGCTGGCTATCGTCGGCACCGGACCGGACAATGCCGTTGCGCTGGCTCAGGATTCGGCTACCGCGGGTGACATCTTCTTCGGTCCGGTCGGCGCCCACCTGGGCACCTGGGCGGTCGACATGTTCAAGATCCTGTTGATGACCGGATCGTTCGCCTGCGGCATGGCGTTCCACAACTGCGCGGCCCGCTACATCTACGCCATCGGCCGGGAGAACGTGATCCCCGGCATGCGCAAGACCCTCGGCGCCACCCACCCCATGCACGGTTCCCCGCACATCGCCGGGCTGGTGCAGACCATCGTGGCCACCGCCATCGTGCTGTTCTTCGCCGTCACCGGCCGGGACCCCTACACCGGGCTCTACGGGCTGATGGCACTGCTGGGCACCACGGCGATCATGATCGTGCAGGCGCTGGCCGCATTCGCGGTGATCGCGTACTTCCACGTCGGCAAGAATCACCCGGAGACGGCCAACTGGTTCCGCACGTTCCTGGCTCCGCTGCTCGGCGGACTGGGCATGCTGTATGTGATCTACCTGCTGGCCAAGAACGCCTCGTTCGCCGCGGGCACGGCGTCCAGCGACTGGGTGTTCGAGTCGATCCCGTGGGTGGTCGGCGTGGTGGGCATCGGCGGCATCGTGCTCGCGGTGGTGCTGAAGTACACCTCGCCGCAACGCTATTCGGAGCTGGGTCGCACGGTCCTCGAGGAGGCGCACGAGCGGTAGCGAACGCAGTCACGGGCCGCATCAACGAGGCGAAAAGGGAGTAGCGCGATGAGTTTCTCGAACATCATGGATTCCAACAGCTACTCCCCGGATCATCCGGTCGATCCCGCCACCGAGTCGTTGATCGCGGCCCGTGACCGCATGCTGGGCCCGGCCTACCGGCTGTTCTACGAGCGGCCGGTGCACCTGGTCCGCGGCGAGGGCACGCGACTCTACGACGCCGACGGCGCGTGCTATCTGGACGCCTACAACAACACCGCCAATGTGGGCCACTGTCACCCGCACGTGGTGCAGGCGGTGAGCCGGCAGCTGGCCACGCTCAACACCCACACCCGCTACCTGCACGGCGGGATCGTCGAGTACAGCGAGCGGCTCCTGGACACGATGCGATCCGGCGGTCCGGCGCAGATCGACCAGGTGATGTACGCCTGCACCGGATCAGAGGTCAACGACCTGGCGCTGCGGGTGGCCGAAATGCACACCGGTGCAACGGGAATCATCGTGACCAGCGATGCCTACCACGGCAACACCGCGGCCGTCACCGCGATCTCCCCGTCCCTCGGCGGGGCGACGGTGCTCGGCGAGCACGTGCGGGCGATCGCGTCGCCGGACAGCTTGCGCACCCCGCCCGGCGAACTCGCCGGCCGGTTCGCAGCCGACGTCGTCGCGGCGATCGAGGACCTGCAGGCCAGCGGCAGCGGCTTCGCCGCGCTGATCGTCGACACCATCTTCTCCTCCGACGGCATCTACCCCGATCCATCGGTGCTGGCGCCCGCGGTCGACGCGGTGCACCGCGCGGGCGGGGTGTTCATCGCCGACGAGGTCCAGCCCGGCTTCGGGCGCACCGGCGAGACGATGTGGGGTTTCGCCCGCCATCGTGTGGTGCCCGACCTGGTGACGATGGGCAAACCGATGGGCAACGGGATGCCGATCGCGGCGATGGCGGCCCGCTCCGAAGTCCTGGCGGCCTTCGCCCGCGAGGTGCCCTACTTCAACACCTTCGGCGGCAATCCCGTCACGGTGGCCGCTGCCGCCGCGGCGCTCGACGTCATCGAGAACGAGAACCTCATGCGCAACGCCAGTGAGGTCGGCGCCCAGCTGCGCACCGAACTGGCCAGCATCAGCGCCGGCGACCCGCGCGTCGGTGACATCCGCGGTGCCGGGCTCTATGTCGGCGTCGAGATGCTCACCGCGGACGGCGCGCCCGACCGGGCCGGGGCCCGGGACCTGGTCAACGCGATGCGGGAGCGGCGGGTGCTGATCTCGGTGTGCGGCCGCGACGGCAATGTGCTCAAGATCCGCCCACCGCTGGTCTTCTCGGGCTCCGACGTCGACTGGTTCTGCACCGAATTCGCCGGGGCGCTGGCTTCGTCGGTGTGACACCCCGGCATCGGGCACACTGGAACCGTGGTTGACCAACGCAAACCGACCGACAACGACACCCTCGCCCGGATCCACGACCTGGTGGCCCGGGAGCGGGAGTTACGCGAACGAGTGGTGCACCGCGAGATCGATCCGTCCGAGGAACAGCACCAGCTGCGGGCAATCGAGACCGAACTCGACCAGTGCTGGGATCTGCTGCGTCAGCGCCGCGCCCTGCGTGAGACCGGGGGCGACCCGAGTGAGGCGCGCGTGCGTCCCGCCAACGAGGTCGAAGGCTACCTCGGCTGATCAGCTGATCAGGCGCGCCAGGATCTCCTGCAGCGTCTGAAGGTCCTGTGCGTCCAGCGCGGCCAGAGCAGCCGGCGCCGGATCGTCGGTCTTGGCCAGCACGGCGATGACGTCTCGGCCGGCGTCGGTCAGCGACACCAGCTTGCAGCGCCGGTTGTCCGGGTGTGGTTCGCGCACCACCAGGCCGCGGGCCTCCAGGTCGTTGACCGCCACCGTCGCGGCGGGGGCGTCGATGGTGGCGGCCTCGGCGACCTCCTTGACCGTCATCGGCTGCTTGTCGAGGCGGCGCAGGATACGAATGCGGCTGAACGGCAAGCCCGTCGCGTCCACCACCGACCGCCGCCACTGGTCCTTGTTGTCCAACACCAGGCCGGACATCGCCCGCCACACCTGGTCGACGAGCGCGTCACCCGACACCGACGGGCTCACTTCGATGGTTCTCGATCAACGGCGCCAGCCGCTGTGCGGACAGCACGGCACGCCGCGAGGTGGATACCACGGCCAGCAGCGTGATCATCAGGCCGAACCCGATGCTGAGTAACCACAGCGGGCGCGCCGCCGCGGTGAAGTCGCCGCCGACGCCGGCCCCAAAACTGGCCAGCGCCGAGCCGGCCACCGAACCACACAGTGCCACACCGATACTCACCCCAACCTGCCTGCTCGTGGACGTCACCGCCGAGGCCGCGCCGGCGCGGTCCCGAGGCATGCCGCTCACCGCGGCGTTGGTGATCGGCGCGTTGACCATACCGAAGCCGATGCCGTACACGGCGAAGATAGCCAGAAGCGCCCACACCGGCGTCGTCGGGGTCAGACGCGTCAACATGACCGAGGCGGTGGTGATCAGCACCCCGGACACCAGCAGCGAGGGACGAGCACCGAAGCGCCCGACCAGTCGTCCGGACAGCGGCGAGAAGAACAGGGCGCCGATCGCGATCGGCAGGTAGATCAGTCCGGCGTGCGCGGCCGAGTAGCCGCGCTCGCCCTGCAGATAGAGCGACATCATGAACAAAAACGCACCCCAGCCGGCGAAGGTGCACACCGCGGTGACCGTCGCCGAGGCGAACGGGATGCTGCGGAAGAAGCGCAAGTCGATGAACGGGTCGTGACGACGGGACTCGTAGCGCAGGAATGCCAGCAGTGCGAGGGCCGCCGCGACGGCGATGGCGATGACGCGCGGATTCGTCCAGCCCAATCCCGGGCCTTCGATAAGCACGAAGACCACACCGAACAAGCCCAGCACCGCGAGCAGCTGACCGACCGGGTCGAGGTCACGCATGGTGGCCGACTTGCTCTCCGGCACGAAGACCGCGGTCAAGACGATCGCTGTCGCGCAGATCGGCAGGTTGATCCAGAACACCGCCCGCCAGCCGATCGCCTGGATGAGGAAGCCACCCACGATGGGACCCAGGGCCATCGAAATACCGACGACCGCACCCCAGAACCCCAGCGCCCGCGCACGCTCGACCCGCCCGACGAAGATCTGCGAAATGATCGACAGTGCAACAGGATTCATCATCGAGCCGCCGATGCCCTGGACGAGCCGGGCGCCGATCAGAGTGTCGATGTCCGGGGCCAGACTGCACAGCAGCGAGCCGACGGCGAACGTGGCCAGGCCGATCTGGAACACCCGCCGCCGCCCGAACCGGTCACCCGTAGCGCCGGACAGCATCAGCAGCGACGCCAGCACCAGGGTGTAGATGTCGATGACCCATTGCATCTGCGCGGGCGAGGCGTGCAGGTCGGCGCGGATGGCCGGGATCGCGACGTTGACGATCGTCGAGTCCATCGACACGATCAGCAGGCTCAGGCAGCACGACGCCAGGATGATCGCCTTGCGGCGCGCACCAAGCTCACCAACCGTTGTATTCACACAACTATTGTGAAACTACAATCGTCCCACGGTCAAGGGGCGGCCCAGCAGGAGTTAGCTAGCGGCCGTCGATCGGCGCGTAGTCGCGTTCGGTGTAGCCGGTGTAGATCTGGCGCGGACGCCCGATCTTGCTGCTGCCCTCGTCGTGCATCTCGCGCCAGTGCGCGATCCAGCCGGGCAGCCGGCCGAGGGCGAACAGCACGGTGAACATCCGGGTTGGGAAGCCCATCGCGCGGTAGATCACACCGGTGTAGTAGTCGACGTTCGGGTAGAGCTTGCGCTCGATGAAGAAGTCATCGGTGAGCGCGATCTCTTCGAGCTGCTTGGCGATGTCGAGCAGCTCGTCGTCGCCGCCGAGCTTGCCCAGGATCTTGTCGGCCTGCTCCTTGACGATGCGCGCCCGCGGGTCGTAGTTCTTGTAGACCCGGTGCCCGAAGCCCATCAGCTTGACGCCGTCTTCGCGGTTCTTGACCTTACGGACGAAGGTCTGCACGTCGTCGTCGCCGGTGCGGATCTTCTCCAGCATCTCGAGCACAGCCTGGTTGGCGCCGCCGTGCAGCGGGCCCCACAGCGCGTTGATGCCGCCGGAGATCGAGGTGAACAGGTTGGCCTGCGACGAGCCGACCAGCCGGACCGTGGACGTCGAGCAGTTCTGCTCGTGGTCGGCATGCAGGATCAGCAGCATGTCGAGCGCGCGGACGATTTCGGGGTCCACCTCGTAGGGCTCGGCGGGCAGGCCGAACGTCATCCGTAGGAAGTTCTCCACCAGCGTCAGCGTGTTGTCCGGGTAGAGGAAGGGCTGACCGACGGACTTCTTGTAGGCGTAGGCAGCGATGGTCGGCAGCTTGGCCAGCAACCGGATCGTCGACAGCTCGACCTGCTTGTTGTCCAGCGGGTCCAGCGAGTCCTGGTAGTAGGCGCTCAGTGCGTTGACCGCGGAGGACAGCACGGGCATCGGGTGCGCGTTGCGCGGGAATCCGTCGAAGAACCGCTTGAGGTCCTCGTGCAGCAGGGTGTGCCGCTGGATCTGGGTGGTGAACGCCTCCAACTGTTCGGTGGTGGGCAGTTCGCCGTAGATGAGCAGGTAGCTCACTTCGATGAAGGTCGACTTCTCCGCGAGCTGCTCGATCGGGTAACCGCGGTAGCGCAGGATTCCGGCATCACCGTCGATGTAGGTGATGGCACTCTTCGTCGATGCGGTGTTGACGAATCCCTGATCGAACGTGGTGTAGCCGGTCTTGGCCAGCAACGACCCCAACGCGATACCGTCCGACCCCTCGGTCGCGTGGACTACGTCGAGGTCCACCTCACCGCCCGGGTACTTCAGGGTGGCGGTCTCGTCTGTTTCGGCCACATGAACCCCTTCTGAGTTCTTCGACGCCTGCGCAGGCTGTCCGTATTAGTGGAAGGTAGTCGTTATTGTGCCGACTCGCCCGCGGGGGTGTGGCCCGGGGTCCGTCCCAACGACCACAGCCTGGTGAAAACCGCGTACGCGGACTCGATTCGGTCGCACAGGACGTCGGCGGTGATCGCTGGCCCACCGGCGGTGCCCAGGTCGTGACAGGCCGCAGTCATGACCACCGCCCAGGTGTCGAACAAGATGCGGACCGCGGGGTGTGCGCTCGGCACGCCCATGCGCCGCGCGGCGACGTCCACCGCAGCCTGGTTATAGCCGTCGACGCGGAACATGAACGGTGCCATGCCGATCGCCGGCGCGGAGTTGACGATGGTCAGCAGCAACCGCATCCGGTCGAATGCCGCGGCACCCGGGCGGCGGTATTCCGCACTGCGGAAGGTCTCCATATGCGCGCGGGCCAGCGCGTCGTAAGGGGTGATCTCCGGCGGCTGGCCACTCAGGGCGGTGGCGACGTCGGCGGCCACCTCGTCGAGCACGGCGACGATCACGGCCTCCTTGCTGGAGAAGTACCGACTGAAGGTCCGAGGGGCCACCTCGGCCGCGGCGGCGATCTGCTCGACGGTGGTGTTCTCGTAGCCCTGTGCGATGCAGAGCTGGATCGCCGCCGCGACCAACGTAGCCCGGGTTCGTTGCTTCTTCAGTTCACGCAAGCCAGGAACGGCAGCGGTCACGACAACGGCCACGGCGGGCCACCCCCCTCGCTTCGCAGCGCCCCGTCAAATGGTCGACGGTAACGCCGGCGCAACCTCGGCGGCGGCGATATCGGTGAATTCACCGTAGGTGCTGTCCAGCCGGTCAGCCATGACGAGCGCGCTGTCGTCGAAATCCTCGGGGGCGATGACAAGTTGCCGCCAGGCCGCGGCGGCGATCCCTTCCCAGACCATCATCGTCAACTCCACCCGCCGATCACGCACGTCGACCCCAAGGCGCGCAGCCACTTCGGCCACCAGCGGCCGAAGCCGCATGGACGCCGTCGCCAGCCGCGGTGCGCTGGCCAAGGCGATGACGTTAAGCATGAGCACGAGCCTGCGCCCGCTCAGACCGGGCACCTCCCCGGACGGGACCCGGCGCAACGCTCGGACGTGGGCGCAGGCGAGCGCGGTCAACGGCGGCGTCGACGGCTCGATGGTGGCCAACTCGCGCAGGGCCGCGTGAACCAGGTCGTCGACCACGGTGATCACCACCGCGTCCTTCGTCGGGAAGTAGCGGCTGAACGTACGGGGCGAGACCTCGGCGGCAGCAGCGATCTGCTCCACGGTGGTGTTGCCGTAGCCGTGTTCGAGGCACAGCGTCACGGCGGCATCGATCAGCATCGCCCGCGTGCGTTGCTTCTTTCGTTCGCGCAGTCCGACGGGCGGCTGCGCGATGACGTCGGCCACACAGCAATCGTAAAGGGAATCCCGCGCAAAGGTCGCCCGCGTGCGGCGCTCAGCTCTTTGCCGGGACGACCCGATACCGGACGAACGCCGGCACCAGCGCCGCGGCCGCCACGACACCGACCACCACGAGCACTCCCCCACCCGCGGCTGCGACCGTGGTGCCGACGGCAGCCGCAGCCGCTCCGTGCACCGCATCGGCTAGCCGCGGGCCGCCGGCGACCACAACCAAGAAGACGCCCTGCAGCCGGCCACGCAGCTCATCGGAGGCCGCCTCTTGCAGGATCGTCGAGCGGAACGCTGCCGACACCATGTCAGCCGCACCGCCAACAGCCAAGAACCCCAACGCAATCCACAGAATGAGCCCGGCCCTCCCCCCGGCCAGACCACCCGCCACCCCGAACCCCGCCATCGCCAGACCCCACACCACGATCGAGGCCACGACCGCCAGGCCCTGACGGCGGACCCGCGCAAACCACCCGGAGAACACCCCGCCGGCGACCGCGCCGACCGACATCGCGGCGGCCAGCATGGCCATCGTCGTTCCCCCGACGACCGGGCCACCGAAACTCTCGTGCGCCATTTGCGGGAACAGCGCCCGCGGCATCCCGCAGATCATCGCGATCAGGTCGACCACGAACGACATCAGCACCACCTTGTTGCCGGCCAGGTAGCGCAAGCCCTCCAGCACGGCGGCGACCCCCCACCGCGAGGCCCCGTCCGCCGACCCGGTGGCCGGCATCGGGGCGATCCGCAACGTAGCCCAGATCGGCGCGAGGCAGGTGAGGGCGTCGATCAGGTACAGCGTGGACAAGTCGATCCAGTGCAACAACACCCCGGCGAGCAGCGGACCGGCGATCGCCCCGAACTGTTGCACGGTCATGTTGAGCGAGTTGGCCGCCGGCAGCTGTTCGATCGGCAGCATGCGTGGGATGGCGGCGGCCAGGGTTGGCGAGTTGATCGCGAAAAAGGCCTGTTGCGCCCCGAGCAGAACCAGCACCACCCACACGTTGTGCAAAGCCATCGCCGCCTGCAACCACAGCAGCACCGACGCCACTGCCAACCCGCAGGAGGCGATGATCAGCAGCAGCCGGCGGTCCATAGCGTCGGCCCATGCACCGCCGAGCAGGCCGAACACCACCAGTGGCACCAGGGCGAAAATCCCCGCCAGCCCGACGTAGGCGGAGTTCTGGGTCAGCACGTACAGCTGTACCGGCACCGCGAAGATCGTGAGGTTGCCGCCGATGACGGTGACGATGGAGGCACCCCACAACCGCCGGAAGTCCGGCGTTCGCAGCGGGGTGGTGTCGGCGAAGAGCCGCCGCCCGGCAGGCGACGTCTTGTCCCGCCGCACGGCTAGGGCTGCAACCGCTCGATGCTGATATCCGATGTCGCCGGCCCGGCGGCTCCAGTACCCGATGTCGCCGGCCCGGCGGCTCCAGTACCCGTGACGCGGATCCGGTTGTGCACCCGGTTCTCCCGGCCCTGCCAGAATTCGACGACATCGGGGGCGATGCGATAACCACCCCAGTGTGGCGGTACCGGAACCTGCTCGTCGCCGGCGAACCGCTCGGTCACCTCGGCCAGCGCCGCCATCAGTTCCGCTCGTGAGCCGATCGGGCGCGACTGCGCCGACGCCCAGGCGCCCAGTTGCGAGCCGCGCGGCCGCTTGGACCAGTACTCGGCGGTCTCCTGAAGCGACACCTTGGTCACCGCGCCGCGGATGTGCACCTGCCGGCCCAGCGCGTACCAGGGAAAGGTCACCGAGGCGTACGGCGTGGCCGCCAGCTCGGTGCCCTTGGCGGAGTCGTAGTTGGTGTAGAAGGTGATTCCGGTCTCGTCCACGCTCTTGCACAACACCGTGCGACTGACGGGTCTTCCCGCGTCTATTCCCGTACCGACGGTGGCCAGCACCATCGCGTTGGGCTCGGCGATCCCGGCGGCCTGTGCGTCGGCGATCCAGCTGTGCAGCAACGCAAGCCAGCCGTCGGCGAGCCAGTCCACGTCCAGGTCGCTGCTGCCGTCCTTCTCGACGGAGCCGTACTCCACTCGCATCGCCGCGAGGCGATCACCTTCGGGAACCACCACGGGACAACCGTACGCCGCGGCGCTGCGAGCTGCGGTTACCGACCGGTAGCGACAGCTCCGACAGCGGATGCAACAATCCAGACATGACGGTGGTACCTGGAGATTTCGTGCCCGGACTGGAAGGCGTGGTGGCGTTCACCACCGAAATCGCCGAGCCCGACAAGGACGGTGGCGCGCTGCGGTATCGCGGTGTCGACATCGAGGACCTGGTGGCCAAGGGGGTGACGTTCGGCGATGTCTGGGCGTTGCTGGTCGACGGCCGATTCGGTGACGGTCTGCCGCCGGCCGAGCCGTTCCCGCTGCCGATCCACACCGGCGACGTGCGCGTCGACGTCCAGGCCGGGCTGGCCATGCTGGCACCGATCTGGGGTTACGCCCCACTGCTGGACATCGACGGCGAGACCGCCCGCGACCATCTGGCCCGCGCATCGGTGATGGCGCTGTCATACGTCGCGCAGTCCGCGCGCGGGATCTACCAGCCCGCCGTGCCGCAGCGTGTCATCGACGAATGTTCGACGGTGACAGAACGATTCATGACCCGCTGGCAGGGTGAGCCGGACCCCCGCCACGTCCAGGCGATCGACGCGTACTGGGTGTCGGCGGCAGAGCACG
Source organism: Mycolicibacterium sp. CBM1 (assembly GCF_054073305.1). Taxonomy (NCBI): domain Bacteria; kingdom Bacillati; phylum Actinomycetota; class Actinomycetes; order Mycobacteriales; family Mycobacteriaceae; genus Mycobacterium; species Mycolicibacterium sp. CBM1. The sequence continues at coordinate 62,219 of NZ_JBSXPP010000011.1, read as the reverse complement.
GGATGAACGCCTCGACGTTCACCGCACGGGTGATCGCCTCCACCGGAGCTGACGTCGCCGCGGCGCTGTCCGGCGCGATCGGCGCGATGAGCGGTCCCCTGCACGGCGGTGCGCCGGCCCGGGTGATCCCGATGATCGACGAGGCCGAACGCACCGGTGACGCCCGTGCCGTGGTCAAGGGCATCCTGGACCGCAAAGAGAAGCTGATGGGGTTCGGCCACCGGGTATACCGGGCCGAGGACCCGCGGGCCCGGGTGCTGCGCGCCACCGCGAAGCGGTTGGCCGCGCCGCGCTACGAGGTGGCCGTCCAGCTCGAGCAGGCGGCCCTGGCCGAGTTGCGCGAGCGCCGGCCGGACCGCGCCATCGAGACCAACGTCGAGTTCTGGGCGGCGGTGATCCTCGACTTCGCCGGGGTCCCGGCCAAGATGATGCCGGCGATGTTCACCTGTGGCCGGACCGCCGGCTGGTGCGCGCACATCATGGAGCAGAAGCAGCTCGGCAAGCTGGTGCGGCCGTCGGCGATCTACGTCGGCCCCGAGCCCCGCGCGGTGGAGTCGGTGCAGGGCTGGAACGACATCACGCACGCGCCCGTCTAGCGACCGATGCCGCCGAGGAACGCCTACATCGGTTGGCGCCCGATCCGGTCGCCGAGGATTCCACCCACTGGCTGAAGCAACACCAAGAAGATCAGGCCGGTCAGTAGAGCCCGCACCACGGTCCTGCCCCGCCTTGGTCGCCTCGATGACCTCCTCGGACAGCGACTCGTCCATGGTGCGCCGCAACCAGAACACCACCACCGCGGCCACACCGCCCACGGCGAACGCGATTCGCCAACCGAATTCGCGCAACTGGTCGTCGCTGAGGGCCGACTGCAGGACCAGCAGCGTCACCTGCGCCAGCACATGCCCACCGACCGACGTCACGTACTGGAACGAGGAGAAGAAGCCGCGCCGCTCTCGCATCGCCGCCTGCGACGGCACCAACGCACTCAGCAGCGAGCACAGCGCCATCAGCGACACGCTGCCCGTCAACGCCGCCCGCCGTCCTCTGCGGTCGGCGTACCGGCCGAAGAACCACGACCCGACAGGGCGCATCACGAAAGTGATCGCGAATATCGCGTACACGTAGACCGTCGCATTCTTCTCGGACTCGTCGAAGAACTGACCCTCGAAATACGTTGCGAACACGGTGTAGACGTAGACGTCATACCACTCGACCAGATTGCCCGATGACACCCGGATGGTGTTCCAGATCGCCCGCCGGGTTTCGGCGGCGCTCGACCAGGGCACTGTCGTGGTGGTCATCGTCGGCCTCCCTGCGTCAGCCCGAACCGGGCTCCAACCGCGGGCAGCAAATCGGCACTGCGGAGGGTGACCACCACGGTTCTTTGTCGGTGCCCGGTGGTTGCATGGCGCGCGAGTGATCAGTTTTGCCAACCCGCGCGGTCTACACCGGTGGCGGCCGGTCGGCCGCATCCCCCGTCCGGACGGCAAGCTGATTCACGCTGCCATCGAGATCAACGGCAGCACCGCTCCGCCGGCGCTGGGTGAGACACCGGTGACCATCCATCTGACGGTCACCGATGTCGACGCGAAGTTCCAACGGGCCCTGGACGCCGGGGCCACCGTGGTGATGCCACACGAGGATCAGTTCTGGGGGGACCGCTACGGCATGGTGCGCGATCCGTTCGGCCACCAGTGGTCGCCGGGCCAGCCGGTGCGCGAGGTCAGCTACGAGGAGATTCAGCACGCCATGGGCCAGTCATGATTCAGTGAGCCAGGATCCCATCCGGGCGTGCAACGCCTACCTCAGCAACCCCGCGAGCAGCCGGCGTGGCAACGTCGGCTGCGGCGCGGCCGCCGCCACCGCGACCATGTCGTCGATATCGGTGAACTTCGCGCGGCGGCGGCCGTCTGCCGCACCGCGAGCGGTCTCGGCGGCGTCGATCGCCCGCCAGCCCGCAGCGTCGACGACATCCGGCTGACGGACGTGGACCAACCGGTCCAGCGCCGCCGGGCGGTCGACCGGGTCGGTGAGTAGTCCGGCGTTGAAGTCGTCGACCAGGTTGGCCACCGTCTGCATCGCACATGACTTGTTGGTGCCGATGAATCCGGTGGGACCGCGCTTGATCCAGCCCGCGACGTAAGCGCCGACGATCGACGCACCGGTGGCGGGATCGATAACGCGGCCACCGTCGTTCGGAACCACCGCGGTCGTCTGGTCGAAGGGCAGCGCGGGAATCGGCGCCCCGCGGTAGCCGATCGAGGTGAGCAGCAGACCCGCCTGTACAGCCACCGACTCCTCGGTGCCGGTGCGGAGAAATTCCACCCCGGTGACACGGTCGGCGCCGAGCACCCGCCGCGGAGTCAGGCGGTAGGCCAACCGGATGCGGGGCCGGGTGCCGGCGCCGGAGGCAACCGGAAGCTTGACCAGGATCTCGAGCTTGGCGGCGGTGACCGGGTCGTCGACGGTGGCCAGGTCCTGTTGGACCCGGTCGTGGTCCTCGGCGTCGAGCACCACCTCGGCCGTCGCGGTCAAGCCGATCAGTTCGGGCAGTGTGAAGGCCGAGTCGGCCGGGCCGCGGCGCGCGGCGACCACCACCTCCCGGACCGCCGAATCCCGCAACGCGCGCAGCGCGGCGACCGAAATGTCGGTGCCGGCAAGCTCGTCGGGGTCAGCGGTCAGGATCCTGGCCACGTCGAGAGCAACGTTGCCATTGCCGACGATGACCACCCGGTCGTGACTCAGATCGACCGGCAGCGCCGCGAAGTCCGGGTGTCCGTTGATCCAGGCCACGGTCTCGGTGGCGGTTCCGCTGCCCGGCAACGCCATTCCGGGGATGTCGAGCCTGCGATCGGTAGGAGCGCCCACGGCGTAGAGCACCGCGTGATGATGCTCGAGCAGCTCTGCGTGCGAAAGATGCTTGCCCACCTCGACATTGAGATAGAACGTGAAGCCGCGCTGGCCGCTGATCCGGTCGAACAGCTGCGTCACTGCCTTGGTGTTCTGGTGATCGGGGGCCACGCCGGCGCGCACCAGACCGTATGGGGTGGGCAGCCTGTCGAAGACGTTGACCCGCACCCCTTTCTGGGTGAGCAGCTCGTCAGCGGCGTACATACCCGCCGGCCCGGATCCGACGACGGCGACGGTGAGGTTCGGCCCGCCGCGACGGAGCTGAGGTGCGGGCAACACCGGGGCCAGCTTCGACGTCGGCGGAAGCTTCACGTCCGCGGGCCGCTCCGGGTAGAACGCCGCGTTGAGTTCGACGAACGGGCGCTGCTCGGCGGTCAGCCGGGTGTCCGGGGCGATCGCGTCGACCGGACAGGCGCTGACGCAGGCTCCGCAGTCGACGCAGGCGACCGGGTCGATGTAGAGCATCTCGGAGGTGGCGAACCCGGGCTCCTCGGGACTGGGGTGGATGCAGTTGACCGGGCAGGCGTACACGCAGGACGCGTCGCCACAGCAGGATTGGGTGATGACGTGAGGCATGGGCGTGGTGGACCTACGCGGCGGTCACGACATGCTGGCGCTGCGGTTCGCTGCGATAGCGGCTGGCCGGTCCGTCGATCTTGCAGATCCGCCACACCAGCTTGGCCAGCGGGTTCATCAGTCCGGTGTCCTCACACAGCATGCGAACGTCGCCGAACATGTCGCGCAGCATCTGCCGCGACTGCGACGAGTCGAAGAAGATGTCCTTGCGCACCGACCGCGGGATGTCGAATTCCTTCCAGAACGCCTTCGGCGGAACGATGATCGCCGAGCACAACACCCGCATCACGACCGGCACGTACAGCGACAGCCAGAACCGCTTGCGCCGCTTCAGGTGTGGCACCCGCTTGCGCAGATACTCGTGTGCGAACGAGATGTGCCTGGCCTCCTCGGCGACATGGATGGCCATCACGCGCTCCATGATCGGGTGCAGCGTCTTACCTTCGCGCAGAACGTTTTTCTGGGTGTGGTCGATGGGCTCCTCGCCGGCGAGAATGCCGAACCAGAACGGGATGGGCAGCGGGCCGGCCACCAACGGGATCGCCGGCTGCAGCCACTTCAGCAGCCGGGGCATGCCCGGGACGTCGGCGCCAATGTGGTTCACCATCTCCTGAAACATCATGGTGTGGTTGCACTCTTCGACCGCCTCGTGCAGACAGTACCGGTACTCCGGCGAGCCGTTCGGCGTCCAGAACGCGTACTCCATCAGGCCCCGGATGAGGATCGACTCGAAGTGCAGACCGACCTTGGCGACATTCGATTGCCGCCACATGCCGATCTCGATCTGCCGCTTCCTGGGCTGCGACTGGTACCAAGGATGCCGTCCGATCGGGTCGGTGGCCGGCAGGATCCAGCGCTCGTCGTCCGGGACGACGGCGAACTCGGGCGAATCCCAGTCGATATCGGTATAGGGGTTGAAGTTGCGCCGCACCGAGCCCTCCGAGAGCGTCATCAGCTTCTCGACGTAGGCGGTGTCGTCCAGCACGTCCATGTTGCGGCGCCAGCGCTTGATCATTTTCGTCCTCGCCATCACAGCCTCCTTGGAGGTTTACATTGGGGCGTCTAATGTCCAAACGGTACCGCAGGTATCACCTAGGTGTCTATACCCATTCGGCGGTTTGCTCAAGCCCTCGACCGACCTCGATTTCAAAACCGGTGGCCCCGACTCCTAGGCTTGAGGCATGGCTGATCAGACCCCGCTCGCGATCCCCGACGCCCTCAAGCCCGGCGACGGACGCTTCGGGTGCGGGCCGTCCAAGGTCCGGCCCGAACAACTGGCGGCGCTGACCACGACAGCGGCGTCGCTGTTCGGCACGTCGCACCGGCAGGCTCCGGTGAAGAACCTGGTCGGCCGCGTACGCGACGGCCTGCGGGAGTTCTTCTCGGTGCCCGACGGCTACGAGATCATCCTGGGCAACGGCGGCGCGACCGCGTTCTGGGACGCCGCCGCCTTCGGTCTCGTCGACAAGAAGTCCCTGCACCTCACCTACGGCGAGTTCTCCGCGAAGTTCGCCTCGGCGGTGGCCGCCAACCCGTTCGTCGGCGACCCGATCGTCATCAAGGCCGACGCCGGCAGCGCCCCCGAACCGCAGTCCGATCCGTCGGTGGACGCAATCGCCTGGGCGCACAACGAAACCTCGACCGGCGTGGCGGTACCGGTGCGCCGACCCGAAGGCTCCGGCGACGCACTGATCCTCATCGACGCCACCTCCGGCGCGGGCGGCCTGCCGGTCGACGTCCGCGACGCCGACGCCTACTACTTCGCGCCGCAGAAGAACTTCGCCAGCGACGGCGGACTGTGGTTCGCCATCGTGTCCCCGGCGGCGCTGGCGCGTATCGAGTCGATCGCCGCCTCCGGGCGCTGGGTGCCCGACTTCCTGTCGCTGCCGATCGCGGTGGACAACAGCCTGAAGAACCAGACCTACAACACTCCCGCGATTGCGACACTGGCGTTGATGGCCGAGCAGGTCGACTGGATGGTCGGCAACGGCGGTCTCGACTGGGCGGTCAAGCGGACCGCCGACTCCTCGCAGCGGCTCTACTCGTGGGCAGAGGCGTCGTCGTACGCCACCCCGTTCGTCGCCGACCCGGCGTTGCGGTCGCAGGTGGTCGGCACTATCGATTTCACCGACGAGGTGGACGCCGCCGCCGTGGCCAAGGTGTTGCGCGCCAACGGCATCGTCGACACCGAGCCCTACCGCAAGCTCGGCCGCAACCAGCTGCGCATCGCGATGTTCCCGGCAATCGAGCCCGAGGACATCACGGCGCTGACCCAGTGTGTGGACTGGGTCGTCGAGCGCCTCTGACCGAGGCCAGAAACAACGGACCGGCCCCTCCAGCGTGTCCTAACCGTTATATTCCGTCGGCTGAGCTAGAGTCCCGACGAAGGAGGTCGACATGCGCGAACTGAGGGTTATCGGGCTTGATGTCGACGGCAAACACATCATCTGCGAAGGTCGCGACCCGGCTGACAAGTTCACCGTGCAGGTAGACGACCGGCTGCGCGCAGCGGTGCGCGGCGATCGGTCACTGGGCCAGGCTCTGAGGGACAAAGAGGTCAAAGGCGTGTTGCGACCCAGAGACATTCAGGCTCGTATCCGTGCGGGCGCATCCGTCGAGCAGCTTGCCGAATCGTCCGGCATGGACATCGCCAAGGTCGAACGCTTCGCCCATCCGGTGTTGCTCGAACGTCAGCGCGCGGCCGAACTGGCCAGTGCCGCGCACCCGATCCTGGCCGACGGACCCGCGGTGATGTCGCTGCTGGAGACCGTCACGGCCGCCCTGGTGGCGCGCGGACTCAATCCCGACGCGACGGAATGGGACGCCTGGCGCACCGAGGACGGCCGGTGGACGGTGCAGATGGCGTGGCAGGCCGGGATGTCGGACAACGTCGCCCACTTCCGGTTCAGCCCGGGAGCGCACGGTGGGACCGTCTCGGCGCTCGATGACGCCGCCAGCGAGCTCATCGACCCCAAGTTCGAACGCCCGCTGCGGCCGGTGGCGCCGGTTGCTCAGCTGGAATTCGAGGAGCCGCAACCCGCGCCCACCCCGGTCGCGGAGAAGCCGGCACCCGCGCCGGCGGCCACTCCCCGCGCCAAGCGGGCCAAAGCGAAGCCCGCGGTCCCCGGCTGGGAGGACGTCCTGCTGGGCGTGCGCTCCAGCGGCGACCGCTGACGCGCTAGAGGTTGGCGGCGGCCAGCGCCAACAGCGTGATCCAGCCGCCGGCCACGCCGACGGCCGAGCCCAGGACGAACCAGCGGCGCACCGGGATCCGGCGCCAGCCCCATACGGTGGGTGCGAGTCCACCCACCGCGATCAGATTCAGGACCACCGCGACCAGCGGATGCACCCGGATCATGCCCAGGCTCAGCACCACGATCGCGGCACCGGTGATCGCCGCGACGAAGGCGGCCACCGTCAGCCCAGTCCCCCACGGCGTCGACTCATCCGGCGTCATGGCTTGAAGATTCTCCTCCCGGGGCGATTCGCTGCCGCCTGGGTTAGCTTAGCCAGCCGTCCGAACCCGTTCGTAGAACGCCAGTGCCGCCGCGGTGGCCACGTTGAGCGAATCGGTGCCCCGCGACATCGGGATCCGGACCCGCACGTCACTGGCTCGCATCACCGTCTCGGTCAGCCCCGGCCCCTCGGCACCGACCAGCACCGCAACCTTGGCGTCGACCAGCCCCTCCATCGCCGTGGCCAGCGTCTGCGCGGCCGGGCTCGGCGTCATGGCAAGCAACCGGAACCCACGCCCGCGTAGCTCCTCGAGGTCGGCCGGCCAGCGCTGCGCCCGGGCGAACGGCACCAGCAGCGCGTGTCCCATCGACACGCGCACCGCCCGCCGGTACAGCGGATCGGCACAGCCACCGCCGAAGACGACCGCGTCCACCCCCAAGCCGGCCGCGTTGCGGAAGATCGACCCGAGGTTCTCGTGGTCGTTGACCCCCTCCAGCACCGCGACTGTGCGAGCGCCCTCGAGCACCTCGGCCGCCGTCAGCTCAGCGGCGCGGCGCGCCACCCCCAGCACACCCCGGTTGAGGTGGAAGCCGACCACGTCGGCCATCACCTCGGCCGAGGCGCGATAGAAATGGGCCCGCACACCGGTCAAGTCGTCGGCCAGCTCGGCCAGCCGACGGTCGGTGCCGAGGAAGGCGTGCGGGGTGAACCGCGACGCCAGCATTCGCTGGACGACCAAGACGCCTTCGGCGATCACCAGGCCCTTACCGGACGGCAGGTCGGGGCGGCGGTCGATGCTGTTGAGATCGCGAAAGTCGTCCACCCGCGGATCGCCGGGGTCGGTGATGTCCACGATCTCGGGACCATCGGACGGCATGGCGGATAGGAAAGCGTTGTCGCTCACGCGTCTTCGTCGACGAGCGCGGTCATCAGGTCGGCGGCGCGCAACAGGACACCGCGATCCTCGTCGTTCAGGCATGCCAACCGCTTGCGCAACCATTCCTGGCTCGCCCGGCGCTCACTGTCGACCAGCTCGGCACCGGCTGGCGAGACGGCGACCAGAACCTGACGCCCGTCGGCGGGATGCGCCGTGCGCACCACCAGACCCAAATCTGCCAGCGACGCCACCACCCGGGTCATCGACGGCGGCCGGACCCGCTCGCGGACGGCCAGTGCGCCGGGCGTCATCGAGCCCTCTTTGGCCAGCGTGGCCAGCGCCGAAAGCTGCGAAAGGGTGACCGGCGACTCCGGCCGGCGGAAGCGCAACTGACGCGCCAACCGCATCACGGCCAGCGAGAGATCACTGGCCAGCCGCAGGTCACCGTCATTCACGAGGCAAACACTACGACACAGCGACGCCGATACCGCTGTGAACCGGGCAACTGTCGACATGCCCGACGGGGTACCGGGCCGATCGGTTAGTTTGGACGGCAATGCCTTCCGAACAGCACCAGCCGAGCCCGTCGCCGGTGGCCGAGCCGCCGGCATTGCCCGCCGTACTGCTCGACCCGCGTCCGGTAGTCGCCGTCGGGGCGGTGCTGTGGGCGCTGGTGACCATTGCGGCGTTCGCCGTGCCGGCGCTGGAATCGTGGCGGCCGATCGCCATCGCCGGCATGGGCACCGGTGTGGTCGGCACCTCGATATTCCTCTGGCAGCGACGAGCCGCCCGGCGGGGCGCACGGGGCGCCCAAAGCGGACTCGAGCCGCGCGCACGATGATTCCTGACGACCCAACCCAAGGAGAGCCGCTATGGCAGCGCCGCTGTTGCAAGCCGAAATCGAGATCAACGCTCCGGTCGCCAAGGTCTGGGGCCTGATCTCCGACCTGGACAACATGCCCCGCTGGAGCCCGCAGTGCAGGCTGATGAAGGCACTGGGTCAGCTGCGTCCGGGCACCCGCACCCTGAACCTGAATCGGCGCAAGAACCTGTTCTGGCCGACGACATCGACGATCACCGAGGTCATCCCGGAGCGCAAGCTCGCCTTCCGGGTCAACGCCAACAACACGGTCTGGGCCTACGAACTCGAACCGACGGCCACCGGTACCCGCGTGGTGGAGACCCGGCACGCTGAGAACGGTGTCAAGGCGGTTTCGACGATGACGGTGAATGCGGTCCTCGGCGGCGTGCCGAACTTCGAGAAAGAACTCGTAGACGGGATGAACACCTCACTGGCCCGCATCAAGGCGGCCGCCGAGGGCTAACCCTCCTCGGCCTGCTCCGCCGGTAGCTGAGCCGGATCGGCAGGCTCGACCGCGGGCGCGGGCTCTTCTGCCGACTCCGCGACGTCCTCCACCACCGCCGCCGCCGGCTCGGTGCTCTCGACTGTGTCGGTGCTTTCCGGCGGCGCGGCGACGGGCACTGCCTCGACGACGTCGAGCACTCCGTCGTCATACGGATCGAAAATCGGCGACCCGGTTCCGGGCGGCGGCGGGGTGTCGGAATGCGCGCCGCAGCCGTACTCGAAGTCGACGACGTGGGCGTCGGCGGCCAGTTCGTTGCAGCAGACACCGAACATCGAGCCGAGCACGCCCGCGAGCGGCACCATGAACCCGCAGTCGCGGCATGCCCGCTTCGTCGCCCGCGCCATCGCGGAACCGGGTCCGTGGTCGCCGTCATGCCAGCGCTGGGCGGCCTCGGCGCGACCCCATTCGCTGAGCACCTGGCGCCGGCCGAATCCGACCTCGTAGGCCACGTCGTCGATGGCCGGGTCGCCGGTGGCGGTGTATCCCGGTGCCAGCCGAGGATCGTCCTTGCCCGGTGCCAGCAGATCACCGGGGCTCAGATCGCCGGGCCTGATCCGCTCCTCCCACGGCAACCACGGCGGCGCCAGCAGCGCAGTCGGGCCGGGAACCAGCACCACCTCGCTGACCGTCGCATGATCGGAGCCGGGATAGGCGGCCAGGACAACTGCCCACTGCCAGCCCTGATAGCCGCTCATCTTGGCCAGGAACCGGTGCGTGGCCGCGGTGTCGTCCTCGAAGCTGACGCCGAGGTAATCGCCCACCGTGTCACCGCTGAACTCCACGATGGCCTGACGCGCCTGGTCCACCGCACCGGTGAGCACGGCGGCAACCGCATCCGACGGCTCGCCGGGACGCGCCGGCGCCACGGGTTCTGCAGAGTCGATCGAGCTGTCCATCGTCACCAATCTTGCCTCACGCCCGGTCCTGGCAGCCACACCGGTCACGTGCGGGCCGCGGATGTCCCCATGGGGGAGAATCATGGCGTGTCTGGAAGCCGGCGTGACCGCTCGAGCGTAGATCCCCGGTTCGGGCGGGATCGCGGCTATTCAGCAGGAACATCCGGGGAACACCCCGGCATGGCCAACTACCCCAGCGACCAGGACGACTACCAGCGTTCCGGCGCCGCCCGACGGCACAATCCGATGCCCAGCGCGAACCGCTACCTGCCGCCGCTCGGCGACGAGGACACTCCCGCCGGCGACCGGTCGGGTCCGCCGCCGGGGTCCCGCGGGGTGGGCGGCGGCGCCGGCGAACGCATCACCGTCACCCGCGCGGCGGCGATGCGCAGCCGTGAGATGGGCTCGCGGATGTATTCGATGGTGCACCGGGCGGCCACCGCCGACGGCGCGGACAAGTCCGGCCTGACCGCCCTGACCTGGCCGGTGATGGCCAACTTCGCGGTGGACTCGGCGATGGCCGTGGCGCTGGCCAACACGTTGTTCTTCGCGGCGGCGTCCGGGGAGAGCAAGAGCAAGGTGGCGCTCTACCTGCTCATCACGATCGCGCCGTTCGCGGTGATCGCGCCGCTGATCGGGCCCGCACTCGACCGCGTCCAGCACGGCAGGCGCGCGGCGCTGGCCATGTCGTTCATGCTGCGCACCGTCCTGGCGCTGGTGCTGATCATGAACTACGACGGGGCCGCGGGCAGCTACCCGTCATGGGTGCTCTACCCCTGCGCGCTGGGAATGATGGTGCTCTCCAAGTCTTTCAGCGTGCTGCGCAGCGCCGTCACTCCCCGCGTCATGCCACCCACCATCGACCTGGTTCGGGTGAACTCGCGGCTGACGGTGTTCGGCCTTATCGGCGGCACCATCGTGGGCGGCGGCATCGCCGCGGGCGTGGAATACGTGTTCACCACGTTGTTCCACCTGCCCGGTGCGTTGTTCGTCGTCGTGTTCGTCACCCTGGCCGGGGCGTCGCTGTCCATGCGGATCCCACGCTGGGTGGAGGTCACCGAGGGCGAGGTACCGGCCACCCTGACCTACCACGGCCGGAGCGGACCGCTGGGCGGCTGGCGGCCCAACGGTTCGGCCAGGACCACCGGCGCCCGGCGACAACCGCTGGGCCGCAATATCATCACCTCGCTGTGGGGCAACTGCACGATCAAGGCAATGGTCGGGTTCCTGTTCCTGTATCCGGCCTTCGTCGCCAAAGCCCACCAGGCCAGCGGATGGGTACAGCTGGGCATGCTGGGCACCATCGGCGCCGCGGCGGGCATCGGTAACTTCGCGGGCAACTTCACCGCGGCCCGCCTCCAGCTCGGCCGGCCCGCGCTGCTGGTCGTCCGCGCCACCGTCGCCGTCACCGCGCTGGCGGTGGTGGCTGCCGTCACCGGCAACCTGATCGCCGCCGCGGTAGCGACGCTGATCACGTCGGGGTCGAGCGCCATCGCCAAGGCGTCGCTGGACGCGTCCTTGCAGGACGACCTGCCCGAGGAATCGCGCGCCTCGGCGTTCGGCCGCTCGGAGTCCTTCCTGCAGTTGGCCTGGGTCATGGGCGGCGCGATCGGAGTTCTGGTCTACACCGAGCTGTGGGTCGGCTTCACCGCGATCAGCTCACTGCTGGTCCTCGGTCTGGCGCAGACCATCGTCAGCTACCGTGGCGACTCGTTGATTCCCGGCTTCGGCGGCAACCGTCCGGTGCTGGCTGAGCAGGAGGGTGTGGCGGTGACCAACCAGTGACCCGGTGGGTTCGATGGCTTCTGGTGGTGGTCGTGGTGGCGGCGTCCGCTGGCGCGGGTGTCGGCGCCTGGCTGCTGACCCGCGACACGGGTAGCCGGCTACCGCAGATCAGCGCGTACTCGCACGGCACGGCGGTCCGGGTCGGCCCCTACGTGTACTGCAACGTGATGAACCTCAACGACTGTCAGAACCCGCGGGATCAGGGCCAGCTGGCAGTCAGCGAGCGCTATCCCGTTCAGCTGTCGGTGCCGACCGCGATCGGGCGGGCCCCATGGCGGCTGCTGCGCGTGTACGAAGACGAGCGCAACTCGACGTCCACCCTGTACCGGCCGAACACCGATCTGGCCGTTACCCTTCCGACTGTCGATCCGCAGCGCGGCCGCCTGACCGGGGTGGTGGTTCAGCTGCTGACGTTGGTGCAGGACCCCGACGGCGAGGTGCGCGACGCTCCGCACGCGGAGTGGTCCGTGCGGTTGGTCTGGCCCTAACCGGCGCCGTGCCCGGCCAGCACCCGCTCGCCCTCACGCGTCGGCCCCGGCGGCGTACCGTCGCCGAACGGCTTGCCGCCCAATACTTCTCGACCGTGCGGGGTCAGCCACCCGGCAAGGTCGGGCCCGTTGGGCACGATGCGGGTGGGGTTGATGTCGGCGTGCACAACGTAGTAGTGCTGCTTGATCTGCACGAAATCGATGGTGTCGCCGAAGCCGGGCGTCTGGAACAGGTCGCGCGCATACGCCCACAGCACCGGCATCTCAGCCAGCTTGCTCCGGTTGCATTTGAAGTGTCCGTGGTACACGGGATCGAAGCGGGCCAGGGTGGTGAACAGCCGGATGTCAGCCTCGGTGATGGTGTTGCCGACGAGGTATCGCCGGTCGGCCAAGCGCTCGGACAGCCAGTCCAGCGCGGTGAACAACCGGCCGTAAGCCCGGTCGTACGACCGCTGTGAACCGGCGAAGCCGCAGCGGTACACGCCGTTGTTGACCTCGGTGTAGATACGCTGGGCCACCTCGTCGATCTCGTCGCGCAGCAGCTCCGGATACAGCTGCGGGGCGCCGTCGCGGTGGTAGGCCGACCACTGCGTGGACAGGTCCAGCGTCATCTGCGCGAAGTCATTGGTGACCACCTGGCCCGTCGCCACCTCGACGATCGCGGGCACCGTGATCCCCTTGGGATAGTTCGGGATACGGGCGAAGTAGGCGTCCTGCAGCCGCGGGATCTTCAGCACCGGGTCCACCCCGCCCGGATCGAGGTCGAACGTCCAGCTGCTCTCGTCGTGCGTCGGTCCGCAGAAGCCGATCGACAGCACGTCCTCCAAGCCGAGCAGTCGGCGCACGATGATCGCGCGGTTGGCCCACGGGCAGGCGCGCGCGACGATCAGCCGGTAGCGACCGGGCTCGACGGGGTAGCCGTCGGCACCGTCGGCGGTGATCCGCGTGGTGATGTATTCGGTATCGCGTTCGAATTCGCCGCCTCCGGCGACATAGGCACCCACAGCCCCAGTGTTACCTAGAGCGGATGTTCATGACGCGGGTCAGGCGTCGAGCTCGCGTGCGACGGCCTTGACCACCTCGGAGACCCGGCGGGCGACCTTGCGGTCGGGGTAGCGCCCCTTGCGCAGCTCCGGCTGAACCGCACCCTCGAGCAGGGTGATCATGTCCTCGACCATGCCGTGCAACTCGTCGGGGGTGTGCTTGCGCTCCACCACGACTGCCTCGCGGCGGGTGCGGGTGAGGCTCGGCGGCGGGTCGATCAGCTTGACGCTCAACGCCTGCGGGCCGCGCCGGCCGGAAGCCAGCCCGAACTCCACGCGCTGACCGGCCTTGAGACCCTCGACACCCTCGGGCAGCGCCGACGCGCGGACATAGACGTCCTCGCCGTCCTCCTGGGACAGGAAGCCGAATCCCTTCTCGGCGTCGTACCACTTAACCTTGCCGGTCGGCACTGGTCTCACCTGCTTGTCTGACGGGTCCCTGACAACATGAAGCGCCCCGCCTATGCGAGACGCATGTCGGCGATCCTACTCGGGAAGATGTCACGCCAGCACCCGAGTTTAGTTCGGTAGGCTGGCCAAACCGCTGGAGGGAACATGCGACTGATCCTGAACGTCATCTGGTTGCTGTTCGGCGGCTTGTGGCTGGCCCTGGGTTACGCGCTGGCCGCGCTTATCTGTTTCGTCCTGATTATCACCATTCCGTTCGGGTTCGCCGCGCTGCGGATCGCAGCCTATGCGCTGTGGCCGTTCGGCAGAACCGTCGTGGACAAGCCTGGCCCACGCCCCGGCGCGCTCGTCGGCAACGTGATCTGGGTGGTGCTGTTCGGGATCTGGCTGGCGATCAGTCATTTGGTGAGTGCGGTGGCGATGGCGATCACGATCGTCGGCATCCCGTTGGCGCTGGCCAACCTCAAGCTGATCCCGATCTCACTCATGCCGCTGGGCAAGGAGATCGTGCCCATCGACCAGGCTGGGGACCGGGCTAGGGTCGCCTTATGACGGTCGTCGGGCTGGGCTTGCCGTCGTTGCGCCGCGATGTCGACCAGCCGCCCGCCGACATGCCGCGCAGCGGACCGCTGGTGGACACGTTCGGCCGGGTGGCGACCGATCTGCGGGTGTCGTTAACCGACCGGTGCAACCTGCGCTGCTCGTACTGCATGCCGGCCGAAGGGCTGGACTGGCTGCCCGGTGAGGACCTGCTCACCCGTGACGAGCTCATCCGGCTGTTGACGCTGGCGGTTACCCGCCTCGGCATCACCAATGTGCGCTTCACCGGGGGTGAGCCCCTTCTCTACCGCGACCTGGAATCCGTCGTCGCGGCCATAGCCGCGCTGGAGCCCCGCCCCGAGATGGCCATGACGACCAACGGTGTGGGGTTGGCCAAGCGCGCCGGGCAGCTTGCCGCCGCGGGCCTGGACCGGGTCAATGTCTCGCTCGACAGCGTCGATGCCGGGCGCTTCGCGGCCATCACCCGTCGCGACCGTCTCTCCGATGTCCTCGACGGGCTTGCGGCGGCGGCCCAGGCCGGCCTCGGGCCGGTCAAGGTCAACGCCGTGCTCGATCCGGTCACCGGCCTCGACGACGCGGTCAAGTTGCTCACGTTCTGCCTGCCGCACGGTTATCAGTTGCGCATCATCGAGCAGATGCCGTTGGACGCCAGTCATCTGTGGCGCCGCGATGCCGCCCTGAGCGCCGGGGCGATCTTCGCCGCGCTGGCCCGGCATTTCGACCTGAGCCCAGACCCCGCACCGCGCGGATCCGCCCCCGCCGAGCTGTGGCGGGTTGACGGTGGCCCGGCCACCGTGGGGATCATCGCGTCGGTGTCGAAAGCCTTCTGCTCGGCCTGCGACCGCACCCGGCTGACGGCCGACGGCCAGATCCGCAGCTGCCTCTTCGCCACGGAGGAGACCGACCTGCGCGCGCTGCTGCGCGGCGGAGCCGACGACGCTGCGATCGAGGCGGCCTGGCGGGCCGCGATGTGGCGCAAGGCGGCCGGGCACGGGATCAACGACCCGGACTTCGTCCAGCCCCAACGGCCGATGAGCGCAATCGGTGGCTGAGGCGGCTGAAGTGGAAGAGGCGACCGGGGCGCCTCCGCCGATCCAGATCACCGTCCGATTCTTCGCGGCGGCCCGCGCCGCCGCAGGCACGGAAACAACTGAGCTCAGTGTGCCGCCCGGCGCCACCGTCGCCGACGCGGTCAACGAGCTGAGTTACCAGAGTGACGAATTGGCACGGGTGTTGCAGCGGTGTTCCTACCTCTGCGACGGGATCGCGGTCCGAAATCGCGCCGCCGAACTGCGCTCCGGCCAGACGCTTGACGTGCTGCCCCCATTCGCCGGCGGTTGATCGTGATTTGCGTCACATAACGATCCGGTAACGAGATGGCCATCGCGTGGTTGACCGCTGGAATTACCTGGGCGAACACATTGTTTTAATGGGCCTTTAGAGCTTTTTTAAGATTTGCCGGTAGGAGAAACGCCCGGTATTGCAAAAGGTGACGGCGCTCCCGACAGCCGTTACCGTCTCTCGAAGGTCAGCCCCCTCAACCAGGGCAGGCCCTCTCCGCTCTTAGCGCCGAACTCCATCCATGGAGCGGGGAGACCAACGAGAACCAATGGATGGAGGCGGGGGACCCAACCGGTCCACCGAGATAGGACCAGGAGCCGTTCACGGTTCCTTGGGGTGAAGCCGATGTCGTTTCCACCCGGAAACGCCCGGCCGGGCGACCTCTCCAGCCCGAACCCGACAGCTGACCTCGCAGGCGCCTCGAAGAGAGGAATACCGCAACATATGAGTGGACGGCATCGCAAGCCCACTTCTTCGTCTATCAGCGTCGCCAAGATCGCGTTCACGGGTGCGGTAATCGGAGGCGGCAGTCTTGCCCTCGCCGGCCAGGCTCAAGCAGCCCCCGACAACGAGTGGGATCAGGTAGCCCGCTGCGAATCCGGCGGCAACTGGGCGATCAACACCGGCAACGGCTACCAGGGTGGGCTGCAGTTCTCCCCCGGTACCTGGGCCTCCCACGGCGGCAACGAGTACGCCCCCGCGGCCCATCTGGCCACCAAGGACGAGCAGATCGCCGTCGCCGAGCGCGTGCTGGCCACCCAGGGCAAGGGCGCCTGGCCGGTGTGTGGACGCGGCCTCTCTGGTGCAACGCCCCGCAACGTGATCAATGAACCGACACCCGATGCTCCGTCGGTCGAGGCCGCGTCGTTCGACGCCCCGGTTCCCGACGCTCCCCCCGCCGATGCACCGCTGCCGGATGCCCCGGCTCCGGCCCCCGAAGACCTTGCCCCGGCTCCGGCCGATCTGCCGCCGGCCCCCGCCCCGGAAGACCTTGCGCCGGCCCCCGCTGATCTGCCCCCCGCTCCGGCCCCCGAGAATCTGCCGCCGGCCCCGCAGGACCTGCCCGCCCCGCCGGCGGACGTGCCGCCCGCTCCGCAGCCCGACATCGTCTCGGTCTCCGACCAGTCCGCCCCGCCGGCCGCCGAGCCGGTCATCGACACGGCGCTGCAGATGCCCGCCCCCGACGCACCGGCCGCGCCGGCCGCGCCGGCCGCGCCGGCCGAGCACACCGTGACCGTGCAGGCCGCGTCAATCCACATGCTGCCCCAGGCCCCGGCCGATCCGGCCGTGACGCCGGTCGTCCCGACGACACCCGCTCCCGCGCCGGCCGACCCGTCCGCTCCCCCGGCCGATGGCACCAACATCGTCGCGGGCGACCAGACCACCCCGCTGCCCGA
This sequence comes from Mycolicibacterium sp. CBM1, assembly GCF_054073305.1. NCBI lineage: Bacteria > Bacillati > Actinomycetota > Actinomycetes > Mycobacteriales > Mycobacteriaceae > Mycobacterium > Mycolicibacterium sp. CBM1. Next base: position 45,111 of record NZ_JBSXPP010000011.1, on the reverse strand, counting down.
CGGTGTTCCACACCTGTCCAGCCCGGAGAACCTGCCGCCCGGTACCAGCGACCAGCCGGTCGGCCCGGACCAGGGCCCGAACGTCACCTACCTCAAGGAACTCTGGCACGCGATCCAGACCCAGCAGATCAGCCGCGGCGACGCACTGCTGGCCCTGACCCAGCGTCCGCTGAACACGCCGGTCACCAACGACCCGAGCATGGGTACCCCGCCGGCTGACCCGAACGCCGCCCCGCCGGCACCCGCCGATCCGAACGCCCCGGTTCTCGTTCCGGGCGCGCCGGCACCGGCGCCCGCGCCGGCCCAGTAGACCCGGTCTAGGCCGAGTTCACCCACTCGTCGGTACCGTCGGCGAAGAACTGGTGCTTCCACACCGGTAACCGCTCCTTGATGGTGTCGACCAGCCGGGCGCATGTCTCGAACGCCGCCCCACGGTGGTCGGCCGCTACGGCGGCCACCAGGGCGGCGTCACCGATGTGCAGGGTGCCGACCCGGTGGCTGGCCGCCAGCGCCCGCACCCCGGTGGCGTCGGCCGCTACCTCGGCCAGCACTTCGAACAGTGTCTGCTCGGCCAGTGGGTGCGCGGAGTATTCCAGGCGCACCACGTCCCGGCCGCCGTCGTGGTTGCGCACCACCCCAGCGAAGCCGACCACCGCTCCGGCGGCGTCGTTGGCGACGAGATCCTCGTGTTCGGTCAGCGAGATCGCTCCGTCGACCAAGGCGGCCCGCAGAATGCGCGTCATGGGCGGTGATCTCCTCCGGCGAGTTGGTCCAGCGCGTGATCGAGCACGTCGGCGAGCACCGACAGCCCGTCGCGGACGCCGCCCGTCGAGCCGGGAAGGTTGACGACGAGCGTGCGCCGGGCGACGCCACACACCCCCCGCGAGAGCACCGCGGTCGGCACCGCGGGCAGACCTGAGCGGCGGATGGCGTCGGCCAACCCCGGTATCTGGTAGTCCAGGACCCCGAGTGTGGCTTCGGGCGTGGCGTCGGTCGGCGAGATGCCGGTGCCGCCCGACGTGATCACGACATCGGCCTCGTCGGCGATCGCGGCACGCAACGCGTCGGCGACCGCGCTGCCGTCAACGACCACTGCGGCGCCGGGAACGTCGAATCCGCGTTCGGCCAGCCAGGCCACCACGATCGGCCCGCACCGGTCGGAGTAGACACCCGTGGCGGCCCGGGTGGACGCGATCACGACCCGCGCCGAGCGGCTGCGCCGCGGTGCGTTCGCCCCCGGGGTGTCGCTCACGCCGGACGCACCCACACCCCGGTCTTGCCGCCCTCCTTGCGCAGCACCCGGATGTCGTCGAGGCGGGCGGCGGGATCGACGGCCTTGATCATGTCGTAAAGCGTGAGAGCGGCCACGCTGACCGCGGTCAGCGCCTCCATCTCGACGCCAGTCCGGTCGGTGGTGCGCACCGATGCTGTCACGCCGACCTGCGCTGCGCCGACGGCAAAGTCGATGTCCACCCCGGTCAGGGCGAGGTGATGGCACAGCGGAACGAGGTCACTGGTGCGCTTGGCGGCCAGGATGCCCGCCACCCGCGCGGTCGCCAGGGCATCCCCCTTGGGCAACCCGCCGGACGTGATCAGCTCGACCACCTCCGCGGTGGTGTGGACGGTGCCCGCCGCTGTCGCTGTCCGCGTGGTGGCGGCCTTGTCGGTGACGTCGACCATCCGCGCCGCACCGTGCTCGTCGAGGTGCGAGAGGCGGCGCTGCGGTCCGCTGGTCACCGCTACTTGTTGACGACGGTGACCGGGTGCAGATACGGCAGGTCAGCCGACGGCAGCGGGAACGTGACGTCGCCGAAGGGGGACAGTGCACCCACCCGGTCAGCCGCCAATTCACTGACCGCATGGTCCTCGGGATCGCGGGTCGGCCAACCGTTGTCGACGTACCGGGTCTTGGTCTTCTCAGCCACGGCAACATTCTGACACTCCTTGTGCCCGCTCGCGCACATAGGCACCTGTTTTACGCTGGTCAACAATGACCGAACCGCCGATTCCGGGCGTACCGCTGGGCGCCTGGCTGGCCGATCTGCCCGACGACCGGCTGATCCGCCTGCTCGAACTCAGGCCGGATCTCGCCCAGCCCGCCCCCGGCAGCATCGCGGCGCTGGCCGCGCGTGCCGTCGCCCGCCAGTCGGTCAAGGCCGCCACCGACGAACTGGACTTCCTGCGGCTGGCCGTACTCGACGCGCTGCTGGTGCTGCACGCCGACACCACGGCGGTACCGGTGTCCGAACTGCTGGCCCTGATCGGCGAGCGGGCCGACGAGTCATCAGTGCTCTCGGCCTTGGCGGATCTTCGGGACCGGGCGCTGGCGTGGGGCGACACCGCTGTCCGGGTGTCGGCGGAAGCAGCGGCGGGGCTGCCCTGGTATCCGGGACAGGCGGTCCTCGAAGACACCTCCCGCACCGCCGAGGAGATCTCCGCGGCCCTGACGGTGCTCGACGAACCCCAGACCGAGTTGCTCGACCGGTTGCTGATGGGTTCGCCGGTGGGCCGCACCCGCGACGCCGCGCCGGGGGCACCCGCGGATCGGCCGGTGCCGCGGCTGCTCGCGGCCGGGCTGCTGCGCCAACTGGATTCCGAGACGGTCATCCTGCCGCGTCGGGTCGGGCAGGTCTTGCGCGGCGAGGAACCCGGGCCGGTGCATCTGGTGGCACCGGACGCGGTGGTCGCCACCACCACCGTCGCCGATGCCGACGCCACCGCCGCGGGTGCGCTGCTCGATCTGGTTCGGGAGATCGAGCTCGTCATCGAATCCCTTTCCACCGCACCGGTTCCCGAGCTGCGCAGCGGCGGCCTCGGGGTTCGCGAGGCCAAACGGCTGAGCAAGATCACCGGGATCGGCGAACCCCGCCTCGGATTGATCCTCGAGATCGCCGCGGCCGCCGGCCTGATCGCCAGCGGCATGCCCGATCCCGAGCCACAGGATGGGGCCGGCCCGTACTGGACGCCAACCCTGGCCGCCGACCGGTTCCTGGAGACGCCCACCGCGGCACGGTGGTATCTGCTGGCCAGCACCTGGCTGGATCTGCCCGCACGCCCCGGGTTGATCGGCACTCGCGGCCCGGACGGTAAACCCTATGCGGCCCTGTCGGATTCGCTCTACTCGACGGCGGCGCCGCTGGACCGCCGGTTGCTATTGGAGATGCTGGCCGACCTGCCGCCCGGCGCCGGGGTCGACGCTCGACGGGCCTCGCAGGCGCTGACCTGGCGCCGGACACGGTGGGCGGCTCGGCTGCAACCGGAACCCGTCGGCCACCTGCTCGACGAGGCGCAGGCGCTGGGACTGGTCGGCCGTGGCGCATTGAGCACGCCGGCACGCGCGCTGCTGACCACGGGCGAGGATGCCGCCGTCGCCGCGATGGACAAGATCCTGCCCGCACCGATCGATCATTTCCTGGTCCAGGCCGACCTGACCGTCGTCGTGCCCGGCCCGCTTCAGCGCGATCTGGCCGACGAACTGGCGGCGGTGGCCACGGTCGAATCGGCGGGTGCGGCGATGGTCTACCGAGTCAGCGAAGCGTCGGTGCGGCATGCGCTGGACACCGGACGGACCGCCGGCGCACTGCATACGTTCTTCGAACGCCACTCGAAGACCGCTGTGCCACAGGGGCTTACCTATCTGATCAATGACGTCGCGCGTCGGCACGGACAGCTGCGCGTCGGCATGGCCGCCTCCTTCTTGCGCTGTGAAGATCCCACCCTGCTGTCGCACGCGGTCGCCGCACCCGCGACCGAACACCTCGACATGCGGCTGCTGGCGCCGACGGTCGCGGTGTCCCAGGCGCCGATCGCCGAGGTGCTGGCAGCATTGCGGGCGGCCGGTTTCGCCCCGGCTGCCGAAGACTCCTCCGGGGCGATCGTGGATCTGCGCCGGCGCGGTGCCCGGGTTCCCACCCCGGCCCACCGGCGAACCGTCCGCACCCTGAGCCGGCCCAGCGCCGACACCCTCGGCTCTGTGGTCGCCATGCTGCGCCGGGTCGACTCCAGCAGCCCGTTCGCAGGCGTGCGACTGGATCCGGCGGTGGCGATGGCGCTGCTGCAGCAGGCCGCCATCGAGCACACCGACGTGGTGATCGGCTATGTCGACGCCGCCGGGGTGGCCACCCAGCGCGTGGTCCGCCCGCTGATGGTCAACGGCGGTCAACTCATGGCCTGGGATCCCACCCAGGGCCGCCCGCGGGAGTTCGCCGTGCATCGCGTGACGTCGGTGATGTCGGCCGACGCTGGATAATGGGGGCCATGACCCCGACCGAAGAGCTCCAGGAGCGCCGATCGTGACCGACGGTCCGCTGATCGTGCAATCCGACAAGACGGTACTGCTCGAGGTCGATCACGAGCTGGCCGGCGCGGCCAGGGCCGCGATAGCCCCGTTCGCCGAGCTGGAACGCGCCCCCGAGCACGTGCACACCTACCGGATCACGCCGCTGGCGCTGTGGAACGCGCGCGCCGCCGGCCACGATGCCGAGCAGGTGGTGGACGCCCTGGTGTCCTTCTCCCGCTACGCGGTGCCACAACCGTTGCTGGTGGACATCGTCGACACCATGGCCCGCTACGGCCGCCTGCAGCTGATCAAACACCCGGCCCACGGCCTGACCCTGGTCAGCCTGGACCGCGCCGTGCTCGAGGAAGTGCTGCGGAACAAGAAGATCTCCCCCATGCTGGGCGCCCGGCTCGACGATGACACCGTCATCGTGCATCCCAGCGAGCGCGGCCGGGTCAAACAGATGCTGCTCAAGATCGGCTGGCCCGCCGAGGACCTCGCCGGTTACGTCGACGGCGAGGCGCATCCGATCACCCTCGACCAAGCGGGATGGCAGCTGCGCGACTACCAGGAGATGGCCGCCGACTCGTTCTGGGCCGGCGGCTCCGGCGTCGTGGTCCTGCCCTGCGGGGCGGGCAAGACACTGGTCGGCGCCGCCGCGATGGCCAAGGCCGGCGCGACCACGCTGATCCTGGTCACCAACACCGTCGCCGGTCGACAGTGGAAACGCGAACTCATCGCGCGGACCTCGCTGACCGAGGAGGAGATCGGCGAGTACTCCGGTGAGCGCAAGGAGATCCGGCCGGTCACCATCGCGACCTATCAGGTGATCACCCGCCGAACCAAGGGTGAGTACCGGCACCTGGAGCTGTTCGACAGCCGCGACTGGGGCCTGATCATCTACGACGAGGTCCACCTGCTGCCGGCCCCGGTGTTCCGCATGACTGCCGACCTGCAGTCGCGTCGCCGCCTGGGCCTGACCGCCACACTGATCCGCGAGGATGGCCGCGAGGGCGACGTGTTCTCGCTCATCGGCCCCAAACGCTATGACGCACCGTGGAAGGACATCGAGGCGCAGGGCTGGATCGCGCCGGCCGAGTGCATCGAAGTTCGGGTCACGATGACCGACAACGAACGGATGATGTACGCCGTCGCCGAGCCCGAAGAGCGCTACAAACTGTGCTCGACGGCGCATTCGAAGATCGCGGTGGTCAAGTCGATCCTGGCCCGCCACCCCGACGAACCCACCCTGGTGATCGGCGCCTACCTCGACCAGCTCGACGAACTGGGCACCGAACTCGGCGCTCCGGTGATCCAGGGGTCGACCAAAAACGCCGAACGCGAGGAGCTCTTCGAGGCGTTCCGCCGGGGCGAGGTACGCACGCTGGTGGTCTCCAAGGTCGCGAACTTCTCGATCGACCTTCCAGAGGCATCGGTGGCCGTCCAGGTGTCCGGCACGTTCGGCTCACGCCAAGAGGAGGCACAGCGTCTCGGCCGGCTGCTGCGCCCCAAACACGACGGCGGTGGCGCGGTGTTCTACTCCGTGGTCTCCCGCGACAGCCTGGACGCCGAGTACGCCGCCCACCGGCAGCGGTTCCTGGCCGAGCAGGGCTATGGCTACGTCATCAAGGACGCCGACGATCTACTCGGGCCCGCGATCTGAGCATCCGCGTACATCGTTGCCCCTGTGCGTGCTCAGCAATAATCGGCACTGCAGCGGTTAACGCCGCCTGGCGCCAAGTTGACAGATGAAGCACATCATCGCGTGAATTGTGCGACACCGTGGCAGGTATCAGCGAACCCACGGCCGACACGCTAGTCTTCGCCACGGTTGTGATCTGGTGTCGAAAGGGGTCCTGATGAATGCAGCTGGTGTGATCGGGCGGGTCGGTGGGCTGGCGGTTGCTCTCGGCATCGGCGTGGCGTTGCTCGACGGCGCGGCGCTCGCATGGGCCGACAACTCGGGCTCCGACTCGGCACCGCATGCCGGCTCGGCCCGCACGAGCTCGGGCCAGTCCCACACCGCCGCGGGCCCGGCCAAACGCAGTGCAGCAGCGGTGGCGTCGCGACGGGCAAAACCGGCGGCCTCGCCGCTCTCCGCGGTGGCGTCAGTACCCGCGACGGCGGTGTCCGCAACAACAGCGGTGTCCGCAACAACGGCGGATCCGTCGGAGCCGCAGGCCCCCACCACGCCCGCCGATTCTGCTCTCGACGTGGCGGCGCTGGCCTACAGCCGCCGCGACTCCGGTGTCTCGGCCAGGCCCGCCGCCGCCGCAACCGCCGCCGCGACTCAGGACCTCACGTCATCGACACCCGAGTCCTCGGTCCAGACCCTGAGCGCACAGAACACCGCGCTGGTCATGGGGCCCAGCGGCGTTCCGATCCCCAAATTGAGCTACATCATCGACGTCATGAAGCTCTACATCCGCCCGAGCTTCCCCGACGCAGTCCCGGTCCAGCTGGACACACCGGAGGGGCTGTATCCGATCACCGGCGTCAAGAGCCTGCCGCTGAATGTCTCGGTGGACCAGGGGCTGGACATTCTGCGCAAGGCCATCGCGGACCAGGTGCTCGCGGGCAACACCGTCACAGTCTTCGGATACTCCCAGAGCGCCATCATCTCTTCGTTGCTGATGCGCGAACTCGACCCCGGCGCGCCGGTGTCCTTCGTCCTGGTCGGCAACGAGATGAATCCCAATGGGGGCTTCCTGTCGCGATTCCCGGGCCTGAAGCTGCCCAGCCTGGGCTTGGACTTCTACGGTGCGACACCCGAAAACGCCTTCCCGGTGACGAATTACACGCTGGAGTACGACGGCTTCGCCGATTTCCCCCGCTATCCGCTGAATTTCCTCTCGGTACTCAACGCGGGCCTGGGCATCATCTTCGTGCACACCCAGTACGCCAAGCTCAGCCAGGACCAGGTGGATCAGGCGATCGCCCTGCCGACGACCGACCCCACTCAGAAGTACTACATCATCCCCACCGAGAACCTCCCGCTGCTGGAACCGCTGCGGCTGATCCCTGTCATCGGCACCCCGCTGGCCGACCTGCTGCAGCCCGCGCTGAAGGTGATCGTCAACCTCGGTTACGGCGATCCGAAGTACGGCTGGTCAACCGAGGGGTACGCCAATGTCCAGGCGTCGTTCGGGTTCATACCGGACGTGAACTGGGGCGAGGTGGCACAACTGTTCTTCGCCGGCGTGGCGCAGGGCATCGAGGATTTCGTCGCCGACATCAGCCCCGGCGGCGTGATGCAGCAGGAACTGGCAGCGCTGAGGCTTCCCACGGCCGAATCGCTGGCACTACCCGCGCCCGTCGATGTGATCACCGAGATCCAGACGCTGAATTCGCATATCGCCGAGGCGATCTCGAACGCCGCGGCGTCCATCTACGCCGCGGCGCTGCCGACCGCAGACATCGTCAACGCGATCGTCACGATGATCCCGTCCTACGACGTGAACCTCTTCCTGGACGGGATCAAGCAGGCCATCGCCGGCGATCCGCTCAACGGGCTGATCAACGCGATCGGACGGCCGCTGGCCGCGAATGTGGGACTGATCACCACCGCGAGCCTCATCGAGGTACTCGTGGTGCTGCAGGCGATCGAAGGGGTCTTCGGCAAGCAGACCGACGTCTAGCGATCCGCTACAGCGAAACGATTGTCGCCGAGGCGGTTCCGGGCGCACCGTACACCTGAGCCAGCCCCACTCGGGGATTGCCGGGCACCTGCCGCACGCCGGCTTCGCCGCGCAACTGACGGACCAGTTCGTACATCTGCCGCAGACCGGATGCGCCGATCGGCTCACCGTTGGCGATCAGACCACCGTCGGTGTTGATCGGCATGCAGCCGTGAATCTCGGTGGCACCGTCGGCCAGCAGCTTCTCCTGCTCGCCGTCGGCGCACAATCCGGTCTCGGCCATGTGGATGATCTCGGCGCCGGCATCAGTGTCCTGCAACTGGGCGATGTCGACGTCTTCCGGACCGATCCCGGCGGCCTCGTAGGCTGCCCTGGCGGCATAGACCGTCGGGGAGAGATCCTCCTGCAGCGGTGCCGAGGTGGCGTGCACCTCGTATGCGCCGAAGCGACGGGTGCGAATCTCGCTGGCGCGCACATAGACCGGCTTGTCGGCGAACCGGTGCGCGATGTCAGCCCGGCACATGATCACCGCGGCCGCCCCCTCGTCGGGTGTACAGAACATGTACTGGCGCAACGGATAGTTCAGCACCGGCGACGCCATGATCTCCTCGACGGAGATCTCCTTGCGACGGAAGGCATTCGGGTTCAACACGCCGTTGCGCAAGTTCTTGTTGGCCACCCGCGCGAGGGTCCCCTCGGAGATGTTGTGGTCGTGTAGGTATCGATTGGCCTTGATCCCGAAGAACTTGGTGGTGACGAACTGCCCATTCTCGGCGTACCACTGCGGCAGTGCCAGTTTCGCCGGGTCGTCGGTGAAGGCCCCACGCGGGTGCTTGTCCAGACCCACGGCGATACCGATGTCGTACTTGCCCAACCTGATGGTGTCGGCGGTCTGCTGGATCGCGCTGGCGGCGGTGGCACACGCGTTGTAGACATTGGTAAAGGTGATGCCGGTCAGCCCGACGAGCCGGGTCACCGCATCGGGGTTGGACACCTCGTAGCTGCCACCGAAGCCGAACTGGATGTCTTTCCACTCCATGCCGGCGTCGTCGAGTGCCGACACGATCGCCTCGGCGCCCATCTGGATGGCCGTCTTGTCGAATCGGCCGAAAGGGTGCATGCCCACGCCGACGATCGCGACCGAGTTCTCCTGGTTGGCCATGCGGGTCCTCTCGACTCAAACCGGCTGAAACGCGAAGGTGACGATCTCGGTGCCGTCGGCGTCGGTGGTGAAGGGGATCATCGTGAGTTCGACGTCCATGCCCCACGCGAGTTTCGCCGGATCGTTCTCGGTGAGCCGGCCCTCGACACGCACCACGGCGTCGTCGCCGAGGCCGAGCTGCACCAGCCCGACGCCGAACGGCACGAAGTCCTTACCGGTCGGGCCGGCATAGGGCGCGCCGGGAGCGAAGCCCTGGGTGGTCCAGGCCACCAGGGTGCCGCGCCGGGGCAGCTTCACCTCGGCCATACCGTCGGCGCTGCAGCGCGGGCACCGCTCCTGGCGGGGGAAGACGACGGCCGAGCACCTGCCGCAGCGGCTGCCGATCAGCTGGGGGGCGTCGTCCGGCCAGGTGGAGAGCTCCGGAGCCAGGGCTCGTTGCATCGCGGCATCCCTCTGTAGTCCGACGGGTAGCCGGATCGTACAACAGGGTTAGGCGCGAATGAAAAGCCCATTCTCATCTGGGTGCACGTGACTCTCACGCGAAGGCGGGGATCACCTCGCGCTCGAACAGTTCGATGCCCGACCGGTCGTAGGCCGCCTCGGGGAAGTAACAGATCACGTAGCCGCACCCCAGGTCACGAAGGGCCGACAGGCTTTCGATCACCTGGTCCGGTGTGCCCGTCGCCGAGCCCGGCGCGCTGGCCGTCGTCATCATCGCGTCCGCCGCCACGTCGCCACACACGCCGGAAATCCGGTCGCGCACCCGAGCGACACGGCGCTTGACGTCATCGGCGGAGCTGCCGAGGATCGCATTGACATTGGCCGAGCGGACGATGGCATCGAAGTCGGTACCCACCTCGCGGCAGTGCTCGGCGAGCACCTGCGACTTGTGCGCAAAGCCGTCCGGCTCCGACGTGAAGTTGGTGTACTGGGCGTACTTTGCGGCGATCTTCAGCGTCACCTTCTCCCCGCCGCCCGCGATCCAGAGCGGAATGCCGTTCTCCTGCAGGGGCTTCGGCGCGACAATCGCACCGTCGACTTGGTAGTGCCGGCCGTCGAAACTGACCTTGCCGTCGCGCCAGGCGTCCCGCATGATCTGGACACCCTCGTCGAGGCGGCCCAGCCGCACACCGGCGGACGGGAATCCGTAACCGTAGGCGCGCCATTCGTGCTCGTACCACCCGCCGCCGATGCCCATCTGGACGCGGCCGCCCGAGATGATGTCGGTGGTCGCGGCGACTTTAGCCAGGTAGGCAGGGTTGCGGTAACCCATCGCGGTGCACATCTGGCCGAGTTTGATGCGCGAGGTGGTGGCGGCGTAGGCGGCCATCAAGGTCCACGCCTCGTGAGTGGCCTCCTCGGTCGGCATCGGCACGGTGTGGAAGTGGTCGTAGACCCACAGCGAGTCCCACGGTCCGGCATCGGCGTCGCCGGCCAGATCTCGCATTACCTGCCAGTGCTTTTCGGTGGGGATGCCCACCAGATCCAGCCGCCAGCCCTGAGGTATGAAGAGTCCAAATCGCATGCAGCCGACTCTACGGACCGACTCCCTGACCACGTACCGGCATGGGCCGAGGCGCGACACCCTGCCCCCGAAAAGCAATCAGCCCCTCCCTTTCGGGAGGGGCCAACGCTCCCCCTTGCCTCCTCATACCCCTGGCGCAATCCCTATAACACCCTAAAACCTAACTGAGAGCAACCTGAGATGGATTCAATTCAGCAAAAATTTTCTGTTGTCGAGAAAAATTATCGCGCCCGACACCTATCGAGCCCGTGAATCGACAAATGTCGAGTTCAGGAGCCCGTCGACGCAAGCGCGGAATGGCAAACTTGGGAGCGCCGCCGACGCAAGCGGTTAGCGCAGCAACCGTCGAGACCAGCAATATCCGCATACCGGCAACGTCATGTTGCCAGCTTGCGGAGATATCGCGATTACCCCAGCTCATCGCCGATACTCCGACCGGCGTACGAGTTTGCGAACGCGCAAGAGCGAGTGACGGTGGGCAGCTAGCCGCTTGGCGGCGGAACTCGCCGCGATACCCGGGGAACGGCAGCCGCGGCAATGCCGCCGCCGTCGAGTCAATCGCAAACGTCCCCGAAACCTTGCGGTTTCGGGGACGTTTGACGACGATCGCGACGCGGGGGGCTACAGCAGCGAGGCCGGCGGGTTGAAGCGCTCACCGTAGCGAGCGGCCAGTTCCTTGGCGCGAGCCACGAAGGCGGCCTTGCCGATACCGTGCGGGCCCTCGTAGCCGACGATGAACTGTGCCGAACCACCGGTCCACGCGGGGTAACCGATGCCCATGATCGAGCCGATGTTGGCATCCGCGGTCGAGATGAGGACACCTTCGTCGAGACACTTCTGGGTCTCCAGCGCCTCGGCGAACAGCATGCGGTCGATCATGTCCTGCAGCGGGATCTGGACGCTTCCCGCGTTGAACGTCTCGGCCAGGCCCGACCACAGGCCGACCCGCTTGCCGTCGACGTAGGAGTAGAAGCCGGCACCCTTCAACCGCGACGGACGACCGACCTCGATCATCTTCTCCACCACAGCCTCGGCCGGGTGCGGCACGTAGGTGGCACCCGTGGCTTCCGCGGCCTTGCGGGTCTCGGTGGCGATCTTCTGCATCAGCTCCAGGTTCAGTTCGTCGGAGAGCTGCAGCGGCGGGGCCGGGTAGCCGGCCTGCGAGCCGGCCTGTTCGATGCTGGCCGCCGCAACACCCTCACCGAGCATCGCCAGCGCCTCGTTGATGAAGGTGCCGATGACGCGGCTGGTGAAGAAGCCGCGGCTGTCGTTGACCACGATCGGGGTCTTGCCGATGGCCAGGGTGTAGTCGAACACCCGGGCCAGCGCCTCGTCAGAGGTCTTCTCGCCCTTGATGATCTCCACCAGCGGCATCTTGTCGACCGGGGAGAAGAAGTGGATGCCGATGAAGTCTTCCTGGCGCTTGACCCCGGTGGCCAGACCGGTGATGGGCAGCGTCGAGGTGTTGGAACCCAGCAGCGCGTTGGGCTCGACGATGTCCTCGATCTCCTGGAACACCTTGTGCTTGAGGTCCTGGTTCTCGAAGACGGCCTCGATGACGAAGTCGACGCCCTTGAGGTCGGCCGCGTCGGCGGTCGGGGTGATCTTGGAAAGCAGTGCCGCCGACTTCTCTTCGGTGGTCTTGCCGCGCTTGAGCGCCTTGGCCTCCAGGCCTTCGGAGTAGGCCTTGCCCTTCTGGGCGGCTTCGATGGTGACGTCCTTGAGCACCACGTCGTAGCCGGCCCTGGCCGAGACGTAGGCGATCCCGGCACCCATCATGCCCGCGCCGAGCACGCCGATCTTCTTGATCGGCACCGGGGCGATGCCCTCGGGGCGCGAGGCTCCCCCGTTGATGGCCTGCAGGTCCAAGAAGAACGCCTGAATCATGTTCTTGGCGACCTGGCCGGTGACCAACCCGGTGAAGTAGCGGCTCTCGATCCGGCAGGCGGCCTCGAAGTCGACCTGCGCACCCTCGACCGCAGCGGCCAGGATGGCCCGCGGCGCGGGCATCGGGGCTCCCTTGAGCTGCTTGCGCAGCAGTGACGGGAACGACGGCAGGATCGCGGCGAGCGCGGGGCTCGACGGGGTGCCGCCGGGCATCTTGTAGCCCTTGGCATCCCACGGCTGGGTGTTCGCCTCCGGGTTGGCCTTGATCCATGCCTTGGCCGCCGGGACCAATTCTTCGACGCTGGCGACGATTTCATCGACCAAGCCGTTTTCCTTGGCCGCGGCCGGCTTGAAGCGGGTGCCCTGGGAGAGCACGTTGACGAAGGCGTTCTGGATGCCCAACATCCGGACCGTACGCGCGACACCGCCACCGCCGGGCAGCAGGCCCAGGGTGACCTCGGGCAGGCCGACGACGGCACCCTTGACGTCCGCGACGATGCGGTGGTGGGTGGCCAGTGCCAGCTCCAGGCCGCCACCGAGGGCCGCGCCGTTGATGGCGGCCACGACGGGCTTGCCGAAGGTCTCCAGCTTGCGCAGATCGCGCTTGACGGTCTCGACCATGTCGAACGCCTCGGCGGCGTCGGCGGGTCCGAGCTTGATCATGCCCTTGAGATCGCCACCGGCGAAGAAGGTCTTCTTCGCGCTGGTGACCACGACGCCGGTGATCGAATCCTTCTCCTCGATGAGGCGGTCGGTGACCTTACCCATCGATTCGATGTAGTGCTCGTTCATCACGTTGGCCGAACCGGTCGGGTCGTCCAGCGTCAGGGTGACGATGCCGTCGGCATCCTTATCCCAGTGAATGGTGTTCTCTGCCATGATTTTTCAGGCCTCTCAGACTCGCTCGATGATGGTGGCCACGCCCATGCCGCCGCCGACGCACAGCGTGATCAGCGCACGCTTGGCACCGCGACGCTCGAGCTCGTCGACCATGGTTCCGGTGATCATGGCGCCGGTGGCGCCGAGCGGATGGCCCATCGCGATGGCGCCACCGTTGACGTTGAGCTTCTCGCTCGGGATGTTGAGGTCCTTCTGGAACTTCAGCACCACCGACGCGAAAGCCTCGTTGAGCTCGAACAGGTCGATGTCGTCGACGGTCAGCCCGGCGCGGTCGAGCGCCTTGAGGGTCGCCGGCGTGGGACCGGTCAGCATGATCGTGGGATCGGCACCGGTGGTGGCGGTCGCCACGACGCGGGCGCGCGGGGTCAGACCGGAGGCCTTCCCCGCTTTTTCTGATCCGATCAGCACCAGGGCGGCGCCGTCGACGATGCCCGAGCTGTTGCCGCCGGTATGGACGTGGTTGATCTTCTCGACCCAGTGGTACTTCTGCAGGGCGACGTCATCGAAGCCGGCCATCGCGGCCAGGCCCTCGAACGCCGACCTGAGCTTGCCCAGGCTCTCCACGGTGCTCTCAGGACGCATGTGCTCGTCGTGATCGAGGATCACCAGGCCGTTCTGGTCGCGCACCGGGACCACCGACTTGGCGAAGTAACCGCCCGACCATGCCGCGGCCGCGCGCTGCTGCGACTGCGCCGCGTAGGCGTCGACGTCCTCGCGCGAGAAGCCCTCCATCGTCGCGATCAGATCGGCGCCGATGCCCTGCGGGACGATCAGGTTGTCGTAGACGGTGGCAGGGTCGGAGAACATCGCGCCGCCGTCGGATCCCATCGGGACCCGGCTCATGGACTCCACGCCACCGGCGAGCACCAGGTCGTCCCAACCGGAGCGGACCTTTTGGGCGGCGGTGTTGACGGCTTCCAGGCCGGAGGCGCAGAAGCGGTTGAGCTGGACGCCGCCGACGGTGTCGGGCATGCCGGCTTCGATGACCGCCGTGCGGGCGATATCGGCGCCCTGGTCACCGACCGGGGAGACGCAGCCGAGGATGACGTCGCTGATCATGCTCTCGTCGAGGTCCGGGAAGCGGGTCCGGAGCTCGTTGATCAGCCCGACGACCAGGCTGAGCGGCTTGACCTCGGTGAGCGAGCCACCGCGCTGCTTGCCGCGAGGCGTGCGGATGGCCTCGTAGATGAAGGCTTCTTCGGACATGGTTTGTTGCCCCTTCTGTCCTTTTCGGAGTGTGTGGGTCCGGCTCAAGGGAGCCTAGTCCTCTGTAGACGCACCCTAACAGCCTGCTCGGCCAACCTGTTGGTTGGGCGCCTGAGCTGCGCCGACGGTCGGCTCGACGTGCCGGGTCCGTCCCCGGCGCGGGGGCGTCCGGAGACCTAGACTCGGGGCTACATGAGACTGGGAATCGACTTCGGCACCACGCACACGGTCGCGGCGGTGGTCGACAGAGGCAACTACCCCGTCGTGTCCTTCGACGGCGCCGACGCGTGGCCGTCCCTGGTCGCCGGCAGCGCCACCGGCAAGCTGCGCTTCGGCCTGGATGCCGCCGCCGTGCGCCACACGCCGGGCTGGTCGGTGCTGCGGTCGTTCAAACGACTACTCGACGACGCCGGACCGGACACCGAGGTGGAGCTGGCCGGGCACACCTATCCGCTGGCCGACCTGCTGACCGGCTTCCTGACCCAGCTTCGCGGCGACCTGCGCCGCCGCTCCAACGCCGGGCTGCCCAAACGCGAACGCGTCGAAGCCGCCATCAGCGTGCCGGCCAACGCCTCCAGCGCCCAGCGCTTCCTGACCCTGGACGCCTTCACCAAGGCCGGATTCGACGTCGTGGCCCTGCTCAACGAACCGTCGGCGGCAGGTTTCGAGTACGCCCACCGGTACCGCTCGACGATCACCGCCAAGCGGGAGCACGTACTGATCTACGACCTCGGCGGCGGCACCTTCGACGCGTCGCTGCTGAAGATGACCGGCACCCGCAACGACGTGGTGACCAGCCAGGGCATCCGTCATCTCGGCGGCGATGATTTCGACGCGGCCATCCTGGAGCTGGTGCTACGTAGTGCGGGCCTGTCCGGGGTTGACCCCAAAACCCGCGAGGCGCTGCTCGACGAATGCGCGTCGCGCAAGGAGGGCATCGGGCCCAACACCCGTCGCTTCCTCGTCGACCTGTCGATCGTCGGCCGGCCCACGTTCTCCTGCGCGGTCGAAGACGTATACGCGGCGTGCTCGGGCCTGGTCGAGAAGTCCGTCGACGTCCTGTCGCAGGTGCTGACCGACCCGGTGCGCGACGACACGCTGGACCTCTCGGAGGTGGCGGGCATCTACGTCGTCGGGGGCGCTGGCAGCTTCCCTCTGGTGAGCCGGATGCTGCGCACGGCGTTCGGCGACAAGCGGGTGAAACGCTCCCCGCACCCGTTCGCCGCCACCGCGATCGGGCTGGCCGGGTTCCTCGACAAGGAGGCCGGCTACACGCTCTCCGAGCGGCTCACCCGCCACCTCGGGGTGTTCCGCGAGGCGCAGGCCGGAAGCGACGTGGTGTTCGACCCGATCCTTCCTAAGGACACCGTCCTGCCGGCCGAGGGCGAACCCTCGCTGGTGGTCACCCGCACCTACCGCGCGGCGCACAACATCGGCCGGTTCCGCTTCGTGGAGTGCAGCCGCATCGTCGACGGCCGCCCCGACGGGGACGTGACGCCGTACGCGCCGGTGTTGTTTCCCTTCGACCCGGACCTGCACGGCGACCGCCATCTGGCACGGCGCCCGGTGGTCCGCCACGACGAGGGTCCCGATGTCGAGGAGCGCTACGTCATCACCCCCGCCGGCGGGGTCGAGGTCTCGCTGACCACCAAGCCCGACGGCTTCACCCGCCGCTTCCGCCTGGCCAGGGGTGCCGCGTAGCCCACCGGTTAGGCTCGAGCGCTGTGACAGTTCGCGGTCTGCAGCCCTACGCGGTGACCATCTTCGCCGAGATGTCGGCGCTTGCCGCCCGCATCGGCGCCGTCAATCTCGGGCAGGGCTTTCCCGACGAGGACGGCCCCGCCGGCATGCTCGAAGCCGCGCAGAAGGCGATCGCCGATGGGGTCAACCAGTACCCGCCGGGCCTGGGGATCGCACCACTGCGGGAAGCCATTGCCGCACAACGTAAACGGCACTTTGGGGTGGAGTACGACCCGGACACCGAAGTGCTGGTCACCGTCGGGGCCACCGAGGCCATCGCCGCCGCACTCATCGGTCTGGTGGAGCCCGGCTCGGAGGTGCTGCTGATCGAGCCGTTCTACGACTCGTACTCGCCCGCCATCGCGATGGCGGGCTGTCGGCGCGTGGCGGTCCCGCTGGTGCCCGACGGCCGCGGCTTCGCCCTCGACCTGGACGGGTTGCGCGCCGCGGTGACCCCGAAAACCAAGGCGCTGATCGTCAACTCGCCGCACAACCCGACCGGCATGGTGCTCGGCGATGCCGACCTGCGGTCGTTGGCCGCCCTCGCCGTCGAGGCCGACCTGCTGGTGATCACCGACGAGGTCTACGAGCATCTCGTCTACTACTCACCACCTGGCAGGCGACACCGCCCCCTGGCCGCCTACCCCGGCATGGCCGAGCGCACCGTCACCATCTCCAGCGCAGCCAAGATGTTCAACTGCACAGGGTGGAAGATCGGCTGGGCGTGCGGAGCACCCGACCTGATCGCCGGGGTGCGGGCGGCCAAGCAGTACCTCACCTACGTCGGTGGGGCACCGTTCCAGCCGGCGGTGGCCTACGCCCTGAACAACGAGGACGCCTGGGTGAGCCGACTGCGAGACTCCCTGCAGGCCAAGCGCGACAAGCTCGCGGCGGCGCTGACCGAGCTCGGCTTCGGCGTGCACGACAGTGCCGGCACCTACTTCCTGTGCGCCGATCCGCGGCCGCTGGGCTATTCGGACAGCACCGCGTTCTGCGCCGAGCTACCCAGCCTTGCCGGCGTCGCCGCCATCCCGATGTCGGCGTTCTGTGACCCGGACTCCGCGCACGCTGGTTCGTGGAATCACTTGGTGCGCTTCGCATTCTGCAAACGTGACGAGACCCTCGATGAGGCAATCCGCCGGCTCGGCGTGCTACAGGGCGGCCGCCAGCTCCCCTAGCGCGCGGCGGTGCGGCCACTCCGCGCAGTGGTGTCAGCACGAGATCGTCGGCGTCGGCGCTCTGGTAGGACCGCAATTGTCGAGCACCGATTCGGCCGGCCCGACGGCGGCCAGCTCGGCGACGCTATCGACGCCGTGGGCTCACTCCGATCTATTCCGGCCGAGCGCAACCGTTCCCGTCGAGCACATAGCGTCGCAGCCCCTCGGTGGCCGCCTGTAACACGGCCTTCTTGGCGCGTTTGATCAGGAACTGCGGCAACGGCGCCGAGGGCTCCAGGGTGATGTCGAAACGGACCCTCGTCCCCTGGCCTTCGGGGTGCAGCGTGTACTCGCCATGCTGGGCGTGCTGCTGGGGTGTGCGCTCGGCGTCCCACACCACCCAGTGGCGGCCCCAGTGGTATTCGAGAACCTCGTGGTCGACGATGCCGAGTACCTTGACGGTGACCTCGACGCGGCGGGGGCGGCCGTCGTCGTAGCGATCGACGACGTGGACGTGTTTGTGTATCGACGACCACGTCGGGGCCGCCTCGACATTCGCCAACGCGTCGAGGATGACTTCCGGCGCGGCGTCGATCACGATCTCGCGCGACCCCCGTACCGCCACATCGGCAAACGTAACGACCGGAGCCCGCGGCGGGTTGGCTTTGGCCAGTTCTACCAGCCGAGCCGGTCGGTTGGCGTGGTCGCCTGCGGCGGGCTGCCGAGGGGTCCGGTACTGCTACGGGAGAATCGCGGTGCAGGTGCGGCCTGGCGGGTGCCGTCGACGTCGACCAGGGTGCCGCGGGCCAGCAGATGCTCGTTGGACGCGGCCTCAGTCCAGCTGAGCACCGGGGTGACGCAGGCGTCGGTGCCGGCGAAGATCGCGGTCCACTCGGCGCGGGTCTTGCCGGCGAAGCGTTCGGCGAACACCCGCTGCATGCTGGGGTAGCCGGCCCGGTCCAACTGGTCGGGCACCTCGTCGGCAGACAGCCCGAGGCCGGCCAGCAGCTGGGCGAAGAACTGGGGCTCGATCGCACCGACCGCCAGGTAGCCGCCGTCGGCGGTCTCGTAGGTCCGGTAGTAGGGCACCCCACCGTCGAGCAGGAAGGACTCTCGTTCGTCTTTGAGTGTCCCGGTCGCCTTCATGGTCCACATCATCTGGGCCAGCACGCTGACGCCGTCGACCATCGCCGCGTCGACCACCTGACCAGCACCGGACTTTTCGCGCTCGTAGAGGGCGGCGACGATGCCGAGCAACACCAGCATCGACCCGCCGCCGAAGTCGGCGACGAGGTTCAGCGGGGCGACCGGTGGGCGGTCGCGATACCCGATGGCGCTCAGCGCTCCGGTCTGTGACAGGTAGTTGATGTCGTGGCCAGCGGTGGCGGCCAGCGGTCCGTCCTGACCCCAGCCGGTGATGCGGGCGAAGATCAGCCGAGGGTTCACGGCGGCGCAGTCGTCGGGACCGATGCCGAGTCGCTCGCAGGTGCCGGGCCGGAAACAGTCCAGCAGCACATCGGCTTTGGCAGCGAGTTCGAGCAGCCCCGCGGGCTGGGCCTTGACGTCGAGATCGACGATGCGCTTGCCGCGGTGCAGCAGATCGACGTTCTCGGCTGGCATGCTGACCTGGTCGGGCCGGCGCACCCGGACCACGTCGGCGCCGAGGTCGGCCAGGATCATCCCGGCGTGCGGGCCCGGCCCGATACCGCCGAGTTCGATCACTCGCACCCCGGCCAGGGGACCGCTATTCATCACGGGCGCAGGGTAAGTCAGCCGCCGTTCTTCACTTTCAGCACCTGCTTGCGCAGCCCGTCGGTGGCGGTTTCCATCGCACCTTTGATCGTGCGTTTGACGACGAAGCCGGGCAACGGCATGGACAGGTCGATGGCGAGGTCGAAGCGCAGCCTGGTCTTGTCGCCGTCGACCGACAGGGTGTACTTGGCGTCCTGCGAACGCAGCTGACCGGCCTTGACCAACGTCCAGCTCACCGTGTCCTGCGCCCAGGTGTACTCGACGATCTGCTCGTCGGTCAGGCCGGCGGCCTTGATCTTCATCTTCACGGTGCGCGGCCTGCCGTCGTCGTAGGCCTCCAGGACCTCGGCGCTCTGATACTGCGGCGACCAGCTGGGAGCCGACTCGACGTCGGCGATCACGTCGAGGATCTCCTTCGGGCTTGCCTCGATGACGACCTCGCGGGAATCTTTGACTGCCATGGCGTGACCATAGCGAGGGTGACGCCGGCGGGGACCGTATTGGCCATCAGCGTCGCAACCGGATTCACAACCGCGAGTTATCGGACCCGGCGTGCCAACGCTTTTGGCGATGAGCCGAAGGCTTGCCGGAGGGCGGCCGTAATCTCGTCGGCATGACCCGACCAGTCGATCCGTCGGTGCCGCCGAGTGGTACCGGATGCGTGGAATGCGACGCGTCCGGCGGGTGGTGGGTGCACCTGCGCCGCTGCGCGGCCTGCGGTCACATCGGGTGTTGTGACGACTCACTGATGCGGCATGCTGCCGCGCACTGGCGTTCCAGCGGGCATCCGATCATCCGGTCGTTCGAGCCCGGTGAGGACTGGTTCTGGAACTACGACGACGATCGCTACTACGACGGACCGGATCTGGCTCCGCCGGTAAGCCGCCCGTCCGAGGAGACGGTTCCCGGCCCCAGGGGACGGGTGCCCACCGATTGGGCCGAGATCCTGAGCAACCGGGCCGACTGAGTGACCGCGTCGGCGCCGCCGCGACGACGCACGCGGACCCGCGCATAGAGGTCGTCGCCTCCGCTCGGCGGCAGCAGCGCACCGTCGGCGACCACCACGCGCTTCTTGCGCAGCACCGAGCGAGCACAGGCGATGAAGGCCACCGGGGTGGCAGTTCCGTTGACGGCGATCTGGACCGAATCGTCGAAGCGCATCCCGAATTCGGCGGACTCGAAGTGCACGATGTAGCGGACGGTGAACAGCCAGGTGCCGTCGCGACGTCGCTCTCCCCGGACGATCAGGGAGTCGGCACCGATCCTCGCCATGTCTTAGATAGTGCGCCGCCTCCGGGCCGATGCCGGGAAGCACACGCCGGAGCTATCCGGACAGTCCGGCTGCCTGCATCTCCTTGGCGAACTCCACACCCATCTGCTCGGCGAAGGCGTTGACGGCTTTGAGTGGGCGCAGCATCACGGTGAACTCGTCGATCAGGCCGTCGGCGCGGGTATGCAGGAAGTCACAGCCGTTGATTTCCAGCTCACCGACCTTGGCGGTGAACACCAGCGCGTGGTCGGGCGAGCCGTCGCCGCCGATCTCACGCACGTAGGTCAGATCGACGAACACCCGTGACACCGCGCGCAGGATCACGGCCACGGTGTCACGCCCCTGGTAGGGCTTGTGCGCGATCGGGCTGCGGAAGACGACGTCCTCGGTCATCAGGGCGGGCAGGGCATCGAAATCGCCGGCTTCGACGGCGGCGCGGAACGCATGCATGCGGCCAGCATGCCACGGGCACCCCTGCCGGGATGACCGCCGCACGCAACCTGCTCGGAGACGACGCATCCCAGACCACGACAGGTGGGTCGCGGCCCGGGACGCGGTCGGGCCGATCCTGGTCGGATTGTTGCTGGGAGTGCTGGCGGTACTGTTCATCCGGCTCGAATTCGTCAATCCGCGAAAGCTTTTCGTGGTCGCCAGCGTCGACCTGCCGAACTCGACGCCACCCCGCATGAGACCGACCCGAAATAGGAATGCGATCTGCGCCCGGATGTGACAGCGTCGACGACGTGGTTCGTCGCGTCTCTCTTCCCCCGAATGTGGCGCTACGCAGTGCCGCCGACCAGGACTGGCCGGCGATGCGGCGGTTGGCCGCCACCTGCTTCGGGTCGTTTCGCGACCCCGACAGCATCGCCGTATTGCGATCGATGGCCCCAGCGGACAGCGTAGTGCTGGCCTGCGAGGGCACCGACATCGTCGGGATGTCGATGGCGCTGGATCTGGAACTGACCGTGCCCGGCGGCCGGCAGTTGCCGACTGCCGGCGTCACCTGGGTGGCCGTCGCCCCGACGCACCGCCGCCGGGGGCTGCTGCGGGCGATGTTCACCGAACTGCACCAGCGGATGGTGCCGCGGTACCCGATCGCGGGGCTGTTCGCCAGCGAGGCCACCATCTACGAGCGGTTCGGGTACGGGCCGGCCACCGTCGAGGCGACGGTGCAGGTGGAGCGCCGCTCGGCCCGGATGCATCAGCACGTCCCCCACTTCGGCGGTGTCCGGATCGTCGATCCGCGCGAACACCGCGACGCCCTGGCCGACATCTACCACCGGTGGCGCCTACGCAGTCCGGGCGGATTGCACACGCCGACGGTGTTGTGGGACGACGTCCTGGCCGACCGCGAATCAGCCCGGCACGGCGGCAGCGAGCTGTTCACGCTGCTGCACCGCGACGGCTTCGTCATGTACCGCACGCACGCCGCCGAGGCCGGCAAGTCCGTCGCGGTCACCAAGTTCACTGCCGTCACCGACGAGGCCCACATCGCCCTGTGGCAGACGCTGCTGGGGATGGACCTTATGCAGACCATCACCGTCGACACCCACCCCGCCGACCCCCTGCCCTACCTGCTGTCCGATCCGCGCCGGGTCCGCACGGTCGGCACCGAGGATGCGCTGTGGCTGCGGATCCTGGACATTCCCACTGTTCTGGAAGCGCGGCGCTACGCCCATGACGTCTCGATCGTGCTGGAGGTCTGCGACGCAGAGCTGGACGGCGGCGGCCGTTACGCGCTGACTGTCACCGACGGCCGTGCGCGGTGCGTGCCCACCGGTGCCGAACCCGACGTCCGTCTCGACCTTTCCGTGCTGGGCAGCATCTATCTGGGCGGGCACCGGCCTTCGGCATTCGCCACCGCACACCGCATCTGGTGTGAAAACCGCGGCTTGGTAAGCACTTTGGATTTGGCATTCGCCACGGAGGTGCCCGCTCAAGTCGGGTACGGCTTCTGAATGGCGCTACTCGGCGATGATCCCGTCGCGCAGCGACTCCAGCGCCGTTCGGCACAACCGGCCCAGCTCGGCCAGTGAGCGGTCCTCGCCGACCATCCACAGTTCCATCGCCCCGAAGACGGCCGCGGCGATGCAGCGCGCCGTCACGATCACCCGCAGCCGGTCGTCGGGGGTGACCGGTGTGGCGCTCTGGGTGAGTTGCGCGGCGATCGCGTCGGCGAACTCGGCTTCCACCTGCCGGGTGTGCCGGACGATGCGGCCCGGGTCGAGTTCCCTGGCCCGCAGCGACGCGATCTGGGCGACCGCCTCCGGATCGTAGGGCGACGCGTCGATCGCGGACTGCACCGACTCGATGATCGATTCGCCCGGGGACCGGTCCTGCAGCGCCGCGCGGAACCATTCCAGCCCCGCGTCGTAGTCGGCGAACAGCAGATCATGCTTGGAGGTGAAGTGCCGGTAGAAGGTCCGCAGCGACACCCCGGCGTCGGCGGCGATCTGCTCGGCCGAGGTGTCCTCGACGCCCTGGGCGAGAAAGCGAACCAGGGCGGCGCGACGCAGCGCGTCACGGGTGCGCTCGCTGCGCGCCGTCTGAGCAGGTCGGACCACGCAGGTAACGTACCGCACCGCGATTTGGCAAAATTGACGAAACGCGCGGCGGCTTTCACTACAGTTACCAAGCCATGACGCTCCTCATTCACGCCGTGCTGGCCGCCCTGGTCATCGCCTGGATCATCGGGTCCAATTCCGCGATCTTTCGGCGGCCCGCCACCGGCCCGGCCGTCAGCGCGCTGGAGATCCTCTACTACGTGGTCGGTATCGCGTCGGTGATTCTCGGCTGGTACTTCAACATTCAGTTCGTCCACCAGTACGCCGACGGCAGTGGCAACGTGTTCACCGGCGCCGGAAGCTGGTGGCAGTTCATCTCGCTGGGCTATGACAACCCGGCCGCGGCGTCAGCCAGTCAGGACTACACCATCGGCAACGTCATCCTGCTGCCGCTGTTCACCATCGTCGACGGCTATCGGCGTGGCATCAAGCGCCCGTGGCTGTACTTCGTATCCAGCCTGTTCACCAGCTTCGCGTTCGCGTGGGCCTTCTATCTCGCCACGGTGGAACGGCAACGGCTGCAGGAGAAGTCGCGTCAGCCGGCCGGTACCAGCGTGGGATAGTCGGTGTAACCGACCGGCCCCGGTGAGTAGAACGTCGCCACGTCGGGCTCGGTCAGCTCCGCACCCTGGCGCAGCCGTTCGATGAGGTCGGGATTCGCCAGGTAGGCGCGCCCGACGGCGGCCGCGCTGATGACGCCCCAGTCGGCGAGATTCTCGAGCTGGCAGAAGCTCGTCTCGACGTCCCGGCCGGTGTTGAGAACGAACGGTCCCGGCCACATGGCGCGCACCGCTCCGAATTCGGGAGAATCGGGGTTGATCAGCGCGTGCAGGTAGGCCAGTCCGAGCGGGGAAACCCGTTGTAGCAGAGCCTCATACGCCGAGACTGTGTCGACCTCGTGGATGTCACCGGCGGTGTTCCCGGGAGAGATCCGCACGCCGACCCGCCCCGCCCCGATCTCGTCGGCCACCGCCTCGATCACCTCGGCGGCGAGTCGGGCGCGGTTCTGCGGGGTTCCGCCGTAGCGGTCGGTGCGGGTATTGGTGGCATCGGCCAGGAACTGGTGCAGCAGATAGCCGTTGGCCGAGTGGATTTCCACGCCGTCAAGCCCGGCGTCGACGGCCCGGCGGGCAGCGAGCCGGAATTGGGCCACCACGTCGGCGATTTCAGCGGTCTCCAGCGCGCGTGGCACCGGTAGCGGCTGCTTGCCTGCCGGAGTGTGCGCCGACATATCGGCGGCGATCGCCGAGGGCGCCACCGATTCGGCACCGTTGATGTCGGGATGCGCCATCCGGCCGACATGCCAGATCTGCATGTAGATCAGGCCACCCTGGGCATGCACGGCCGCGGCAACCTCGGCCCACTTCTGCTGATGGGCGTCGGTGTAGATGCCCGGAGTGTTGACGTAGGCGCCGTTGCCGACCTGGGAGATCGCGGTGGCCTCGGTGATGATCAGCCCGGCCGAGGCCCGCTGCGCGTAGTACTCCACCTGCAGGTCGCTGGGCGTGCCGTCGGCCTGTGCCCGCGAGCGGGTCAGCGGCGCCATGAACAGCCGGTTGCGCGCGGTGTTCGCCCCGATCGCGATCGGCTGGAACAGAGCTGCATCATCGGTCAGGGTGAACGTCATGCTTGGCTACAAGTGTCGGTAGCCATCTATTCATTCCCGCTCACCCCCGGTCGGTTCGCCGCGCGGCCGTTCGTCACCCAGGAGTCGTTCGGGGTGGTGGTAGGTGTTGGTGCCGCCGTGCAGCATGGGTAGTTCTGGTGGTGGGATCCATGCGGTGGTGCCGTCGGGTTGTTTGCGGGTGGTCCAGCCGCCGGTGTCGACGAGTTGGTTGTCGGGCCCGCAGGCCAGGGTGAGGTCGTCGATGTTGGTGTTGCCGCCGTGTTTCCAGTCGCGGGTGGCGTGGTGAACCTCGCTGTGATAGCCCGGCGCGGGGCAGCCGGGCCGGGTGCAGCCCCGATCTTTGGCGTGCAGGATGATGCGTTGGTCGGCCGAGGCGATGCGTTTGGTGCGGCCCAGCCACAACGCCCGCCCAGTGATTCCGTCGAACAACGCCAGGTAGTGATAGGCGTGGGCGGACAGCCGGATCAGGTCCGGGATCGGGATCAATGTCCCGGCGGCGGTGACGGCGTGACCGGTCTTCGCGTGGAGGTCGTGCAGGGTGGCCGAGACGATGACGGTGACCGGTAGGCCGTTGTGCTGGCCGAACTTCGGATCCCCCAATGCTCCGCGTAGCAGGGCGGTGAGGGCGTCGTGTTGGCGTTGGGCATACCCCCGCGTGTCCCGCGCCGCCCCCTCCTGCGACGGTGCCACGGTCGGGGATTCATCGGCGGGGTTGCACATGCCGGGTGCGGCGTATTTGGCCATCCACGCATCCACCGCCGCCCGCAGCTCGGGATCGGCGACCAGCTTCCCGACGCTCATCCCGTCGACACCTTGCCCGCCACACCACACGAACCCGCGTTTGCGGGCCCGGTCCTCCTCAGAGAACTTCCCGTCGGGGTTGAGCAGCAGCGACAGTTGGTGGGCGACCGTGGCCAACTGATCCGGCCGCAGACTCACCGCATGCTCGGCTAGCGAGCGTTCGGCCTTGTCCCGCTCCGCGAGCGGGACATGGTCGGGCAGGTCGCGGAAGAACTGCTGGATCACTCGCAGATGCTCGCCATCCAACAACCCGTCATGCCAGGCCTGCGAGGTCTGCGGCAACAACGGCGCCACCGGCTCCCCGATCAAGGTCCGCCGGGGGGCCAGCTGCTCGGCATCACGGATCCGGCGTTTGGCCTCGCGCGGGCTGACCCGCAACACATCCGCCACCGCAATACTCACCGGCGGACACCCCTGGAACTGCTCCAGCGTGCCCACCCAGGACAAGGCGACCGCGGCCTGTCGTCGCCGCGCGGTCTCCAACCGCTCCAACACCGCAAACCGTTCCGGCGCCGCCAACGCCTCGACATCGACCGCGCCGATCTCCCCGACCAGGGTGTCGAGATCATCCAACATCACACCGACCGAACGCATGTTCGAAACACTACCTCGCGGCACCGACAAAACCCGGCGCCCCAACACATCTGGGGACCAACAACGAACTGTGGACAACCCACCGGGCCGCCACGGAAGTCAGCCCGCCCGCACCTCTTCCAGGAAAGCCCGCACGGTCTCATCCGAGGTCCCGGCGGGCAGACCCACCATGGCCCGGTCGATGACCCCGTCGCAGCGTTCTGTGAGCGCCACCGCCAGTCGATCGAGCGGTGCGACGACGGCGAACGTCTCGAGAATCTCGTCGTCGATCACGGTGGCCATGGTGTCCCACTGCCCGTCCAGCGACAGGCGATGCAGTTCGGTCTGCAAATCGCCCCAGCCGTGCAGTTCCAACACCTTCCGATACGCGGGCGTCGAGGCGTAGAACGCGATCTGCTTGCGAGTGCCCGCTGCGGCAGCGGTGATCTCGGCCTCGTCGGCACCTGTCACGACGAACACCGGCGCCGACACCTGGAATCCACTTCCGTCGCGGCCCGCCTTGGCCATTCCGCGCTGCAGCGCGGGGATCGTCACGTCCTCGAAGTACCGCTTGGTGGTGAAGGCATGCGCAATCAGACCGTCGGCGACCTCACCGCACTTCTCGGTCATCAGCTCTCCGACGGCGGCGAGGAAGATTTTCGGTGCCCCGTAGGGCTGCGGTTCCGGGGTGAACATCGGCGTCATCAGTCGATGGCTGTAGAAGTCGCCGTCGAAACTCAACCTGGTGCCGTTGCTCCAGCAGTCCCAGATCGCCTGCAGGGCAAGGACGAACTCGCCCATCCGCTGCACCGGATGACTCCACGGCATGCTGAACCGCTTCTCGACGTGCGTCTTGATCTGGGTGCCCAGCCCGAGCAGCAATCGGCCGCGCGAATACTCCTGCAGGTCCCATCCCACGTTGGCAACCGTCATGGGATTGCGAGCGAACGCCACGGCGATACCGGTACCCAGCTCGATCTCGGCAGTGTGTTCCGCGGCGAGGGTGAGCGGCAGGAACGGGTCGTGACTGATCTCCGCGGTCCAGCACCCGCCGTAGCCGAGCCGTTCGGTGTCCCTGGCCGCGTCGGCGACACCGGCAAGCCGGCTCATCACACCGCGGTCGACCTTGAGACGTCCGCCCCGACTCATGACGGCAGAAGCTACAGTACGCAATTCAGTGGGTCAATGCCGCCGTGCCGGCGAGGGCAGATGGGCCACTTTGGCAGCGGTCCTACCGGTTGGCGGGCGACCTCGGATTCGACGAGCCGATCGGTCATCGCCCCCTGGCACGGTAGGCCGCCACGATCGGCTCGAGTTCGTCAGGGGTCGCACCGTGCATGATCAATGCGTCGGCGCCGTAGTCGAACTCCTTGCGGATGCGCTCGACACACTGCTGCGCCGACCCGGTGGCCGACGGCTCCAGCCATTCGCCGGGGATCAACGTGGCGATGTGCTCGATCTGGTCCGCGGTGGCCTTGTGGTCGATGCCGCCGCCGATCGACTGCACCACCGGGTCGGCCCGGAACCGTTCCAGTACAAC
Source organism: Mycolicibacterium sp. CBM1 (assembly GCF_054073305.1). Lineage (NCBI taxonomy): Bacteria > Bacillati > Actinomycetota > Actinomycetes > Mycobacteriales > Mycobacteriaceae > Mycobacterium > Mycolicibacterium sp. CBM1. The sequence continues at coordinate 17,490 of NZ_JBSXPP010000011.1, read as the reverse complement.
GGGATCCCAGCCGTTGGTGGACACCAGAAGGTCGCCGTAGCCCTGCAGGTAGGTCGCCAGCCGCGCGACGGTCTTCTTCAGCCGCAGCTCCTCGGGCAGATGGTCACCGACGGTGGCGAAGCAGGACCACACCCGCACGTCGGCGGGGTCGCGTCCGGCCTTCTCGGCGGCCTCCTTGACCGTTTTGACGCTGCGCGACAACGTTTCCGGCGTGAAGTAGGTGTGCAGGATGACGTCGTCGAAGGCGCGTCCACCCAGCTCGAGGGTCTTGGGGCCGAAGGCGACGAGGGCCAGTCTGATGTCCTCGCGGAAGTCGGGATCGAGGAAGAGGATCTGGTAGTTGCCGATCGGCCCGTCGTGGTTGAAGATGATCTCGCCCTGCCACAGCCGACGCATCACCTGGGCGAAGTCCTCCATCTGCGCCGTGGTGACCGCGGGGATGCCGAACGCCGAGTAAATCGCGCCGATACCGCGGCCGATCCCCAGCGTGAAGCGCCCACCCGAGAGACGATGCATTGTGGTGGCCCAGGACCCGGTGATCAGCGGATGGCGCGTGTTGTGATTGGTTGCCGCCGTGGCGATCTGCATCCGGGTGGTGACGGCGCAGGCCGCCCCCACCAACGAGGATGCCTCCTTGACGTTCCAGCGCTCGGAGATGAACGCAGTCCCGAAGCCCAGTTCCTCACCGCGGCGCGCTTCGTCCATCAGTGTCGCGGGGCCTTCCCCGCCGGCGCCCGCCAACAGGTAGTAACCGAGCTCGTCGAGAACTGAGCTACTCCCCATGGCGCTTTGCTCCTGCTGGCCGCGCGTCATCGCCACTCCCCTTGCTTGTAGCCACAGTTCCACACTTCGACGATCCGACCGTCCCGCACCCGGAAGATCTCCATGCTGGCGATGGTCGTCGTCGTACCGTCCTTGAGCCGCATCGGAGACTGGTAGATCACCGTCACATGCTCGCCGTCGGTGGCGGGGAGCACCCGCTTCAACTCGAAGCGGATCTCGTCGAACATCTCCCAGGTGTCGCTGACCCGCCGGACCGCCTCGTCGTGGCGCAGCACATGCACCTCACCCACGTCGTGGCGGATTACGGTGTCGCCCAGCAACTCTGCGGCGAGGGCGAAATCACGCTGGTTCCACACCACCAGGTTGTAGAGCTCGACGACCTCACGGGCACTGCGCGTCACTCGAACTCCTCACCTCGGCGACGGTAATCTATCGCCCACGCGGGAATCGTCCGGTCAGCGCTCTTACCGAGCGGGACACCACTCGGCGCGGCTCACTGGCCGGCGCCGTGCACGAACAGAGAACTAGACCTCGATGACGACCGCGCCACCCTGGCCGCCACCGGCGCACATGGCGGCCACCCCGATGCCGCCGCCGCGGCGGCGCAGCTCGTAGATCAAGGTGGTGATCATCCGTGCGCCGGAGGCCGCGATCGGGTGCCCCAGGCTGCAGCCGCTTCCGGAGAAGTTCACCAGCTCCTCATCGAGGCCGTACCTGCGGCAGGCGGCGATCGGCACCGACGCGAACGCCTCGTTGATCTCCCACAACGCCACATCCGACGGGGTCAACCCGGCGCGGTCGAGCACCTTGGCGATCACCTCGACGCCGCCGAGGCCGGTGTCGCGCGGCGGGACACCGACCGCGGCCCATGCCTTGACCGTCGCCAGCACGTCGAGGCCCTCGCCGTTCGCGTAGGACCGGTCGACCAGCGCGACCGCGGCGCAGGCGTCGTTGGTGCCGCTGGAGTTACCCGCGGTGATCGAGAAGCCCTCGATTTCCGGGTGCAGAACCTTGAGCTGCGCCAGCTTCTCGGCCGTGGTGTCGCGGCGGGGATGCTCGTCGACGCTGAAGTCGGTCACCGAGCCGTCGAGCTGCTGCACCTTTAGCGGCAGGATCTCGTCGAGGAACTTGCCCGCGTCGATGGCGTCGACGGCACGCTGATGCGAGCGCGCGGCCCAGGCGTCCATCTCCTCGCGGGAGATGCCTGCCGCCTGCGCGGTGTTCCAGCCCACTGTGATCGACATGTCGCGGCTCGGAGCATCCGGCGTTTCGACGTGAATCGGCGGCAACCACCGCTCCTCGAACTTCAGTTCGGGGCCGATGATGCGCTGGCTCATGAGCGGCGTCATCGACAGCGACTGCACACCACCGGCGATCAGCACCCGCTCCATGCCCGAACCGATCTGGGCCGAGGCGTTGCCGATGGCGGTCAGGCTGCCCGCGCAGTGCCGGTTGACCGACTGGCCGGGGACATTCGTCAGTCCTGCGGCGTCCGCGGCGTACCGGGCCAGATCGCCGCCGCCGTAGTGCGATTCGGCGAAGATCATGTCGTCGATGGCGCCCGGGTCGACCCCGGCGCGCCGGATGACCTCGGGCAGGACGGCGCCGAGCAACGTCTCCGGCGGAGTATTGACCAGGGTGCCCTTGAACGAACGACCGATCGCGGTCCGGACGGCGCCGACGATGACTGGTTCTGGCATGGCTTCTCCACTCGGGATCGACGCGTCAACAGCGTTACAAAAATAGCAGAGACTGTATCGGTCACGGCACCGGGTCCAGGCCAGTCGTCGGGGACTGGCCCTTTACGCACAACACGACGTTCCGGTGGAATCGGTCCCGTGACGTTGCAACCCCTCGACGAGCAGATCGCGCTCTACCGCGTCGCCGGCGAGCACGCGGTCGATCTGGTGGCCCGCATACCGGCCCACACGTGGGACACGCCGGTGCTGGGAGTGTGGACGGTGCGGACTCTGGTCGGTCACCTGAGCCGTTCCTTCGTCACCGTCGTCGACTACCTCGCGCGACCGGCAGCACAGCGCGATGTCCACACCACCGGGGACTACTACCTCGCGGCCGCGAACGTCGCCGACGCCGGATCGATCCAGGCCCGCGCCGAGCAGGCTGGCCGAGCGCTGGGCGCCGACCCGCCGGCGGAGTTTCGCCGGCTGCGCGATCAGGCGTTGGACGCGCTGGCGAGCGCGGATGACCCCCTGATCACCACGATCGTCGGTGGCATGCTGCTGTCGGATTATCTGCCGACCCGCATCGTCGAGCTGGCGGTGCACAGCCTGGACCTGGCCGCAGGACTCGGGCTCGCCGCGGCGCTGCCGGCCGATGTCTGCACCGTGGCGCTGACCGTGGCCGTGGAGACCGCGGGTCGGCGCGGCGACGGCCAGGAGCTGCTGCTTGCCCTCACCGGACGGGCCGCACTGCCCCCCGGCTTCTCGGTGGTGTGACGGCTACGGTCGGTCCGCGCGCTGCGCGACTCCACGGTTGACGAGGTGTTCGATCAGCGGGGCCGCGCCGGCGGCGAGGTGCTCCGACATCGCCGCGCGGGCGCCGTCGGGGTCGCGGGCCTGCAGTGCGGCCAGGATGCGTTCGTGATCGGCGACCGACCGATCCGGCCAGCCCTCGATCGTCGGGAACACCGATTCCGGTGCGTACCGGGTGATCTGGGACATCAGCTGGGCCAGCTTCGGCGAATCCGCGGCCACGTTGATCGCGCGGTGATACTCGTGGTTGAGTCGGACGGCCCGCACCTCGTCGTCAGCGGCATAGGCGGCATTCAGCTGGTCGTGGATGTCGGTCAGCTCCCGCAGTTGGTCGTCGGTGATGGCCACCGCCGCCCGGGCCGCCAGCTCGCCGCCGACGTGTGCCTGCAGGTTGGACACGTCGACGATGTCGCGGTCGGTGAACGGCAGCACCATGAAGCCACGGCGCGGCAGCTGCTCGAGCAGTCCCTCGCCGCGCAGCTCGAACAAGGCCTCACGGACCGGCGTGACGCTGATACCCAGCTCGGCCGCCAGCTGGTCGAGCCGGATGTACTCACCGGCGGGATAGGTTCCGTTGAAGATCCTGCGACGCACGAAGCGCGCCACGTCTTCCGCCAGTTGCGGGCGCGCGGCGAAATCCGGGGCGCTCATGTCAGATCCGGTAATCGGCCAGCAGCCGCTTGCTGATGATGTTCTTCTGGATCTCGCTGGTACCTTCCCCGATGAGCAGGAACGGCGCGTCGCGCATCAGGCGCTCGATCTCGTATTCCTTGGAATAGCCGTAACCGCCGTGGATCCGGAAGCTCTGCTGGGTCACCTCAGAACAGAACTCGCTGGCCAGATACTTGGCCATGCCGGCGGCCACGTCATTGCGTTCGCCGGAGTCCTTGAGTCGGGCGGCGTTGACCATCATCAGATGTGCCGCTTCGACTTTCGTGGCCATCTCGGCCAGCTCGAACGCAATGGCCTGATGCTCGGCGATCGGCTTGCCGAAGGTGCTGCGCTGCTGGGCGTAGCGGACGGCGAGCTCGAAGGCGCGGATGCCGACCCCGCAGGCCCGCGCCGAGACGTTGACGCGACCGACCTCGACGCCGTCCATCATCTGGAAGAAGCCTTGCCCCGGCTTGGCACCTAGGATGTCATCGGCACTGGCGACGTACCCGTCGAAGATCAGCTCGGTGGTGTCGATGCCCTTGTACCCGAGCTTGTCGATCTTGCCCGGGATCGTCAGGCCCGGAGCGACTTCACCGAAGCCGGACGGCTTTTCGATCAGGAAGGCGGTCAGATTGCGGTGTGGCTTGTCCGCGCCCTCGTCGGTGCGCACCAGAGCCGCGACCAGAGTCGAACTGCCGCCGTTGGTCAGCCACATCTTCTGACCGTCGATGGTGTAGGTGCCGTCACCGTTGGCGCGGGCGCGGGTGCGGATCGCGGCGACGTCGGACCCCAACTCCGGTTCCGACATGGAAAACGCTCCCCTGACCTCGCCGGTGGCCATCCGCGGAAGGAAGCGCCGCTTCTGCTCGTCGGTGCCGTGCTGGCGGATCATGTAGGCCACGATGAAGTGGGTGTTGATCACCCCGGAGACGCTCATCCAGCCGCGGGCCAGTTCCTCGACACACAGCGCGTAGGTGAGCAGCGACTCGCCGATCCCGCCGTACTCCTCCGGCACCATCAGCCCGAACAGGCCCATCTCCCGCATCTGGTCGACGATGGCCTGCGGGTAGGTGTCGGCGTGTTCGAGCTCCTGGGCATTGGGAATAATCTCTTTGTCGACGAATTGCCTTACCGTGGAAATGATCTCGGTCTGCACCTCGGTGAGGCCGAGGGTCTGCGCGAGCCTGGTCATTCGGTCACTCTTTCGAAGACGGCGGCCAGCCCCTGGCCGCCGCCGATGCACATGGTCTCCAGCCCGTAGCGCGCGCCGCGCCGGTGCAGCTCGCGAGCCAGCGTGGCGAGCATACGTCCGCCGGTGGCGCCCACCGGATGACCCAGCGAGATGCCGGATCCGCGCACATTGGTGCGCTCGGAATCGGCGTCGGTGAACTTCCATTCCCGCATGACGGCGAGTGCCTGCGCGGCGAACGCCTCGTTGAGTTCGATCAGGTCGATGTCTCGCAGCTGCAGCCCGGCCCGGTTCAGCGCCACTTCGGTGGCCGGCACCGGACCGATGCCCATCACCTCGGGGCCGACGCCGGCCGAACCCCAGGAGGCCAGCCGCACCAGTGGCCTCAGGCCCAGCTCGGCAGCCTTCTCGGGAGTGGTCACGATACACATCGATGCGGCATCGTTCTGGCCGCTGGAGTTTCCTGCCGTCACAGTCGATTCCGGATCTTGTTTGGCCAGAACGGGTTTGAGTTTGGCCAGCGATTCGACGGACGCATTGGCGCGGGGATGCTCGTCGGTGTCGATCACGTCCTCGCCGCGGCGGGTCGCTACCGTCACCGGGATGATTTCCTCGGCGAGGATGCCGTCCTTCTGCGCGGCGACCGCGCGTTGATGCGAGGCAACGGCCAGCTCGTCCTGTTCGGTTCGGGAGATGCCGTACTGACGGCGCAGGTTCTCGGCGGTTTCGAGCATGCCACCGGGCACCGGATAGAACTTGCCGCCCGCGGTGGTGCGACCGCGCGCCAGACCGTCGTGGATCCGCACTCCGGTGCGCGCGCCACCCCACCGCATATCAGTGGAGTAGAACGCGACGTTGCTCATGCTCTCCGCACCACCGGCGACCACGAGATCGTTGTCACCCGAGGCGACTTGCAGGCAGGCCTGGATGACCGCTTGCAGGCCCGAACCACAGCGCCGGTCGACCTGCATGCCGGGCACGGTCACCGGCAGCCCGGCGTCCAGAGCCACCACGCGCCCGATCGCCGGCGCCTCGCTGTTGGGGTAGCAGTGCCCGAGGATGACGTCCTCGACGGCCGCGGGTGTCACTCCGGTGCGCTCGAGAAGGCCGCGCAGCGCCGCCACGCCGAGGTCCACGGCCGTCAACGAGGCGAACATCCCGCCGTAGCGTCCGATCGGTGTGCGGACCGGCTCGCAGATGACCGCGGTTCGTGTCACAGGTGCCGACCCCCGGTGACCTCGAGGACGGTGCCGGTCATGTACGAGGACAGATCGGAGGCGAGGAACAGCGCCACCTTGGCGACCTCGGCCGGTTCACCGGCGCGCCCCATCGGCACTTCGGCGACCTTGGAGTCCCAGATGCGTTGCGGCATGGCCTCGGTCATCGCCGAGCGGATCAGGCCGGGCTGGATGGCGTTGACCCGCACGCCAAGGTGGGCGAGTTCCTTGGCGGCAGCCTTGGTCATGCCGACGATGCCCGCCTTGGCGGCGGAGTAGTTGGTCTGGCCGATCATGCCGACCTTGCCCGAGATCGAGGACATGTTGACGATCGCGCCGCTGTTCTGTTCGCGCATGATCGACGCGGCCTTCTTCAGCCCGTTCCAGGTGCCCTTCAGATGCACCGAGATCACCTGGTCGAAGTCCTCTTCGGTCATCTTGCGCAGCGTGGCGTCGCGGGTGATGCCGGCGTTGTTCACCATGATGTCGAACCGGCCGAACTCCGCGACCGCGGTGTCGACCAATGCCTCGACGTCGGCATAGGCGGTGACATCGCAGCGAACGGCGCGGGCGACGCCGGGGCCGCCCAGGTTTTCCACCGCGGCCTCGGTGGAATCGAGGTTGAGGTCACCGAGCACCACCCGGGCGCCTTCGGCGACGAAACGCTCCGCAATGGCGTAACCCAGGCCCTGCGCACCGCCGGTGATGACCGCTGTCTGGCCGGTCAGCAAACCCATGTGATCTCCCTGCTCTTCGACGAACCCCGGAACTCGGCAACATCATATTTCATATATGATCGCCCGGAACCGCTGCCCCACGTGAAGGAACCCGATGAGCCCAGCTGCTCCTGTCAGCGACGACGACTTCCGCGAGATCCTGGCCCAGACCCGCGACTTCGTCCGAACGGCCGTGGTGCCGCGGGAGGCGGAGATCCTCGCCGAGGACAAAGTGCCCGACGATCTGCGCGACCACGCCAAGAAGATGGGGTTATTCGGCTACGCCATCCCGCAGGAGTGGGGCGGGCTGGGGCTGAACATCGCCCAGGACGTGGAGCTCGCTCTGGAGCTGGGCTACACCAGCCTGGCGCTGCGGTCGATGTTCGGAACCAACAACGGCATCGCGGGTCAGGTGCTGGTCGGGTTCGGCACCGACGAGCAGAAAGCCCGCTGGCTCGAGCCGATCGCGTCAGGCGAGGTCGTCGCCTCCTTTGCTCTCACCGAACCCGGAGCCGGGTCCAATCCGTCCGGCCTGAAGACGAAAGCCGTTCGCGACGGCGCTAATTGGGTGATCAATGGGCGCAAGCAGTACATCACCAACGCCCCGGTCGCCAACCTGTTCATCGTCTTCGCGCGTACCCGGCCGGCCGACGCCAACGGCGCGGGGATCGCGGTCTTCCTCGTGCCCGCCGACACCCCCGGCGTCGAGATCGGGGTCAAGGACGCCAAGATGGGCCAGGAGGGTGCCTGGACCTCGGACGTGAACTTCACCGACGTGCGCGTGGGTGACGACACCCTGGTCGGAGGCAGCGAGGACATCGGCTACCGGGCGGCGATGACGTCGCTGGCGCGCGGCCGGATCCACATCGCGGCACTCGCCGTGGGAGCCGCGCAGCGCGCACTCGACGAGTCCGTCGCCTACGCGGCGAGCGCCACCCAGGGCGGCACGGCGATCGGGAGTTTCCAACTGGTGCAGGCGATGCTGGCCGACCAGCAGACCGGCGTGATGGCCGGGCGGGCGCTGGTCCGCGACGCCGCGCAGCAGTGGCTGCACGACTGCGACCGGCGCATCGCGCCGTCGGTGGCCAAGCTGTTCTGCACCGAGATGGCCGGGCAGGTGGCCGACCTGGCCGTGCAGGTCCACGGCGGTGCCGGCTACATGCGCGGCATGCCGGTGGAGCGCATCTACCGCGAGGTGCGGCTGCTGCGACTCTACGAGGGCACCAGCGAGATCCAGCGGCTGATCGTCGGCGGCGGGTTGGTCAGGGAAGCGCAGAAGAAGCTGCACGACTGAGGGTGCGGGTCGGGAAGGGCACACCTGGCCGCCGTGCGCGGCAGCGAGTGCGCCACCGGTTGTCCTAACTAACCGGGTGTCCTAACTATTGGTGCTCTCGGCGCCTTCGATTAGCCCGAGGGTGCCGAGATCGCGGATCGCTTGGCATCCTCGGCGCAGCATCGCCGCCATCATGTCGTCGCCGCGGTCGGTCTCCACCGAGAACGCGCACCCGAGCGCGGAGATCAACGGAACCTGCATCATGCCCAGCCGGTAGTCGTGCCAGCAGGTCGCCAGGTCGAAGTCGCAGACGCCGGTGTCCAGCAGGGCCCGGTGGTAGTCGGCGACGAGGTCCTCCTCCACACCGGCCCGCAGCTCCGGTTCCAGGCTGGTCCCGATGAAGTAGGCCAGGTCGCGGCCCGCCACACCGATGCCGAGGGTCTGCCAGTCGACGACGCTGACCCGGTCGCCGTCGAAGAGCAGGTTGTCCAGCCGGTAGTCGCCGTGCAGCAGGGCGAACCGATCCGGCGCGGACAACAGCCACGGCGTCACCAGATCCATTGCCGTTACCAGCGTCTCGACGTCTTCTGCGCTCAGTTTGGTTTCCAGCTTGTCGACGGTGATACCGGCCGCCATCTTCGCGATCTCGCCGACGCCGCGGATGGCGTCCTCGCCGGTGATGGACATGGCCAGGCCCTCGAAGCTCTGCCAGCGCGGATCGCACCACGTGGGACCGTGCAACCCGGCGAGCGCACGGACGGCGAGGCGAGCCTCCACGACACCGCAGCCGGCGATCTGATCACCCTGAACCGCCGGACTCTGGTCGGCCAACAGAAGCGCGTAGTTGGCCCCGTCGCCGTCGATGTCGCAGTGGTAGCACTGCGGGATCGGGATCGTCACCACGTCGGCGACGGACTGGTAGAACGCGCACTCGCTGCGGTAGCCGAGCATCACCCGGTCGCGGACCGCGTCGTCGGCGGCAGGCAGCTTCAGGATGAAGCTGGCGGGCAGTCCGGTCGGGTTCTTCGCATAGCCGACGCTGACCCGGAACGTCGCGCCGGTCTGGCCCGTGCCGACCGGGGCGACGTCGACGGTCTCGACCTCGACCGCGGTGCCGGAACGACGCAGGACTTCGGCCAGCCACGCCGCGGTGACGTCGGAGGGGTGGCGCGGAATCGCGGTAACAGCGCTCATCGGTTTGATCGCCTCCGGTCTGGGTGCGGGTGGCGAAGCACACACCGATCGTGTCGTGCTCGCCTCGATGGCCCGCAGCGTATCGGCGCCCGGGGCGGCCGGACCAGAAAAAGTCCCACTGAAGCGAGTCGGAGAAGAGCGAAGAAGAAACGGCCCGAGCGGGCCGGAGTTCAAGCTGAGTGGCCAGGGCCGGGATCGAACCGGCGACCTTCCGCTTTTCAGGCGGACGGGATAGCCGCTGAACTGCGGTTTATCTGATTTTGTGCGTCGTATGCGCCGCATTGAGCTGCGCTGACGCATCAGGTCTGTCCGACGAACGGACATAAACCGGACACGGTGCTTGCGCTCCTGACCAGGAGCTTCGGCGCTACCTCTTGCGTTGTGGGCGGCGGCGGGGCCTCCGGGGAGCAGGTATCCCGATGCCCAGCATCGCATCATCAGTCGCCGACTCGACACCATCGGCGGGCGGCTCATCGGTACCTGATGGGCCGCCATTCGGGCTCGGTTCCGCGGGTGCCGCGGTGGACAGGAGGTCGCGAGCGCCCGAGGCCGCCAGGCCGCAGGGCGGGAGAGCGCCAGCGGTCGGCCGGACATCGACCGAGGCACCCGACTTCAACTCGGCAGCGGCCGGCGGGCTTGTTATATGTGCCGAAAATGTCCGCGAGTCGGTGGGCGACGGGATCGCGACGGGCGAGCTGCGGGCTATCGACGCGTTGGGCCTTCGGTTCCCGACTCCCGAGATGGTCACCGCGGCAGCGGCCCTGTTCGAACCGGCGGCACCGTGGGCGTCTGGTCCTGCCCGTCGCGGGGCCGAGCCTGAATCGGGACGGTTTCGCATATCCATCGGTCCTGGTGTTGTGCGACTCAGTTGGGCCAATCCTGTTCGTGTCGAGAAGACCGCCGAACGGGCCGTCGCCCATCACCAACGTGACGTTGACGATGCCGAGTTTCGAGTCAGGTCGGATCTGGCAGCCGGGGACGATCATCGGGCCGTCGTGTCTTCGACACGACGGAGTCCTATGGAAAATGACCAGCGTAGTTCCGGCGGTGTCATCACCGAATGGTCCAGGAAATCTCGGTCGTCGATGTGCCGCACCTTCGCCGAACTCGACTACAGCCCACTCGTCGAATCCGGTCGGGTTCCCGCCATGGTCACCCTCACGTATCCCGGCGACTGGGAAACCGTCGCTCCGGACGGAGCCAGCGTGAAGCGGCATATGGTGTTGTGGCGCAAACGCTTTCAACGGGAGTACGGCGAGGCGGCCCGATACATCTGGAAACTGGAGTTCCAGCGGCGCGGCGCTCCGCACATCCATCTGTGGATGGCGCCACCAATGTCGCCAGGACGATCAGGCAGGGGCTTTGCTCAATGGCTGTCCGAGACGTGGGCACATGTCGTCGACCACCCCGACGCTGAACAGAAAGCGCGGCATCTGCTGGCCGGCACCGCCATCGACGTCCGCAATGGCTTGCGGGCGTGCGACCCGAAACGGTTGGCCATCTACTTCACCAAGCACTCATCACCAAACCTGCACGGCGACAAGGAGTATCAGCACATCGTGCCCGACCTGTGGCGGCGGCCCGGGCGCGGGCCAGGTCGGTTCTGGGGCGTTTATGGACTTGAGAAAGCGATTGCGGTGGTCGAGGTGCCCCAGGATGCGTACCTGGCGGCTCGCCGGATCGTGCGGCGGTGGTCACGCAGTCAGGCGGTGTACGGCGATTCGGGTAGCCACTTCCCCACTACCGTGGTGCCGCGCACGGCTACGCGCCTCGTCACCCGAATCGATCGTGGCACCGGCGCTGTCGCATGTCGGAGGGTTCGGCGACGACGAACGCTCTGCAATCAAGGGGGCCTTGCCGGTGGCTACGTGCTGGTCAACAACGGACCCGATTTCGCCGCAGAGATTTCACGCGCCATCGGCGTTGCCAAGCGCCGTACGGCGGCCTCGCCCGATCGACGCTCACCAAGGCCGCAGGAGATGTCCGAGGCAAAGGCCATCGACGTCAGGATAGGTGCGGGGAGATTCAGCCCCTCGAACACCATCCTGACCACGGATACAGTGGCTCCATGCCAACGCGAGCAGAAGACGCGCTGATTACAACTGCGCTTGAGTCCGTCACTGAATCGGGCGTCGGAAGCGGTATCGAAGTTGAGAGCCGTGAAACCGACAGTGACTCGGCACGTATCGAGATACCGTTCGACCCGGATCGTATCGACGTGACGACCCGCACACCGACTATCGATCTCATATTGTCGCGTGCGGCTTCTGGCGCGATAGATCTTGAACCAGACTTCCAAAGAAAAGCCGGAATATGGGACAACCGTCGTCGGAGTAGGCTGATCGAATCGATACTCCTTCGCATTCCACTCCCGACGCTCTACGCCGCGGAGGATCAGGATGAGAACTGGATAATCGTCGACGGTATACAACGTCTGACGTCGATCATTCATTTTTGCAACAGCAAGTTAATCGGCAAGACGCCACTCATGCTCGAAGGTCTAGAGTATCTCCAAGCCTACGAAGGAATGAAATACGAGGACCTCCCGAGCAAGCTGAGGCTACGCATCAGGGAAACAGAGCTGGTGCTGCACGTAATCCGCAAGGGAACCCCAGACCCAGTAAAATTCAATATTTTTGCCAGGATCAATACGGGGGGTATGCCACTATCCAATCAGGAGCTTCGGCACGCATTGATATCCGGCCCGGTGAGAAAACGGCTGCATCACCTCGCAGATAGTCAAGAATTCATTAAGGCTACGACGGGCAGCGTTAAAGATGACCGCATGGCCGACAGGGAAATGGTTCTTCGATATCTCGCTTTCGAGTCGATCGATGTGAAGTCGTATGGGACGCACGATTTCGACGGATTCTTGACGGAGCGGATGCAATTCTTCAATTCCATGTCCGCACGCGAGTTCTCCAAGTATGCCGACACCTTCAAGCAATCGATGTCAGTGTGCCACGCCCTGTTCGGCAAGAATGCCTTTCGCAAGATCCCGGTAGGCAATCAGCCTCGTATGCCAATAAATAAGGCCCTGTTCGAAGCCGAGTCGGTCAGCGTTGCAAAACTAGACAAGCAAACACAAGATAGACTTGCTGACAAGCACAAGAAGTGCATGACGGCCATGTCTGATTTGATGGCCGATCCTATATTTGTGAACTCGATCTCCTCAGGAACTGGTGATATCAAAAAGGTGCGCTATAGATTTGATCGCATAGAGTCGATGTTGCGGAGGCTGGCCAGTGATTAGCGAATTGACCATACGAAATTTCAAGCGATTCCCTCAGGCGAATTTCCAGCTTGGCGACTTTACCTTACTCACCGGGCTAAACGGAGCCGGAAAGAGCACGGTGATCCAAGTACTGAGCTTGATCAGACAGTCCTTAGAATCTAATGCGATCGGACATGGCACGATTGATCTAAACGGAAAATACGTCCAAATCGGCTCAGGGAGAGACGCGCTCTGCGAAGATTTTTCCCCTCTCTACGATGACGAAGAACTTCCGTATATTCAATTCGCTTTAACTTCGGATTCAGGCGCCACCGCGAAGCTCTTAATCGATTATGAGGCAACAGCCGATCACCTGGGAGTTGCAGTAGACGGCCCACTCGATGAGATGCACATTGCAACTGCAAGCTATCAACATGTGCGCGCTGATCGAGTAGGCCCCGAGGTGGTTTCAGCGCACTCCTTCGAACAGACTGTAAGGCAGAGATCGCTGGGCCCGCGCGGCGAGTACGCGGTAGATATGCTCGGATCCGCTAGCGACGACCGCGTACCCACACTCCGTTGCCACGCGTCGGCGCTCAGCGCAAGACTTCTCGACCAGACTAACGCTTGGATGGGCGAAGCGTGTCCCGGAATTTCGTTGGGCGTTCACACCATCCCAAATACGGATGCCGTCCGCCTCGATGTCGGATTCGGTGGCACGGCAGGGCTTTCCTCCTCGAATCGATTTCGCCCGACGAACGTCGGTTTCGGAGTGGCATACGCCCTTCCTGTAGTCATTGCCTGCTTAACCGCACCTGCCGGTTCACTACTCGCAATCGAGAACCCCGAAGCGCATCTTCACCCACGTGGCCAGTCAAAACTCGCTGAGCTTTGTGCAAGAACAGCGAGGGACGGAGTTCAGATGGTCGTGGAGAGCCATAGCGATCATTTCTTAAACGGCCTGCGTCTCGCGAAGAAGGGTGATCGCAATCTCAAAGCTCAGATCTACTACTTCGATACCTCAATTGACGAAGGGTACGTCTCGCTCGAAATCGATGACAGAGGCATGCTTCCCCATTGGCCCGATGGTTTCTTCGATGAATCATCGATCTTGTTGAGCAAAATTATCCGTCCATGATTATTGGCGAAGTAGCAATAAATGAGACTTCTTTCGACGGGGGTCCGAGCGAAGAAATAATTGGACTGGAATTTACCGAGGGACTCAAGGCGATGTTTACACGAGATCGACTGCTATCGGTGCTCAACATAGACGCATTATTTAAGCCGACAAATCGTGAAGTATCCTGTTACGACTCGATTCTCAATCGCCTGAATCGCGACGAGAAAGAGCAATTCCTTCTTATGCTGAACAGATGCCCGAGTGGATGGTCATCACCAGAAAACTGGCCTGGAAAAAGCGACATTGAGGCGAGAATTGGTGGTAAAAGTTCATCGGGCGCAGCGATGGCGATTGCACGAAAGTCGGGGTTGGCCGGCCTGGGGGCTACCGCCTCGCTACGTTCGCCCGTCCTAACCGCTGAGGTTTCTGAGATCGACTTGAATACCGGTGAGATCCGTGAGCATTGCGTCGCGCTGCAACATTGGTATGACACGGCAACCGCTCTCGATTTCCACGACCGAAGATTGGTCGAACTTCAGGGATTGGTCGAGAATGCCGAAGACATTTGGCAATTTAGATCGATCATCTATCCGAGACTTCGATTTCTTAGGGGCTGCAGAGATCAACTCTATGCGGTTGAACCGCTAGCACTCAAACAGGTAGCAGATCGGCTCCGGGAACTGAATGAATCGGCTACCGGCTGGGAGGCTGGCACGCCTGCCCCAGTGTGGAAGAGCAAAGTCACGCCCGAGTACGCAGGACGTGAGAAGTTCTGCCGTTTTCTTGACGACTCTGGAAACGTCAATATCTATGAGATGCACGCCCGTTTCACCCCAGGGGCCGGGCGTATACATTTCCGATTGTTGTATCAGGAGGGGATGATCGAAATTGCGCACATTGGAAAGAAGCTCGGCGAATAGCTCCACGAGTGTCTGGCGCCTATGACGTCAACGCCACCCGCCGAATGGCGTCCGCATTGTTGCTCTTCCTTTCAGCAAAGCGGTGCCAGTTGATGGCAACTCCGCTCGGCTCAAACCATCTAAGCGCCAACGCCCTCCGCGCTAGTTCTTCCAGGCTGTTCACTACAACTTGGCCGCCAGGCTCAATAATCTCGTCACCGCGTATTCGCCACCCATGGTCGTGAGCAATGATCCGCGCAATCTCCGTATGACTCCGCCCAACAAAGGTCGTCAAGCCAGTCTGAACTTCGAAGCCTTCAGGCGCCCACCGCGGCGCTGGTTGCACGAACACACCCCTGCCATGTTCCGAGAACACAAGCCCCTCGTCGCGCAGCTCCTTCAGCGCACGCCTGACTGTCATACGAGCAACCCCAAAATGCTCGGTCAACTCTGCTTCGGAAGGCAAGCGCCCTTCCGGGGGGATGTACCCCCGGTCTATCGCTTCTCGCAGCATGGCGGCAATCTGCCGGTACGGCGGACGATCGTCGGACTGGTCGATCTGACCAAGTGAGAGCACGACAGGACCTTCCACCCAAAACTGCTAGGCAAGCAGTGTATGGGAGCCACTTGGCGGGTTGATGGAATCGTCTCGTCTCGACCTTCCAAGGCCCAGTCCAAGCAACCCTTCTCAGAGAGAAACTCGCATTCTTTGGGCGGCGCATCAGGGCTGGCGCCGCAGATAGCGTTACCGATAAGACCAGGTGAGCGCCATGATCTGCTCGCATCTCAAAGTTTTTTCTTGGCGCGGTGCTATAGGCCCATCTCCCCGATACCGTCATAGACGCAGATAGTCTGCCATGTATTAGACAAGTAGGATCGGAGACAACTATGGCTGTCCCAAAGTGGCTCAGAGTGCCTCATCAGCAGGTCTTCCCCCACTGCGCTTTCTTGGTGTCTGACGTATCGCCAGTCATCGACTACGAGCGGTCGACGAAAGACAACCGCGTTCAAGCACACGACCGAGAGTCCGGCCTTCCCCTGTGGCAGGTCGAAGTGCTCGATGGAGACCTCGCAGCCCCCAAGCGGACACGCACGGTCACGGTTAAGTTCGCTACCACCACACAACCGGAGCGTCCACCCAACATCGATGGAATGCCCTTCACACCAGTCGTATTCGAAGATCTTAGTGTCTTGCCATATGTGGATCGATCCGGCGAGTCTGGGCGGATCGCCTGGTCTTTCCGCGCTTCGGGCATGTCTGCCGCCCAGGCGAAGAGCCCGACACCGCCGGCGAGTCGGGTGTCGGCATGAACCAGTACGACTATCAACCGCCCAGCACCGACCTCATCGACGCCTTCCTGCACATGTTGTTGATCGTCGGAATCTGCATGGCATCGTTCTTCATCGCGCTCGTTGCCGTCACCACCGCATGGATAACGCTCTCCCCTGCGGCCTTTCAGCAGCACCTCGTGCCCTTCGCACGACAAGCCCGGTGGTATCTGTGGACGATTTTCAAGTGGCCCCGGATCGCGAGGGCATGCGGGCTGTCCATCTCAGAGCAAGTGACTCACAAGAACATGCAAGGGAACACGACTACCTCCACCAAATGGACCCGCCCGCAAGTGATTAGCGTCGCCGCATTGGATCACTCGCTACGAATTGTCGTGCGCGTTCGGAGGGGCCAGACGGTCGACGACCTTCAGAAGGCCGTTCCAGCGATACGCGACTCAATCCGTGCGCACTCCGCCCGATCGGTTGTCGTCTCACCGGGGACCGTACGCATGGAGTTCGTTCTCGCGAATATCCTTTCGGAAGCTAGGGCCGCCGCTCTTCACACGTTCACGAACATCGACCGAGTGCAGATGGGGCGCCGTGAGGACGGCACACCCTGGATACTCCAGATCGCTGAACGCCAGACGCTCACCGTCGGGTGCTCGGGGTCAGGCAAGGGATCGATCTTTTGGGGTATCGCAGCAGGCCTGAGCGCCGGAGTAAGGCAAGGGACAGTAAAACTGCTAGCTATCGATCTGAAGTACGGGATCGAAGTTTCCATGGGCGCAGGTCTTTTCACCAGGCTGGCGACCACTGAAGCCGATGCTCTGACGCTTCTACTGTCGGCGGCAACTGAATACTGACCGGAGCGCGGCAAGTGAATTTTGACCAGCTTCCTGGAGATCCTTGGCTCGGGCGAGCCAGGGAGGAAGCGAGTGTTGAGCGTGGAGGACTGGGCAGAGATCCGGCGGTTGCGCCGGTCGGAGCAGTTGTCGATTTCCGAGGTTGCGCGGGTGATGGGCGTAGCCCGCAACACGGTGAAGGCGGCGCTGGCCAGTGATCGGCCGCCGAAGTATCAGCGGGTATCGGCTGGGTCGGTCGCTGACGAGGTTGAGCCGCGGATCCGGGAATTGCTTGCGGCCTATCCGAGGATGCCGGCAACGGTGATCGCCGAGCGGATCGGCTGGCAGTACTCGATCCGCACGCTCAGCGAGCGGGTGCGTGAGTTGCGGCCGGTGTATCTGCCACCAGATCCGGCGTCGCGCACGACCTATCAGGCCGGCGAGATCGCGCAGTGCGACTTGTGGTTTCCTGACGTGTCGATCCCGGTCGGTTGTGGCCAGGTGCGTACGGCCACTGCGTTGCCGGTGATGACGATGGTGTGTGGGTATTCGCGGTGGGCCTCGGCGTTGCTGATTCCCGGCCGCAGCGCCGAGGACCTGTATGCCGCGTGGTGGCAGCATCTTT